>SHLQ01000004.1 GCA_004282895.1 Acidimicrobiales bacterium
CATTAGGTACAAGGTTGGGGTCAGGTTGGGGTCGGGCCTCATTAGGTACAAGGTTGGATATTCGAGTTCGTCGTTCGGACGAGCGTCACGGCAATCATTTTGAACAGGATCGACTCGCAGCACCGTTCCGTGCAGGAGCGAGCGAATCAGAGCTTCGAGCTTCCGTGCCTACGCCCTTCGGCATTCGACTCGGTTTCCCAGTGTCGACTGAGGAACCGGTCGGCGCCCATCCGATCCGTTGTGTCCGACGACCAACACATCGCCAATAACAGAACCTTGTACTAAATGAGGCCCGACCCCAACCTTGTACCGACCTTGTACGGTCCAAACCTTGTACCTAATGAGGCTCGACCCCAACGCGCTTGGGCCACCCCAACGCGCTTGGGCCAAGTATCCGCTGTTAGCCCTCGATCTTGGCGACGATGTCGCCGGCGCCGATGCTGTCGCCTACGGCGACGTTGATCTCGGTGATGGTGCCGGAGATGTCGGCGTCGATGTTGTTTTCCATCTTCATTGCCTCGAGCACGACCAGCGGATCGCCGGCTTCGACGGCGTCGCCGACCTCGACGTGAATGCGGACGATTGTGCCCTGCATCGGTACGGCGACCACGCCGGTACCGGCACCTCCGCCGCTGCTGGAACTGGCGGCACGCCGGCGGGCTGGCCCGCTGCCACTCGCGGAGGGCACCCACATACGTACGTCGTAGCGTTTGCCGTTGACCTCGATCGGTAGCTCTTTGAGCTCGCGGCCTTCCTCGTCCTCGTCGGCCAGTGCTGCAACGGACACGACACCGGTGAGATCAAGACCGTTCTCCACCCAATTGGTGGAGTGGGTTACCGCGCCGAATTCCTCGCTGGTCAGAATCGCTCGGTCAGCGGGGATCGTGGTAGCGATCCCGTCGACCACAAGCTCGTCAAGCGCACGAACGGCACGCCGAATTGCGGTTGGCCGATCGTGGCCCCAAACCACCAGCTTTCCGACGAGGTTGTCGTAGAACTGGCTGATCTCGTCGCCGCTCTCGTAGCCCGTGTCGAAGCGGGTACCGAATCCGTCTGGAGCTCGCAGGGTGGTGATTGGTCCTGGCGAGGGGAGGAATGCGCCCTCGGCAGGATCCTCGGCGTTGATCCGAATCTCGATCGCATGACCGGTTACCGAAATGTCGTCCTGGGTGAAGGACAACGCTTCACCGGAGGCGACTCGGAGCTGTTGCTCGACGAGGTCGATGCCGGTGACAAGTTCGGACACGGGATGTTCGACCTGCAGGCGGGTGTTCATCTCGAGGTAGTAGAACGCGCCGTCCTCGTACAGGAACTCCACGGTTCCGGCGTTGGTGTAGTTGCAACCGCGCGCAACATCGATCGCGGCGGAGGCCATGGCATCGAGAATCTCCGGTTCGATACCGGGGGCCGGTGCTTCTTCGATCAGTTTCTGGTGACGGCGCTGGGCGGAGCAGTCTCTGGTGCCCAGCGACACGTGGTTCCCGTGGGTGTCGGAAAGAACTTGTACCTCGACGTGGCGCGGGTTCGCCAGGTACCGCTCCATGTAGATCTCATCTCGGCCGAAGTAGGCGAGCGCCTCGCGTTGGGCCGATTCGATGGCGGCCTCAACGGCAGCGTCGTCAGCAACCACCTTCATGCCGCGTCCGCCGCCTCCGTAGGCGGCCTTGATGGCAATGGGATACCCATGGGATTCGCCGAACGAGTGCACCTGCGCCGGGTCGGTGATGAGGTCGGTAGTGCCCGGCACGCCGCTGACGCCGACCTTCTCGGCCGCTTCTCGGGCAGAGATCTTGTCGCCCATGACGTCGATCGCCTCGGGAGGTGGGCCGATGAATACCACACCCAAGGCATCGATGGCGCGTGCGAAGTCCGCGTTCTCCGAGAAGAAGCCATAACCCGGATGGACGGCTTCCGCGCCCGACTCCGTGATGATCTCGAGCATTCGTTCCGTGTTCAGATAGCTGTCGGCCGCCGTCTCGCCCCCAAGTGCGTACGCCTCGTCCGCGAGGCGAACGTGCAGGGCATTTCGATCGAGCTCGCTGTAGACGGCAACGGTGCCGACGCCCAGCTCCCGACAGGCGCGAATCACCCGCACCGCGATTTCGCCTCGATTGGCGATGAGAACCTTCCCAAACATGCACCCATGTTGTAGCGCGTCCAGACGCACAGCAACGACTTTGCTCGTCGAGGATTCGGCGACAACACTCGTCAGCGTGGACACGAGCACACTGCCGGCTGGACGGTTTCAGGTGGTCGAGTGGGTCGAGTCGACCGCGTCAACCAACGCGGATCTCGCAGAAGCGGTCCGATCGGGCCTGACCGATGCCCGCGTTCTTCTGACCGAGGAGCAGACAGCCGGTCGCGGCCGTCGCGACAGAACGTGGACGATGCCACCGGGGGGCGGGCTGCTCATGTCGATGTATGTGCCGTGGCCCGCCGATGACGCCGCCATCGTGGCGACCGCCCTCGGCGTGGCCGCGGTGGATGCAATCGGCGGACATGGTGTGCCGGTTGCCCTGAAATGGCCCAACGATCTCCTCCTCCCTGATGGGCGCAAGGTCGCTGGCATGTTGGGGGAGCGCGTCGCCACCGATTCTCACGTTGGTGTGGTCGTCGGAATGGGATTGAACGTCTCCTGGCCGACCATTGACGACGGATTCGAAGGCGCCGGCTGCCTGAACGACGCCAACCCCGAGCCGATCGATCGCCCCGCTCTCGCACGAACGATCATCACCAACTTCGATGAGGAGCTTCGCCGGGTTGAGCACTACGGGTCCACGCCGGTGCTCGATCGTTACCGCGTCCGCTGCGCGACATTGGGGACAGAGGTACGCGTCCAGACCCCGTCCGGCGATATCACCGGTCGAGCGATCGACATCGACGAATCCGGGCGCCTCCGACTGGAGACCACCGAGGAGGTGATGACCATCGACGTAGGCGATGTCGTGCACCTCCGCCCTCAGTAAGTAGCGTTGTCCACGCCATGACGGCCTCCACAACTCCTCGACGCGCGCGCCGCACGTGGCCCCAGCGGCTGCTTATGGTGCTCGGTGTTGTGCTGGCATTCGCCTGCTTCGTCGCTGCCAAGGGCCTGTGGGAAGCACGAACGGTCCTTGCGGATTTGCCGCGGATCCGGGTGGCATCCGACGTGCTTGCGCAGGCCGGTAATCCCGGTGACCCCGTGAACTTCCTTCTCATCGGCGTTGATAGCTCCGAGGGCCTCGATGACGACGATCCCGTGCGAGCGGGACGCGACATCGTGTCCGAAGCGAACGGACGGTTCTTGTCGGACACGATTCTTATGGTCCGTCTCGACCCAGCGACGGGCGCGGCGTCGGTTATGTCCATCCCCCGAGACCTGTATGTGCAGGTGCCGGGGAGTACCGAGTACAAGATCAACTCGACGCTTCTGATCGGGGGAGTGGAGAAGCTCATCGAGACGATCGACGCCAACCTGGAGGTTCCGGTCAACCACTTCGTCATGGTGGACTTTGCCGGGTTTTCGAGCCTGGTGGAGCTGGTTGACGGTGTGCCGGTCTACTTCCCGTTCCCGACCCGGGATGTCGGCTCCGGGCTGAACATCCCCGACCCCGGGTGTTGGGTGCTCGATGGCACAAATTCGCTTGCGTACGTACGGGCGCGGTCGCTCGAGGAGAACATCGAGGGTGAGTGGACTCCTCTCGCGGGGCCGGCCCCCGACCTTGCTCGTATCGCTCGCCAACAGGAGTTCATGGTCCTGGCGTTGGAACAGGCGTTGCAGTTGGGTGCGTCCGACGCAGGTCGGATTCGAGAGTTTGTCCAGGTCGGCGCAGAGGCGGTTGTGCTGGACGATCGGCTGACACCTGGCCAACTCCTCGATCTTGCTGAGTCGTTTCGCTCGTTTGACACCGACACACTGTCGACGGAGACCCTGCCGGTGCGACCATTGTTCAACGACGAGGGTCGTTACCTCGGAGAAACGCTTCAGGTGGAAGCGGCCGAGGATCTTCTACGGGTCTTCCAAGGCCGCGCCGACGGTGTCCGGCCGGCGGAGGTGCAGGTTGTTGTCGGCGGCGTGTCGACGACGGGCACCGAACGCGCGGTCGATCAGCTGGTTGAACGAGGGTTTGACGCCTCCATGGCGGAAACTGCTCTCGACCGGTCGGCGACCACGATCCGATTCAGTGCCGATCGGCTGGCGGATGCGGTGCTGCTGGCCCGATACCTGGAATTGTCGCCGGCGTTTGAGGCTCAGGCGGAGGAAGACTCGATAGCGCTCATCATCGGCCCGGACTTCGGGGGAGTACGACCGCTCCCACGGCCCGAGAGTGAAGTGATCGAACGGGCCACCGACGCGGCCTCGCTGGCCCGCGAACTTGTCTCCGCGACGACCACCCTGGCGCCAGCCACAACCGACCCGGGCGGCTCCGACGATGGTACGACCGCACCGGCGACGACAGATTCCGCCACGACGACAACGGCGGACTCGTCGACGTCGACTGTGTCGGATGACCTACCGACCGAAACGCCTGAAAACACTACGATTGTTCGGGGGCGACCGCCCCAAGGCGTGACCTGCTTCCCACTCGAGCAGTGAAGTGATTGCAAGGAGATACCCCACATGGCAGTAGTCGACATTCCCTCGACGTCCAGAATCGCGGTTGTAGGCACCGGATATGTGGGTTTGACAACCGGCGCGTGTTTCGCCGAGCTCGGTCATGACGTGCTCTGTGCGGACATCGTCGAAGAGAAGGTGACCAGCCTCAAGGCCGGAAAGATCCCGATCCACGAAGACGGTCTCGAGTCCATCGTGCAGGAGAACATGAAGGCGGGACGACTCGACTTCGTCCTTGGTGCGGCCAACGCCGTCAAGGGACGTGAATTTGTCTACCTCTGTGTACCGACACCACAGGGCGACGATGGCCGAGCCGACCTCTCCTATGTCGAGGCGGCCGCACGCGAGATCGCACCGCACCTCGATCGGGGTGCCATCGTGGTCAACAAGTCGACCGTGCCTGTTGGCTCGACACTGCTGGTCGAACGAGCCCTCGAGCGCCCGGATGTTTCCGTGGTATCGAATCCGGAGTTTCTCCGCGAGGGATCCGCAGTGAACGACTTCCTGAATCCGGATCGGGTGGTCATCGGCTCCGACGATCGCAACGCCGCCTCGAAGGTGGCCGCGTTGTACCTCGGAGTCCGCGCACCGATTCTCATCACCGATCCTGCCTCAGCCGAGACAACCAAGTACGCGTCCAACGCGTTTCTGGCCACGAAGATCAGCTTTGCCAACGCGGTGGCCGCGGTCTGTGAGGCGGTCGGCGCTGATGTGGCGGACGTGTTGATGGGTATCGGATACGACAGCCGTATCGGCCATCACTTCCTCAAGCCGGGGCCTGGTTGGGGCGGTTCGTGTTTCCCGAAAGACACCAAGGCCATGATCGGTATCGCCGAGGACGGAGGGTACGACTTCGCGTTTCTCAAGGGTGTGATCGAGGTCAACGACCAGCAGTTCGTGCGGGTCGTCGACAAGGTCCGGAAGGCCTGCGGGGGCGACTTGGCAGGCAAAAAGGTGGGTGTGCTCGGCCTGACGTTCAAGGCCGGAACCGACGATCTTCGGGATTCGCCCGCCATCGAGATCTGTAAGCGGTTGGTTGCCGCCGGCGCCGTGATCACGGCCCATGACCCCGTCGCGACGGAGTCACACGTCGAGGGGGTTACAACCGTCGATGATCCGTATGACGCCTGCCAGGACGCACAGGTGGTCGCGATTCTCACCGAATGGGATGACTTCAAGTTCTTGGACCTCGATCAACTGGGCGAACGAATGGCCGCCAAGAACATCGTCGACGCTCGCAACCTGCTCGAACGTGGCGCCGTCCGCCGTCGAGGATTCAACTACCAGGGCATCGGCCGTCGCTGATGCCCCGCGTCGTCGTCACCGGCGGAGCCGGTTTCCTTGGTTCACACCTCGCTGATGCACTTCTCGCCCGAGGTGATGAGGTCGTCGCCATCGACAACCTCGTCACGGGTGACACCGCAAACATCGAACACCTGATTCAGCACGACGGCTTCTCGTTCGTTCGTGCGGATGTCTCGAACTACATGTGGGTCCCGGGGGATGTGGACGTGGTTATGCACTTCGCATCACCGGCGTCTCCGGTCGACTATCTCGAAATGCCCATCCAGACGTTGAAGGTCGGGTCACTGGGAACCCACAACAGCCTCGGATTGGCCAAGGCCAAAGGGGCGACGTTCTTCATGGCGTCGACCTCCGAGGTGTACGGCGACCCGCTCGTCCACCCACAAACCGAGGAGTACTGGGGCAACGTGAACCCGGTTGGGCCTCGCGGGGTGTACGACGAGGCCAAGCGGTTCTCGGAAGCGATGACAATGGCCTATCACCGCCATCACGGACTCGACACCCGCATCGTTCGTATCTTCAACACGTATGGTCCGCGTATGCGCCCCAACGACGGTCGCGTGGTCTCGAACTTCATCATCCAGGCGTTGTCGGGCGAGCCGATCACGATCTACGGAGACGGGTCGCAGACGCGGAGTTTCACCTTCGTCGACGATGAGATCCGAGGATTCCTTGCGTTGCTCGACTCCGATGTGACCTCGCCCACGAACATTGGCAATCCCAACGAGTTCACGATTTCGGAGCTCGCGGAGCTTGTGGTGGAGCTCACCGCCAGTACGAGCGAGATCACCTATCACGATCTGCCGGTCGATGATCCCACCCAACGAAAGCCCGATATCTCCAAGGCCAAGGAGCTTCTCGGATGGGAGCCGACCATTCAGCTGCGGGAAGGGCTGGAGCGGACGATCACGTACTTCGCCGGGGTGCTCGAGCGCCGCTAACGTCTGCGTGTGGTCCGGGTCGCGCTCACCGTTGAACAAAACTGGTTTGCCGTTCCCGGAGGGACCGCCCGATCGACCAATCGTCTGATCCGGGCCCTGGCGGAGCACCATCCGAACGAAGTGCAGCTCCGTGGGTTTCACGGGTTCCACCGGCGTTCGCCGACGCTTCCGGTCCCGTCCGAGTTGTCGACCACCTCGATTCCGGTTCCGGGACGGCTGCTTGTGCAGCTGTGGGGGCGAAAGGGGTGGCCGGCGGTGGACCGATGGGTGCCAGACGCTGACCTCGTCCATTCACCGGCGTATGTGCTGCCGTCGACCGTACGGCCTACGGTCGTCACCTTGCACGACCTGGCGTTCGTCCGACATCCCGAGTGGTTCACCGCCCATGGGGTGCGCTTCTTCAACCGTTTGCTCGATCGCGTGCGTCACGGGGACCAGCAGGTGATCGTGCCGTCTGCGGAGACCGCAGCGGATTGTGTCGCGGCCGGTATCAGCGAGGCTCGCCTTCACGTGATTCCGTGGGGTGTGAATCCCACGACCGTCGACACCGACCGCGCCCGGAGTTTCGCGGCCGAGCTGGGTGCGACCGCTCCGTTCGTCTTGTTCGTCGGCACGCTCGAACCACGAAAGAACCTGACCGCACTGGCCGACGCCATGGCCCTCGTGCCCGATACCCCGCTGGTCGTTGTTGGCCCGAAGGGCTGGGGTGACGTCGAGGTCGAGGGAGCGCTGCTCCTTGGGGAACGGTCTGCAGAGGAGGTCGCGATGCTCATGGCGGCCGCACGCGTCGTCGCCTATCCGAGCACTCTGGAAGGGTTTGGCCTTCCGGTGTTGGAAGCCATGGCCCAGGGCACGCCGGTGGTGGTCCACGCGGGTTCAACCCCTGCGGCGGTGGCCGGGCCCGGCGGTGTGGAAGTGGACACGGGCGATGCAGGCCAGTTCGCCGAAGCCATTCGAACGCTCGTCGACGACCCCAGCTTCCATGCGGATCGAAGTGCGGCGGCGCGGGAACGGGCGACGGAGTTCACCTGGGAGAACACCGCAGCGCTGACCATCGCCGTGTACCGGGAGGCCGCGCAATGACCGACCCGTTGCGCGTTGGCATGAACGTACTGTGGCTCCGGCCCGGCATCGTCGGAGGCACCGAGAGCTACGCGACGCGACTCATCACGGCGCTCGCGGACCGTCCCGAGGTCCTCATGCACACATTCGCGCTTCCCGAAGCGGCGTCGCTGCATCGTGGTGCGCTGGCCATGACGAACGTGCATCAGGCACCGGATCTCCCTGATCATCCGTCCGCGCGGATTGCCGCGGAGCGGACCTGGCTCATCCGCGAGCTTCGGGCGTTGGACGCGGACGTAGTCCATCACCTGGGTGGAACCGTCCCGGTTGGATCACCGGGCCCACTGGTCTGCACCATCCACGATCTGCAGCCGTTGGATGATCCGGGCAACTTCTCGGCAATCAAGCGTCGCTGGCTCGGCCGAGCATTGCCGGCTGCGGTGCGGCGTTCGACGATCGTTGCCGCCCCGAGCCAGTGGGTGGCCGATCAGATCAGCGAACGATTGGATATCGACCCGGCTCACGTGGTGACGGTCTCTGCCTACGCCGATGGATCCGACGATCCCACGGAGACCCAGCCGGACCGGGAGCATCCCTTTGTTTTGTTCCCCGCAATGACGCTCGCACACAAGAACCATCGGTTCCTGTTCGACGCGTTCGCACGCGCCGTGCAGAAACGCCCTGACCTTCGTCTCGTCTGTGTGGGAGCAACCGGGCGCGATGATCACGACATCCGTCACTACGCAGCAGACGCGTCATCTCGTATTGAAATGCGCGGTCACGTGTCGCGGGCCGAGTTCGACGACCTCCTTCATCACGCCGAAGCACTGGTCTTCCCTTCCTTGTACGAAGGGTTTGGGCTTCCCGTGGTTGAGGCACAGATCGCGGGAGTACCCGTGATCGCCTCGAATCGAACGGCGCTGCCAGAAGTGGCAGGTACTGGCGCGGTGCTGCTTGATCCGACCGATGTTGACGTGTGGGCGGACGCCATGGCGGCACCCCTGCCGGCCTCCACCCGTGACGAGCTGGTCGCCCAAGGTCGTGTCAACGCCCAGCGATACTCGGCGGCAGAGATGGCGACATCCCAGCTTCGGGCCTACCGGCTCGCCCAGTCGACTTCGCCTGCACCCTAGGATCGCGCCGTGAAGATTCAGGTCCTGTGTCCGCATTTTGAGCCGGACAGTGCGCCCACGGGTGAGTTCATGACCGCGATCGTCGAGAACCTCGGGGCCATGGGCCATGAGCTGCACGTGATCACCGCACTGCCCTGGTACCGGGAGCATGCGATCGAGGAGGGGTGGTCCCATCGCCTTGTGCAGAGTGAGGACCGGCCCTGGGGTCGGATCTCCCGGGTGCATCCGTTTCCCACGGACAAGACCAACATCGCGGCCCGCGCCATGGCGTTTGCCGGGTTCACGACCGCAGGCCTCGTCACGGCAGTGTCATCTCGATTCGACGCCGACATCGTCTTCGCCATGTCGCCGCCGATGACCCTGGGCGTTGCGGCGTGGGTCGCGGCAAAACGTCGAGGGGTGCCGTTTGTGTTCAACATTCAGGACGTGTTCCCGGACGTCGCCATCGAAACCGGAACCATCACCTCACCCCGAGTCATCTCCGCCGCGAAGAAGCTCGAGGCTTTCGTCTACGACAAGGCCGATGTTGTGACCGTGCTGAGCGAAGAGATGGACCGCAACGTCATCGGCAAGACCGACACCCCGACAGAGATCATTCCGAACTTCGTCGACATCGAGACGTTTGCGCCAACCCCGCTCGAGAACTCGTACCGCGAGGAGTTCGGACTGGTCGGAAAACGAGTCGTGATGTACTGCGGCAACGTGGGTTTCTCCCAATCGATCGAATTGTTGGCCGAAGCGGCGCGCGAGATGCCCGACCTCGAAGACGTCATGTTTGTGGTGAACGGCGGCGGGTCATCGATCGAAGAGGTGCGCCGTCGGTCGAAAGGCCTGAAGAACTTCAAGATCATTCCGTATCAGCCCGTCGAGCGCGTACCCGAAGTTCTCGCCGCAGCCGATGTCCACGTCATCCCGCTGCGAAAGGGATTGGCCTGGTCGAGTGTTCCATCGAAGCTGTACAAGATTCTGGCGGTGAAGCGTCCGGTCATCGCCAGCGTCGATGAGGGGACCGAAGTCGGCAACGTCGTGGTGGAGGCCGCGGCCGGCCGATCCGTCCCGCCCGATGTTGTTGAACCAATGGTGGAGGCGTTGCGAGAGCTCCTCGATTCGGCCGATCTTCGGGTAGCCATGGGTGAACGAGGCCGGGACTGGGTCGAACAGTGGGTGACCCCACGTCGAGCCGCAGAGCGGTATGAGGCGTTGTTCACACGACTCACCGCCGAGGTGCCCTAGGAGACGCACCGAAACTCTGTAGCATGTCTCCCCGTGGCCAAAGAGTCGAAGAGCAGTAGTCAATCAGAATCGTCCAAGAAGGTTGCGTCCGCCGCGAAGGCCGGGCAGGGCTCGGCGGCGTCGGTTGGCAAGGAACAACGTGACCTCGGCTTTCCGCTGGCATTGGCCGCCGTCATCATTCTTGGTGTTGCCCTTGTGGTCTTCGCCCGAGCCAATCGAGACACGTCGGCGCTGAGCCCCTCGTTCGGCGATCACTGGCATACGGCGTACGGCATCTACGACTGCACGATCGACGGTTTCCAGCCCAATCTCGACGACCCGCAGACACCGAACTCGGGCATCCACACCCATGGCGACGGCGTGATGCACATCCACCCGCAGGGCTCGGACGCAACCGGCCGCAATGCGCAGCTCATTCGCTTCCTCGACGCAACGCGAACCGAGATCAACGATGACACCGAGATGACGTTCCCGGACCGACCGACACTGACCGAAGAGGGTGTCAACTGTGACGGTCAGGACGTCGTGTTGCAGGTCGTGCGATTCCCACCTGGCGGCGACACACCATCAGAGATCGTCACCGAAAACCTCACTGACTTCCGATTCCTGGAGGACGGTGAACGGGTCGTGATCGCTCTGGCACCCTTCGGCGCCGACATTCCCCTGCCGCCACAGGATGCGCTCGATGCCGCGGGGGGCGCGTCACCGGACGTTCTCGACACGTCAACGCTGACCGTTGACGAAGACGGAAACCTGGTCGACGTCGACGGAAACATCGTCATCTCGGTTGATGACATCACCGGCTCGGAAACGGGTGCCGACGTCGGTACCGAAGAGTCGGACACCGAAGAAGACGGCTGAGCCCGACTGAGGGTTCAGGTCGTCGCGCTGGGCGGCGCGCTCATCTCATCCTCGAGGCCGAGTTCGACATTGATACGACTGGAGGAGTCAGCCTTCTCCGTGCCGCCCATGTCGAAGACCATGTCGATGCCGAACCGTTCGCACACCGCAGATTCGGGTACGACCTCACCCGTGCTGCGATCGCCGCCGTTCGCAAACACCAAGTGGTGATCGGGGAACTCACCGGCAATTTTCTCGAGCGACGCGGACACGGTGCGGTCCTCGTCGATGGCGATGAACGCGTGATCCACGATTCGCATCGCGTTGACGATGCGCAGTCGATCCGACTCGTCGACGATTACCTTGCCCTTCTTCATCTCTTGCTGCGCGTTGTTGTTCACGATCACAATCAACGTGTCGCCGCGGGTGGCCGCATCTTCCATCATGTCCAGATGGCCGGCGTGGAGTGGGCTGAAGTATCCACTGACGATGACTCCGGTCGGTTTCGTCATGGTTGTGCCTTTCGAGGGTCTATCTGAACAGATCGTCGGCCGGGGAGCGGACGATGTCGTCCTTCACGCTGCCCGTGCGAAACCAATCGGCCGGAATGCCGCGAACTACAGCTGCGGGCAGACCCGTGCTCTTCCCCATGACAAGCTCCGCGGCCGCCGCGATCTCGTCGACAACGGCAACTTCGGTCACCATGAGTTCACGGCCGAGCGAGTCTTCGGTGCCACGCAGGTCCAGGATTGGTCCGATCCCGGCGGAGCCGATCGCGACGTCGGTGACACCACGTCTCCATGGTCGGCCGAAGGTGTCGGAGATGATCACGCCGATCTCGATCCCTTGTTGGGCGCGTACCACGTCACGGATCCGTCGGGCCGACCGGTCGGAGTCGACGGGTAGGAGAGCCGCCTGACCGCGCTCGACATTCGACAGATCGATACCCGCGTTGGCGCAGACGAAGCCGTGGGCGGTTTCGCTGATGATGAGCTCGCCGCGTCGCCGAAGAATTCGCACCGACTCCTGCTCCACGATGGCCTTGTGGGCCAGGGGATCGGATGGATCAATGGCGACCAGTTGCCCCTCGGCCTTGCTGACGACCTTCTGTGTGACCACGAGTACGTCGTGAGGCAGATAGATCGTCGATGAGGCCAACATGGCCGCAAGGTCGTCTCCGGGTTGGATCTCCGGGATGTCGGGGATCGCGAAGATGTTCAGTCCCGTTGGTGTCTGCTCGTCGATGGTCAAGACTGGCTCCCGGTACGGACGCCCAACGCAGCTGCGCTGAGGCAGGCTCGGGCAAGGGCGGCGGATGCCGCCGGCGAACTCATGATCGTGTTTGTGACGAGTGGAGTGCAACCGGCGACGGCGACCTCGGCCGCACTACCGGCGTCCTGATCGTCAATCACGAGCACATCGACCAGATCACGAAACATCGTCGCCACCCCCACGGCATCGGGTCGGTGTCCGAGCTCGCTCATCATCGCTGCGGCCGGTCCCTTCAGAGCGGCACCACCAACAAGAGGCGACACGGCGACCACTGGGGCGGCGATCTGGGCGAGTGCATCACGTATGCCCGGAATGGCAAGGACCGGCTTGATCGAAACAATCGGGTTGGAGGGTGCAAGCACGATGACGTCTGCCGACTCCAAGGCGCTGCGGACTTCAGGGGATGGTTGCGCGGACTCAACACCATCGAATCGGACCGCCGAGATCGGGACCGCGTGTTGTTTGCCAACGAAGTAGCGCTGGAAGCTGATCTCCTCGCCGGAGTCGGCCAGCGTTACATACGTGGCGACGGGGTCATCGCTGACGGGCAGAATTCGGACGCCAACGTCCCACGCCTTGGTGATCTCGATCGTGACCTCGGTCAGGGAGGCACCCTCGGACAGTCGCTGGGTGCGGTGCAAGTGGGTGCCGAGGTCGTTGTCGCCAAGACTGAACCAGTCGCCGTCGCCATATCGAGCGAGGGCCTGCATCGCCGTCCAGGTCTCATCGACGAGACCCCACCCCCGTTCCGGGTCGATGGCGTCGGCGAGGGTGTAGGTCACCGTGTCGAGATCGGGGCTGACGTGGAGACCGTGAAGCGTGAAGTCATCCGCGATGTTCACGATCGCGGTGATGTGATGGTGGGGGAGGAGTTGCACCAAACCCCGCAGGAATCGCGCCGCGCCGACCCCGCCGCAGAGCACCACAACGTGGGGATGCTCAGCCATGCAACCGCGTGCGGGCATCGTCGAGGATGTCACCGAGGGACGTCGCGAAATCGATCTCCGGAGCCCAGCTGGTGTCGTTGCGCAACTTCGTGGAGTCGCCACACATGACCGGGATGTCGACGTCGCGCTGGAGCTCCTCATCGGGGACGAGTGTGATCGGGTGGCGTGCGTGGGCGAGCAAACCGTCGGCGAGTTCGGCTATCGATCGGTCGACGCCCGTGCAGACGTTGTACACGTCACCAGCGGTGCCCCGTTCGGCCACAAGGCGATAGGCGCGGACGATGTCTCGAACGTCGGTGAAGTCGCGTCGGGGTGAGAGATTGCCAACGGCGATCTCGGTGCCTCCGGATGCTTCGGCCTGGGCAATCCGACCAGCCAACCCCGCAGCCACGAACTGGTCGCTCTGGCCGGGCCCGATGTGGTTGAAGGCGCGGAGGCGAATCACGTCCTGGTCATACCCGAGGTGGGCCTGCAAGGCCACGGCGTCGGCTGCGACTTTGCTGGCGGCATACGGCGAAACCGGACGCAACGAAGCGAATTCATCGATCGGGAGTTGGTCGGGTGTGACCTTGCCGTACACCTCGGCGCTCGTAATCACGATCACGCGACTCACGCCCGCTCCGCGAGAGGCGTCGATGACGTTCTGTGTGCCTTCGACGTTCACTCGCAGCGTGCCGATCGGATCCGCCCAGGACGTAGGGACGTGTGACTGCGCGGCCAGGTGGTACACGACGTCGGCCTTGGCCTCCGCCCAGAAGCGAATCAGGGCCTCCCGGTCGGTGATGTCGGGGCCACCAACCGTTCGGTCGGTCGGCACAACCGTGTCACCCTGAGCCTCGAGATGTCGTCGTAGTGTCTGGCCGACGAAACCGGCGCTACCGGTAATCAGCGCCTTCATCGCAAAATCCTGCGCCGGGGGTGCTCGTAGGTGCCTCTCACTACCCGGTAGCGTAGCGGCGCTGTGCAACCGGCCTCCGATTCACCAGAACAAGCGCTCTCCGACCTTCCTCGGGTTCGCATTGTCCTGCCCGTGCACGAGCCAAGTCCGCTTTTCGACGAGACCATTCAGAGCATCCAGGATCAGGATTATCCGCATCTGGCGCTCACGATCGTGCACGAAACCGCCGCCGCCGGCCCGCTGGCTCGCCATGTCGAGGCGTACCCCAACATCGACGTGGCCAGGGTGCCCGACGGACTCGGTTTCGGTGCGCGGCTGAACCTGGCGATCGCCGACATCGACGAGCCGTTGCTCATCATCTGCCACGACGACATTGCGTTCTCTCCCGACACCGTCTCGACGCTCGTACGCGAGTTCATGCGACGCGGCGACGAAGCCACGTTGGTGGCGCCGAAGCTGCTGGATTGGTCCGATCCCGTCAAGCTGGCGCCGGCGGGGTTCGATGCGGACCGTTTCGGCGAGACGGCCGCGATGGTGCGCGGCGGAGATCTGGATCAAGGCCAGCAGGAACGCGTCTCCGATGTCTTTGGCGTATCGACGGCCTGTGTGCTCCTGGCTCGGTCCTTCCTCGACACGCTCGGCGGTTTCGATGAAGCGATCGATTGGCACGGGGAGGCCCATGACCTCTCGTTGCGAGCTCGGTTGTGCGGGGGCAAGGTCATCCTCGCTTCCGCGGCCTCGGCCCGCCACCGCGGTGATTTCGAGCAGCGGGGCGGGGCAAGCACCGACCTTCGTCGCCGTCGCCATCAGATGCGATCCGTGCTCGGGTCGGCTCCGCCGGCCTCGGCGCGGGTGTCGCTCGTGGGGTTCATCGGGCTGCACATCATCGAGTTCGTCGTGGCGGTCGCTCGACTCGACCTGGTCGAAGTTCGTTCGATTCCCGCCGCGTGGTTGTGGAATATCGGCCATGTGCGATCTCTGATTCAGCGTCGACAGCAGATCTCGCGCCATGTCGAGCTGGATGGCGCTGAGCTGCGCAAACTCCGGCGTCGAGGTTCCATTCGGCTGAGCGAAAGCGCGGATCGGCGCGTGCAGGAACGCGAGGAAGCCGCGGACCGAGGCGAGAGCTCGTTGACGGTGGTGCGTGGTCTGGGCGCGGTCGCGATCGGATCCATCCTGTTGTTTGGGGCCCGGCACCTGCTCACCCGATCGATTCCCGTGGTTGGGGAGTTCCGGGCCGTCCCCGACGATTGGGGGACGTTGTCCGCGGACTGGTGGAGCGGCTGGCGTCCGTGGGGGATGGGTGTCGAAGCGTGGGCGCCCTTCGCTCATCCGTTGCTCGACGTCGGCGGATTCCTCACATTTGGTTCGGCCGGGCTACTTCGGATGTTGTTGATCGTGTTGCCGCTGCCGATTGGGGTTATCGGCGCATGGAGGTTGTTTGAGCGCACCGAGTCGCCTCGTGCGCCGGTGGTTGCGGCTGCCTTGTACGCAGCGTCACCCGTGCCGTACAACGCCCTCGCCACCGGCAGCATGCAGGCGATGCTGCTGTACGCGTCCGCGCCCTGGTTGCTCAGCCATCTCGTGCGGATTCCGAAACTGACGGTGTTCGGATCAAGCCGATCGCGCCGGGCGAGTGTGGTCGGCCTGGTGACACTCCTGGCGGTCGTTGGCGCGTTCGTTCCCATCGTGTTTGTCGTGTTCGGTCTGGTTGTCGTCGGACTCATCGCGGGCTCGTTTCTTGCCGGGGACATGCGAGGAATGGCGACCCTGCTGGGGGTGTCTGCGGTCGCCGCCGCGATCGGCGCGGCGCTCAACGCCCCGTATCTGTGGTCGCTTCGGCACTGGTCCCAGGTCGGCGCCGGTATCGATGGCGCCGGGCTCGATTTCACGCTGCCGGAGCTGCTGACGTCAGCGACCGGTCCGGTTGGGTCGGTGACACTCGGCGCTGCCGTATTCGCGCCCGCCTTGTTCCCACTCCTCTCTGGCCACGGGCAGCGATTCACCTGGGCGTTGCGGGTCTGGGGTGTCGTGCTTGCGTTCTGGGCCGTGGCCTGGGCTGGCTCACAGGGATGGCTCGACATCGGATTGCCGGCGGCGGAAGTCCTGCTCGTGCCGGTCGCGCTGGGTCTGGCGATGCTCGGCGGGCTGTCGGTGATGGTCTACGACCACGATCTCCGGGACGCGACCGCGCGCCAGTTGGTTCCTGCGGTTCTGGCAACACTCGGGTTCGGCATCGCGCTGCTCCCGTTGCTCGATGGCAGCTTCACCGGCCGCTGGGAGCTCCCTCGCGTCGATCTGGCCACATCGCTCGGCGCGGTCGAACGTCCGGCCGAGGAAGGCTCCTACCGCGTGGTGTGGATTGGTGATCCGCATGTTCTCGGTGCGTCCGGGATTCCGACGTCGTCGAATCTGGCCTGGACGTCGTCCCTCGACGGTTCGCAGGACATTCGCGCGGCCTGGGGTGGGGAGTCGGGCCTCGCCACGGAGTTGCTCGGCGAGGCGATTGGCGCGGGCATTGATGGCAGAACGTCGCGGCTTGGGCGGGAGTTGTCTCGCTTCGGCGTCCGTTATCTCGTCATCCTCGACCGCCAAGTGCCGTTGCCCGAACCGGGGCGGGCCGAACTCGCCAGCTCGGTTCAGGCCGATGGCTTCGCTGCGCAACTGGATCTGGTGCGCAGTGGTGTGGTCAATCCTGCGGTCGTCGTATACGAGAACACGGCCTGGGCGCCCCTGAACAGTGCCGTCTCCCCGGCCGCGCTCGAGACGTTGCGCGTCGACGATGCCGCTCCTGCCGTGGTTTTCCGGACCTCCCACGACGAGTGGACGGGCCAGGTGCGCGCCGGGCGCAGTGTCTATTCGGCGCTCGAACCGTCGTCGCGCTGGTCGCTGACGATTGACGATCAGGTGCGGCCTCGGGTTGACGTTGGCCCTGTGGGCATGGCGTTCGACGGCTTGACGGACAGCGAAGTAACGGCAGCGTCGCTCGTCTACGAGACGAACGACATACATCGACTCGTGCTCGGCGCCCAGACCTTCGCCTGGCTGGCAATGGCGTTTCTGCGACGCTGGATTGTTGGACGCGAGCGCCGCTTGAACCGCGCTGCTGAGCGATCGGTGCGCGCATGATCAGAACGTTCCGACTCCCCGGTCTGCTGATTGTGCTCAGCCTGCTCGCTGGCGGCATCGTCCTGGACAACCAAATCGACGACGCCGAACCAGACGCCGTGGAGTTGGTGTCACCTGGGCCGGTGATAGCACCGGCATCGGCGCGGAGCACGACCTGGTTCTGCGCGGCCGGAACCTCCGGTGACGGCGGATTGGCGGACGCGTTGGTCACACTTGCGAACTCGTCATCGAACGACAAGGTCGCGGTCGTGTCCGTCTTCCGCGGCGGTGAGGAAGCGAGTGTCGACAACGTGGTGGATGAACTGGTCGTCGACCTGCCCGGCCTTACGACCGTCAGCCTTCATCCAGCCGATTTCGCGGAAGGAAGCCCCGTCGTGTCGCTGGCGGTGGAGGTCGACGGGGGAGGCGTTGTCGTCGACAAGGTGGTGTCAGGAGCAACGGGTGTCGACCGGGCGTCATGCTCGACGAATGGATCCAACGTCTGGGTTGTCAGCTCCGGCCAGACCACACCCGGCGCCCGCCTGCAGATGGTGGTGTTCAATCCGTTCCCCGATGATGCGGTGGTCGATGTCGAATTTGTGACCAGGAACGGCGTGCGAACCCCCGAGGACCTGGCGGCGTTGCACATTCCATCCAGAAGCTCGCGTCTGATCGAAATCGGCGATGTGGTTGCCGCCGCGGATTCCATCAGCGGTTTCGTACGGGCTCGTAGTGGCCGGGTTGTCGTCGAGGCGATCCAGTCGTTCGACGGATCAGGCGCGCCTCTGGGCCTGAGTGTGATCGCGGGCGCACCCGCATCGGCCGAAACATGGTTCTTCCCCGGCGTGACGCCGGGTCTTGGGCCAGCGCGGATCGTTGTTGTCAACACGAGTGATGCGTTGGTACGAGCCGACGTCGAGTACTACCCGGCGGGCGCCGAACGTTTCATCGAGCCGTTCGGCCTGACGCTGCAGCCAGGACAGAACGAAGTAGTCACCCTCAATGACGACCGTCTGGCCGGCATCGATTCCTTTTCTCTCATCGTTCGGTCCCTGGACGGCCCGCGCATCGTTGCCGGCCTGGAGCAACAACCCGCAAGTGACGAGCCCGACGCCGTCGAGCAGCTGACGGAGACAGAGGTCGCTGCGCCGACAACCGGCTTCGCCGCGTCACCCGGACATCCCCAGCTCACCCGTCGGTCCTTGATGGTCGCCGAGGTCGTGGAGGGTGATATGGGTTCGATTCTTCAGGTCTTCAACCCGGCGTCCGACTCCTTCGCTGTCATTGACGCCACCGTGTTCGCCGAGGGTGCTTCCCGCGAGGTCACCCTGGAGGTTGGACCGCTGCGAACGCTTCAGGTGCCGCTGAGCGAGTTGGCCGTCGGCACCTTCATCCTGCAGCTCGACGCGTCCACTCCCGTAGTGGCGTCCCGACAGACGACCGGTCTCAGCTCTCGAAGCTGGGCTCCTGCGGTGGCTGCAGCCACCGGATGATCAGTCGTCGCCGCGAAGTTCGGCGAGTGCCGCCCACAGGTCAGCGGCGGTTGGAGGCCCAAGAAAGGAACGTCTCGTCACGCCGGCGGCATCCACGACGGCGACGAGTGGGACGGCCGTGATCGCGTACCGTTCATGCAGAGCGGCGTCGGCGGAGACTTCGATGTTCTGCACCGCAACGTCGTCGCTGTCGACCAGCTCTGCGGCTTGCCACACCTTTGCGCAGGTGGCGCAGGTCTCGGAGGTGAACACGATAACCAGCCATGGCGCGTCCGGCCGGGTGAAGTCGTTGCGGTCGAGCTGGTCGGGGACCGTGTGAGACGTCGGTGGGGGCGCGTCGGGCTGCTGCTGTTGCATGTACCAGCCGACGCCCAGCGCGACCAGAGCCACACCAGCCACGATGAGGACTTGCAGCATCGCTAGTCGACGTTGACGGGTGCGACTTCGTCGTGCGTGGCCGCTTCCACCTCGGGCGCTTCGGCCGGGGCGATCGAGTCTTCACCTTCGAAGGAAATCGCGATCGGGCGCTGACTGTTGGTCTGTCCACCCGAGATGTCGATGAGGCGGTAGACCTCGCTGCCGGGGATCGTCTCATGTTCGAGAAGCCCGCGGGCGACCAGTTCGAGTCCGTCGCGGTTTTCGCGGAGAAGGGTGCGGCATCGCTCCTCGGCGTCGCGAAGGATGCGTTCGATCTCCTCGTCGATCACGCGAGCCGTTTCATCGGAGTAGTCGCGACTCTGCATCATGTCTTCACCGAGGAACACCTGATTGTTGCTGGCCCATGCCATTGGTCCAACCCGGTCGCTCATACCCCATTGACGGACCATCGACCGAGCCATCGCGGTGGCCTGTTCGAGGTCGTTGGAGCCGCCGGTGGACATGACCCCATAGATCAGCTCCTCGGCCATACGCCCGCCCATCATGACGATGAGGCGATCCTCGATGTAGTCCTGGCGGTAGATGTGCTTTTCCTCTTGAGGCAGCTGCATCGTGACTCCGAGAGCCATACCGCTCGGAATGATCGTCACCTTGTGCAGCGGATCGGCCGTGGGCAGGATCGCGGCACAGAGAGCGTGGCCAGCCTCGTGGTAGGCGATTGCTTCCTTCTCCGAGTCGGTCAACGCCATCGACTCTCGTTTGACTCCCATGAGGACACGATCGCGGGCGTTCTCGAAGTGACGCATCGCGATCTTGGAATCGCCGGCTCGCACCGCAAACAACGCCGCCTCGTTCACGAGGTTGGCGATGTCTGCGCCGGACATTCCGGGGGTGCCGCGGGCAATGACGTTGTGGTCGAGATCAGGGTCGGTGCGTTTGCCCTTGAGGTGCACACCAAGGATCTGCACCCGATCCCGCAGCTCGGGGAGAGGAACAACAACTTGTCGGTCGAAACGGCCAGGCCGCAACAGTGCAGGATCGAGAACATCCGGTCGGTTGGTGGCCGCCATGATGATGATGCCTTCGCTGGCCTCGAAGCCGTCCATTTCTGCGAGCATCTGATTGAGGGTCTGCTCGCGCTCGTCGTGGCCACCACCGAGGCCGGCGCCGCGTTTGCGTCCAATCGAGTCGATCTCGTCGACGAAGATGATGGCGCGACCCATTTTGCGGGCGGATTCGAAGAGGTCGCGCACACGGCTGGCGCCCACGCCCACGAACATTTCCATGAAGTCCGACCCGGTCACCGACATGAATGGCACACCGGCTTCACCGGCCACCGCCCTGGCAATGAGGGTTTTGCCCGTTCCGGGAGGGCCAACAAGCAACATCCCCTTCGGGGTTCGAGCGCCGATCTCCGCGAAACGCTCGGGGTTCTTCAGGAACTCGACGACCTCTCTGATCTCCTGCTTCACTTCGTCGTAGCCGGCCACGTCATCAAACGTCGTGCCGGGGCGTTCCGTGGTGTAGGTCTTTGCTTTTGATCGGCCGACATTCATGATGCCGCCCATCTGGCCCTGCGCTCTGCGGCTCATCCACCAGAAGAACCCGAGGATGAAGATCAGGGGAAGGGCAAGGGACAGCCAGAACGCAAGTCCCTCGCCTGGAGTCACGAAGCGGACGCCGTCGCCTTCGCCGTCGGCGATCGAGCTCTCGACGTTTTCGCGGAGTAGCGCGAGCTCGTCCTCGAAGGAGTTGATGGGACCGTTGGTGACGTAGGTCTGCTGCTCTTCGTCATCGAGCGTGAAGGTGATTTCTCCGGTCGCGTTGTTGCGCACAACTCCGGTGACGAGGCCCTCTTTGACCCAGGTGGTGTAGGTGCTGTAGCTGGTCTCTTCGTGGTTCTCGCCGCTGGGCGCGACGATCGCCAGCATCACGATGATCAGCACTGCAAACAGTGCGTAGGTTCCCAGTCGAGTCGAGTTCGGACGTTCAGATCCGGGACTTGACGGGGGCTTCGGATCGGAGTTGGCCATGAATCCATCCTAGTTGTTGTGTACTTCAATCGGAGATCGCCGTTCACCCATTAGGGCTTGGCTCGGGGAACAACCACGCGGAGGCAGCAGATCATCCCAACTCCGCAAAACCTGTGGCGATACGATTTGCCGCTGTGAAGAGAAGTTGTGCCCGCCCAACCTGCTCGGTGCAAGCCGCAGCGACGCTCTCGTTCGACTACGAGTCTCGGTTCGTGTGGATCGAGTCGCTGCATCCCGAGCCGCATCCGTCCTCGCATGATCTGTGCTCCAAACATGCCGACGCGTCCACGCCGCCGTCGGGGTGGGAGCTGCTCGATGATCGGCCGCCTCGTGGTATCTACGCGCTGAACGCCTCCTAGGATCGGGCCATGTCCATGGCGCCACGTGATCCGGGGTTGCCCCCACCCCCAGGTTCGGTGGCCACGTCGTTTGGCCCGAGCGGTGTGTGGGGTCTGCCGGAGGCAGGGATTGGCTGGATCACCGCCCAGGTGCTCGCAACAGCGAGCGTGTTGGCGGTTCTCGCGGTGGGCGACTGGTCGCTCTATCGGACCGAGCGCCCCGGCGGGAACCTCGGTCGTGCGTTCGGACAGCTCCATACCGACCAGCCGCTGCAGGACGACACGATCCCGATCCTCTGGCAATTTGCCACGTTCATTCCGGCGTGGGCCGGCCTGCTCGGGGCGGCGTGGCTGGCCGCGTACGTTGCAAACCGGTCACGCCCCGGGTGGAAGATCACCGCAACCGGCGGAGACGTCGCTGAAGGTCTCCTGGCAGGTGTGCTGCTACAGATCCCGATCATCCCGCTGTTGTACTACGCGATCACCGAGATTTTTGGCGAGCTGGCACCGACGGGCCGAGCGCTGGCCCTTGTGGACGCCGTCGATTCCCCGATCAAGGTGGTGGCATTGTTCTTCGCCATCGCTGTGGCCGCGCCGGTGGTCGAGGAGCTGTTCTACCGCGGGCTCGTGCAACGGGCGCTGGTCGACCGACTTGGCCCGGTGGCAGGCGTGTCGATTGCGTCGCTGATCTTTGGTGCGGTGCACTTCTCGTGGACCGAACTGCCGGCTCTGACGGTGGTGGGGCTGGTTTTGGGCTGGTTGTACCACCGCTCCGGGCGATTGGGCGCACCAATCATTGCCCACATGACCTTCAACGCCTTCACGCTGGCTGCCCTCTTGGCCTCGGCCTAACTAGACCGACTGAGTACCCAGCGTGAGATAGGCCATTCGACCCTTCACTGTGTGTGAGAACCGTCGATGGGAACGTCACCCAACAGACTGGATGGTGAAGAAGGTAATGGATCGAAAGTGTCAACGATGTGAGCGGACAATGGTGGCGATAACACTGGAGATTGGAGCAGAGCCCAAGACGCTTCGTTCCTGTTCCTACTGCGATATTCGTCAGTGGGAGAGCGGCTCGAGCCGCGTCCATCTCGACGGAATTCTCGGCGAGCTCTCGCAGAGTTCAAATCCTTCTTAACGACTGAACACCACCCACCCCGCCCGGGATGGGAAACTCTTGGGCAATATGCCCGAGTCTGAATACCCCGGCGTTTTGGCCGATGGGACCGACGTGTCCGATTTCGACGTCGAGTTCGACGCGCCTGAGCCTGCGCCCGCGCTCGCGGAACCTCGCGTTGTTGACCCTGACGATCGACTCGGCGCGATCGCCGAGAAGGTGATCACCGCGGTTGTCGTCGCGGCATGTGCGTTCTTCGTCTTCTGGCAGATGCACCCGGATCTCGTCTTCACCGACACGACACCAACGGGCGGCGACATGGGGGCCCACGTGTGGGGCCCGGCCTTCCTGCGGGACGAGCTCCTGCCTCGCTGGCGCCTGTCCGGGTGGACACCCGACTGGTACGGCGGCTTCCCCGCGTTTCAGTTCTACATGGTCGTTCCGGCATTGATGATCGTGATCCTCGACGTCGGCCTGACTCTACGGCTCGCAATCTTCGTGGTCGCGGCGCTCGCACTGCTGACCTTCAACGTGTGGCGCGAACCAGCCGGCCGCCGATTCGCGGTCCCCGTGACCGTGGCGGCTGTTGCGTTGAGCGTCCTGATCATCCCGCTCCCGTACAACGTCGCCTTCAAGCTGGTTGCCGTCAGTGGGGTTGTGATGTTCCCGGTGGGAGCGTGGGCGCTCGGCCATCTCGGTGGCCTTCGGTTCCCCGGACCGGCCGTACTGTCGATTGCGAGCCTCGCCTTTGCGTTCGACCGCTCATTCAACATCTACGGTGGCAACATCGCCTCCACCCTTGCAGGGGAGTTTGCCGCCTCGATCTCGCTGACGTTGTCGTTGGTGGCGCTCGGCCTGGTCATCCGTGGAACGCGGACGGGGCAGCATCGGGCCGCGGCCGGTGTGGCGATTGCTCTCACTGGTCTGTGTCACCTGTTGCCGGCGTTCTTTCTTCTGGCGGCGGTCACGATACTGATGGTCTTTCGGGTCCTGCGCGGTTACTTCCGCTCCGTCTCGTGGCTGATGGTGTCCGGGATGCTTGCGGCGTTCAGTTCGGCCTTCTGGGTGCTTCCCTTCCTTCTTCGCACCGACTACCTCAACGACATGGGATGGGAACGTATAACGCGCATCCATTCGCCTTTGGTCACCCGCAGCATCCTGAACCCCGCCGACACGCTCAGCGACTACCCGCCGCTGCCGGTTCTGCTCCTGCTGGCGGCGATCGGCCTCATCTTGTCCATCCGCCAACGAGTGGAGCTCGGGGTGGTGCTGGCTGCCACGGCGGCGCTGATGGCTGCGGGATTTCAGTGGTTCCCCGACGGACGGTTGTGGAACGCCCGCATTCTGCCCTTCTACTACCTGTGCGTGACTCTTCTCGCGGGGGTTGGCGTGGCTCTGGCGATCGTCGGTATCAGTCGCAGTCATCGAGTCCTGCGGTTTGGTGTGCTGGTATCCAGCGTTGTCGCGATGCTGATCCCGTGGGTTCGTGACGGCTGGGTATGGCCCGAGCCCGAGGTGGGGGCGCGGGCGTATCTGACCGACGCCTCCGCGTATTCACTTCGGGTGTACGCGACGTTCGGGATTCTGCTTGTGCTCGCGACGGAGATTCCGAGGCAGATGGGACGGTTCGTCCGTCAGCGGTACATCGTGGCTGCCGTGGTCGGCATTGCGGTACTTGCGCTTAGTCCGGTCCGGTCGCTGCGCACCGACAACCTCTGGTCGGGCACGTCGATCGCCTGGATGATCGTCCTGTTCGCAGCGGTGGCGACTGTCGTCATGCCCTTCGTGCTCACCTTCTTCGGCGACGGCACCCGAATGCCCGAGCAACCAGCCGCAGCGATTCGTTCGTCACCCCTGGTTGCGGGAGCCGTTGTGTTCGTTCTCCTGGGACTAGCGCTCAATGCCGTTGGTGGAATCACGGAGACCGACGAGGGTCGTCGCTGGGCGGTTGGGCCGTTGTCGGTCACCTCCAACGACAACAGCTTCGTCCCCGGCTGGGCGAGTTGGAATTTCAGCGGCATGGAGGCCAAGACGCGAAACGACGGCGCCAACGGTGATGTCGGCAAAGGCGGGTGGGCCGAGTATCAGTACGTGCAGCGCACGATGGCCGGCGTCGGCACCGAGCTCGGCTGTGGCCGCGCCATGTGGGAGTTCGCTCCTGAGCTCAATCGCTACGGGACAACGATGGCGATGATGCTCATGCCGCTATGGACCGACGGATGTATCGGCTCCATGGAGGGTTTGTACTTCGAGGCCACGCCGAGTGTTCCGTACCACTTCCTGCTGCAGAGCGACGTCTCTGCCCCGTCCCGACAGGTCGGCACCAGCGAATCGGTTGGTGGCCCGTCGAGGGCCATGCGCGATCTACCGTACGGCTCGTTTGATCTCGACCTCGGGGTTCGGCGAATGGAGGAGTACGGCGTCCGCTACTACATGGCGTTCTCGCCGCAGAGTATTCAGGCGGCACGCAGCCACGAACGTCTGCGCGAGGTTGCCGCAGCGACGCCCTGGATCGTGTTCGAGCTTGACTCGCTGCTGGTCGAAGGAATGTCCACGGTGCCCGTGGTGCTGCAGGACATCCGCAACCACCAGGACGAATGGCTCGACGTCGGCGTCGAGTGGTTCCAAACGCTGGATCCGGTCCGACCGGCATCCTCGGGCCCCGATGAATGGCCCACAGTTGATGGTGAACTGGTCAGCGTGCGGTACGAGGCCGAAGGAACCCGTCTGGCGGGCGACGTCGGTCCTGACGGTGTGCCCTTGGCGGACCTCCTGCCGGTTCAAGTCACCGAAGCGGTCGCAACGGTAACGAACATCGAAACCGACACCGATCGCATCAGCTTCGACGTCGACCAGATCGGACAACCCGTACTGGTCCGAGCCTCGTACTTCCCGAATTGGAAGGCGAGCGGGGCCGACGGTCCATGGCGCGTGGCCCCGAACTTCATGGTCGTGGTCCCAACCGAAACATCGGTGGAGCTGCACTTTGGCCGTACCGGGGTTGACTGGGCCGCCACCTTCATGGCGGTGATTGGTATCGCCGGGCTGCTGATCGTGGCACTCGGTGATCGGCTCGGACGGACGGAAGTGATCGTGCACGATCCGGACGAGGTGCACGAAGCCGCGGTCGTCGAGGAGGTCACGCCATGAACCGCCGTCTGCGGCTGTTCGTGGCCGTTGCGCTCATCGCGACCGCAGTCGATCTGTTCGGCTACCTCGCGCTGCGGGAGTGGTTTGCCTGGTGGGCGGCCGATATCGCTGCGCTTGTGGCTGCGGCCGTGGTCGGGATCTCGCTTCACCGGCGGCTCACGTTGCGGGGAGATCCGAATCTGCGCTGGATCCATCGACCCGCGGCGATCTTCTTTTCCCCGGTAATTGCCGGCGCCGCCGATCTGCTGGTGCTGTCGACCTCAACCGACAAGGCGCTTGTGGCCAAGCTGTTCGCCATTGGCGCTGGGGCGCTCATTCGGCTTCTGACCAATCGGTTTCTGCTCTTTCGAATGATCAACGGCGAACAAAGCGAGCCGGCAGGGCGGCCGGCGCCGAACGATGCGCTGCGGCTCAGTGTCGTGCTCCCTGCGTACAAGGAGGTCGAGGCGATCGCCTCCACGGTGGAGGTTGTCCACGAACATCTCGCCCACATCATGGATCCCGCCGACTTCGAGATCGTTGTTGTCGACGATGGAAGTGGAGATGGAACGGCCGACGCGGCGGAGGCCACCGGGTTGGCCCGCGCGATCCTGCTTCCGCAGAACCGCGGCAAAGGCGGCGCCGTTCGAGAGGGAATGCTTCAGTCGCGAGGTCGCAGTCGGGTGTTCCTCGATGCCGATCTGGCCTACGGCCCGGACGAGATCATCCGGCTGATGGTGGAGCTGGAGAAGGGCTGGGATGTGGTTGTCGGGTCGCGCCATGACTCTCGTATGGTCAGTCGTTCGAGCGCCGGCCTGCTCCGCGACGTGGGCGGTCGCCTCGTCAACATGGCGACACACCTACTGTTGCTCGGGCAATACCTCGACACCCAGGCCGGCTGCAAAGGTTTCCGCTCGGACGTAGCCATGCTCGTCTTCACGAAGTCGAGGCTGACCGGGTTCTCGTTCGACATCGAGATCTTCCATCTGGTGGAGCGATACCGACTCTCTCTGAAAGAAATCCCGATGACCGTCGCCTCCACCGACTCGTCGACCGTGAGCCTCATCGCTGATACCCGTCGGCTTCTCGTCGACCTGTTGCGCATTCGACGGTGGTCGGCGCGTGGTGTGTATTCTCGCCAACCCGACGATCCGCAACTACCGGAACCGGTCCAAACATCGGCGAACGACATGAATGGGAGTCCCACCCGTGGCTGACATCGACGCAATCTTCAAGGCCTACGACGTGCGAGGCCTCGCACCAAAGGAGCTCGACGCGGAACTCAGCCGCAACATCGGAGCCGCCTTCGCCCGTTTCGTCGCGGACACCGAAGGAGCCGATGTCATCGTCGTCGGCCACGACATGCGCCCCGAGGGGCCGGAGTACTCGGGCGCCTTTGCCGAAGGGGCGATGTCTCAGGGCGTCGATGTCGTCTTCCTCGGTCTCGTCTCGACCGACATGATCTACTTCGCGTCCGGGCGTCTCGACCTGCCGGGTGCGGTGTTCACGGCGTCCCACAATCCCGCCGGTTATCAGGGAATCAAGATGTGCCGCAAGGGTGCGGGTCCTTTGGGCGGCGATTCCGGGCTGGGCGAGATCAAGGAGATGGCGCGCACGCTGCTCGATCCGGCAGGGGAGCGGGGCACACTCACCGAACGAAACATGCTCGACGAGTTCGCGGATCATGTGCTTTCGTTTGTCGACGTGTCCGCGCTTACGCCGCTGAGAGTCGTCGCCGATACGGCGAACGGCATGGGCGGACTTGTGGTTCCCGCGATCTTCGCTCGTCTGCCGTTCGATCTGGAGATCATGTACGCCGAGCTCGACGGCACGTTTCCGAACCACCCGGCTGATCCGATTCAGGAGGAGAACCTCGTCGATCTGAAGCGTCGGGTCCTCGAGGTCGGCGCCGACGTGGGACTGGCCTTCGACGGAGACGCCGACCGGGTCTTCCTGGTGGATGCCGATGCCGAGGGTGTCTCCGGGTCGTTGACCACCGCGATGGTCGCCAAACAGGTGCTCGAGCGTGAGCCCGGCGCCACGGTCATCCACAACCTGATCTGTTCGAAGGTCGTGCCCGAACTGGTGACGGAGATGGGTGGCACACCGGTCCGGACCCGTGTCGGTCACTCCTTCATCAAGGAAGTCATGAAGGACACCGGGGCCGCGTTCGGCGGCGAACACTCCGGCCATTACTACTTCCGTGACAACTACCGCGCCGACAGCGGACTCATCACTGCGGTGGTCGTCCTAGCCGCCATGTGCGAGGCGAACTCCTCTCTGTCCGACCTGGTCACCCCACTGCGTCGGTATGAGGCCTCGGGCGAGATCAACACGCGGGTCGCCGACACGGCGACCGTCATCGAAACGGTCTCCGCGGCCTATGCCGACTTCACGCAGGATCGCCTCGACGGACTCACTGTCGACGCCGGTGACTGGTGGTTCAATCTGCGGGCCAGCAACACCGAGCCGCTACTGCGTCTGAACCTGGAGGCCGCGAACGCCGATGAGGTTGCCAGCCGGGTGGCGCAGGTCCAAAGCCACATGGGCTGAACGCGCCTACAATCCCTTGTATGGCTCTTGCTGCTGAATTGCTCGAAATCCTGGCGTGTCCGAAGGACAAGGGCCCGCTCCTGTACTTCGCGGATGAGCAGTCGCTCTACAACCCGCGGTTGCAGATGCGCTATGGCATCACCGACGACATCCCGGTGATGTTGATCGACAAGGCCGAGACCGTCGACGCGGACGAACACACCCGCCTATTGGCCAAGGCCGAGGCGGACGGTGTGTCGCCAACCTTCACGGAGTAACGATTCGCCATGCAACGCTTGACGGGCGTTGTGCAGCACTACGACTGGGGATCACACGGAGCCCTGGCCGGTCTTCGCGGCGAGGCGGCCACGACCGAACCCGAGGCAGAACTGTGGCTCGGCGCCCACCCGGCGGCGCCAAGTGTTCTGACCGAATCGGGCGACAGCTTGCTCGCACGGATCGAAACCGATCCGGTAGGCATGCTCGGTGGCGGCACCGTCGAGCGGTACGGGCCCAGGTTGCCCTTCCTGCTCAAGCTGCTGGCCGCCGATTCACCACTGAGCATTCAGGCTCACCCTTCGCCGGACCAGGCGGCGGCGGGGTTCGCGTATGAGGAATCCATGGGCATTCCTCGGGACGCGAGCAACCGGTCATTCCGCGACAACAGTCACAAGCCGGAACTGATCGTCGCACTGACCCCATTCGAGGCCCTGGTCGGGTTCCGCGACGCGAACGCAACGGCGGACTTCTTCAGTGCCCTCGAGATGGAGACCGCAGGGTGGCTGCTGGAGCGGCTCGATCGTGACGGCCCGAAAGGTGTCGTCGAGATGATGCTCTCGCCGACCGTGTCGGAGCTTGACGAGCTGGACGTCACCGAAATCTCTTTCCAGCTCGGCGAGGCCTGCCGGGCCTACGAAGGCGAGCACTGGACGACAGAGGCTTCGGTTATTGCGAAACTGGATCAGAAGTACGGGGGCGACCCCGGAATCGTCGTCGCGGCCCTGCTGAACCGCGTCCTGCTGCAACCGGGTGAGGGTGTGTATTTGGATGCAGGACACCTGCACGCCTATGTCGGTGGGTTGGGCGTGGAAATCATGGCCAACAGCGACAACGTGCTGCGGGGCGGGCTCACCTCCAAACGGGTGGATGTCCCGAACCTGCTCAATGCGATCGTCAATGACATCCTGGATCCTCGACCGGTCCCCATGACCGAAGACGGGCGGTACCTCACACCCGCCGCGGAATTCGAGCTCACGCGAATCGAGTACCTCGCCGACCGTGCAGTCGACGGACCGGCCATCGTTCTGGCGGTCGAAGAGGACACCACGGTCAGCAATGATCTGGCCCACATGGTGCTGTCTCCCACCGAGGCCGCATGGATCGGCGCCGGCGAGATGGCGCAGGTTGCGAGTCTTGGTTTGGCCTTCCTCGCAACGGTGGGGCCGACCACTACACTCGTCGAAGGCTGAACAGACGTTACAGACGGCCAGCTGGCCGCAGCCCCTTTCACTTTGACCGCGCCGATGCGCGCTCCAGGAGACATCATGACGTTCACAGACTTCAAGGTTGCCGACATTTCGTTGGCGGAATTCGGCCGCAAGGAAATTCGCCTCGCCGAACACGAAATGCCGGGCTTGATGGCACTACGGGCCGAATACGGCGATAGTCAGCCTCTCGCCGGCGCCCGCATCGCCGGCTCGTTGCACATGACCGTGCAGACCGCGGTGCTCATCGAGACGCTCGCTGCCCTCGGAGCGGACATTCGTTGGGTGACCTGCAACATCTTCTCCACGCAGGATCACGCCGCGGCTGCGATCGCTGTCGGCTTGGAAGGAACCGTCGAGAACCCCGCGGGTATCCCCGTGTTCGCCTGGAAGGGTGAAACGCTCGAGGAATACTGGTGGGCCACCGAGCAGCTCTTCCACTGGCCTGACGGTGGCGGTCCAAACCTGATTCTCGATGACGGTGGCGACGCTACGATGCTCGTCCACAAGGGTCTCGAGTTCGAGAAGGCCGGCGCCATTCCGGAGACGGCCGAGGACGCCTCCGAAGAAGAGGGCGTGTTCATGGAGCAGCTTCGCAAGATCGCAGCCGAGCACCCCGAGTTCTGGCACAAGATCGCTCCCGGCATCCGAGGCGTTTCCGAGGAGACCACAACCGGCGTCAACCGTCTCTCACAAATGCGTGATGCAGGTGAACTGCTCTTCCCGGCGATCAACGTCAACGACGCGGTCACCAAGAGCAAGTTCGACAACCTCTACGGCATTCGCCACAGCCTCGTCGACGGTATCAACCGCGGCACCGACGTCATGCTCGGCGGCAAGACCGCGGTGGTCTGTGGCTACGGCGACGTCGGCAAGGGTTGTGCGGAGTCCCTCAAGGGTCAGGGCTGCAAGGTCATCGTGACCGAGGTCGACCCCATCTGTGCGCTCCAGGCAGCCATGGAGGGCTTCGACGTCCTGCGTCTCGAAGATGTCATGGAAACCGCGGACGTGTTCATCACGACCACCGGCAACAAGGACATCATCTCCGCCGAACACATGGCGCGGATGAAGCACCAGGCAATCGTGGGCAACGTCGGCCACTTCGACAACGAGATCGACATGGCCGGCCTCGAGCGCATGAGCGACGTGCAGCGCATCAACATCAAGCCGCAGGTCGATGAGTACGTCTTCCCCGACGGCCACTCCGTGCTGGTTCTCAGCGAAGGTCGCTTGTTGAACCTCGGCAACGCAACCGGTCACCCGAGCTTCGTGATGTCGTTCAGCTTCACGAACCAGGTTCTGGCTCAGATGGAGCTGCACGCCAACGCGGAGCAGTACGTCGGTCCGCCACCGGAGGTCATCACGCTGCCCAAGCTGCTTGACGAGAAGGTCGCCCGACTGCACCTCGAGCATCTCGGGGTTCGTCTCACCGAGATGTCCAACGATCAAGCCGACTACATCGGCGTGCCCGTGGACGGCCCCTACAAGCCGGCCCACTACCGGTACTGAATCTTTCTCGGCACTTCCGGCCGAGATCCGCGGACACCTACATGGGCCTCCGGCGCAGCCTACGGCCCTTCCGTCGTGTCATACCCGAGTTTTAAGGTCTGTCGTCATGTTGTTTGATCGCGCGTGTTCGCTTTGTGATTTGCCCGCACACGGCCTGTGTGCGGACTGTCGCGACGCGCTTCCTGCGCCGAGACATGCGGTGCCCGACGGCCTCGACTCACTCGTGCCGATCTTTGGTTACGAGGAATCAGGGGCGGAGTTGCTTCGGTCGCTGAAATACGCGAATCGTCGTGCGGCCCTGGGGCCACTGGTCGAGGCATCGGCACCGTCCTTGCCTCGAGCAGACCTGGTGGTGCCGGTTCCTGTAAGGGCTGAGCGCCGTCGGTCGCGTGGCTACAGCCTCCCCGAGCTCACGGCCCAGTGGCTTGGTCGTATGGTCGAAACGCCTCACAAACGGGCCGTAACCCGGGTGGATGAAGGTGTCCAGCAGGGGCGCAGCCGCGAGGATCGGCTGGCGTCGATTCGCCATGTCGCCCGTCCCGTCGTCGGCAAAAGGGTCCTGCTCGTGGACGATGTCGTGACCACCGGCGCCACACTCTCCAGCTGCGCGTTGGCGCTCCGAGCAGCCGGTGCAACCGAGGTTCATGGCTTCGTATTGGCCGCAACACCTGCGGCGGTCCAAAGTGACGATGCTGCATTGTGGTCGGGCGGCTCGAGCGCCGATACAGTCTCTACCACCAACTGATCACGGAGGATCTACGTGCAGGTAAACATCAGTTCACGTCGTACTCATGTTACGGACCGTCTAACCGAGCTCACCGAAGAAAAAATCGGGCGGCTCGATCGTTTCGTACCAGGACTCGACCGCGCGGATGTGCACTTCTCCGAAGAGCAAAACCCCCGAATCACCGACAAAGAATCCTGTGAGGTCACCATCGAGGGCCACGGGCATCACGTGCGCACGAAGGTGTCGGCCCCCGACGCCTACACCGCAATCGACCGGGCGTGCGAGAAGCTCGAGCACCAGCTCCACAAGCTGAAGACAAAGATGCATCGCCACGAACACTCGGGCGAGACCTCGATTCGTGTCGACGAGCCGGTGCCGGCCCCGATCGATGCCGAAGACTCCCCGGTCATGAACGAGTCGACGATCGTCAAGAAGAAGCAGTTCGTCATCGATCCGCTTACCCCGGACGAGGCCGTCCTGAAGATGGAGCTCCTCGGCCACGACTTCTTTCTCTTCACCAACGCAGAGACCGGCCAGAGTGCCGTGGTCTATCTACGTGAAGATGGCGACATCGGCCTCATCGACGCTGGCTGACGCCACGGCGGTGGGTGACCGAACACACGCGGAGTGACATCGGCGGCGCATGGGCGCCCGGTAGCCTAAGAAGCCCATGTCCGTATTCAAGAGAGTCCTCCGCAGCGGTGAAGGCAAGAAGATTCGCGCCCTCGAGGCGATCATCCCTGACGTTGGTGCGTTTGAGCCCGAGATCCAGAAGCTGTCCGACGACGAGCTGAAGGCAAAGACCGGCGAGTTTCGCCAGCGAATCGACAACGGGGCATCGCTTGACGACCTCATGATCGAGGCATTTGCCGTCGTTCGCGAGGCCTCGATTCGCACCCTTGGGATGCGCCACTACGACGTGCAGCTCATGGGCGGCTTCGCTCTGCACCTCGGCTGGGTGGCGGAGATGCGCACCGGTGAGGGCAAGACACTCGTCTCGACGCTGCCCGTCTATCTCAACGGCCTGTCCGGCAAGGGCCTGCACGTCGTCACCGTGAACGACTACCTTGCGGCCCGCGACGCCGAAATGATGGGTGTGCTGCACAAATGGATGGGTCTTTCCGTTGGGCTCGTGATCCCCGGTGGCGGGAACGCGACGTTCAAACGCGAGCAGTACGCCGCCGACATCACCTATGGCACGAACAACGAGTTCGGCTTCGACTATCTACGCGACAACATGGCGATGAGTTCCGCAGCCCGCGTACAACGGGGTCACACCTACTGCATCGTCGACGAGATCGACTCGATCCTCATCGATGAGGCTCGCACGCCGCTCATCATCAGCGGCCGGGTCGCCGATGCCGCCCAGACGTACTACACGTTCGCCAGCATCGCTCGGACGTTGCAGCGAGACGTCGATTACGACGTCGACGAGGAGAAACGAATCGTCGCTCCGACCGAGGATGGCATCCACGCGGTCGAGACCTCGCTCGGTATCGACAACTTGTACGACCCGGCCTCGGCCAACGCCAACCTCGTGCACCAGCTGCTGGCCGCCCTAAAGGCGAAGGAGCTCTACAAACGAGACAGGGAGTACCTGGTCGCCGGCGGAGAGGTGAAGATCGTCGACGAGTTCACCGGTCGCGTGCTCGATGGGCGCCGCTGGAGCGACGGCCTGCACCAGGCGGTCGAGGCCAAGGAAGGTGTGGCGATCAAGGAAGAGAACCAGACCCTCGCCACGATTACGCTGCAGAACTACTACCGCCACTACGACAAGCTGGCGGGAATGACCGGAACCGCCCAGACCGAGGCTTCCGAGCTCGCTGCCACCTATGGCCTTCAGGTTGTGCAGATTCCGACCAACGAACCGGTCATCCGTGAAGACCACGCCGATCTTGTCTTCAAGTCCGAGGACGGCAAGTTCGGTGCCGTCGCCGACGACATCGAAGAGACCAGCCGAGAGGGCCAGCCGATCCTGGTCGGCACGGTGTCGGTCGAGAAGTCAGAGAAACTCAGCCGCCTGCTCGAAAAGCGGGGCATCAAACACACGGTTCTCAACGCCAAACAGCACACCAAGGAAGGTCATGTGGTGGCCCAGGCCGGTCGCCTGCACGGCGTCACTGTCGCGACGAACATGGCCGGTCGTGGCGTCGACATCAAACTTGGCGGCGATCCCGAGGGACTGGCTGAACGAGATTGTCGCGCCGAGGAGCTCGAACCGGACTCGCCCGAGTGGCAGGAACGGTACGCGGAGTTGCTGGAGAAGTACACCGAACGGTGCGACACCGAAGGCGCAAAGGTGCTCGAACTCGGTGGCTTGTACGTTCTCGGCACCGAACGGCACGAGAGTCGCCGCATCGACAACCAGCTGCGCGGTCGGTCCGGTCGACAGGGTGACCCCGGCCAAAGCCGTTTCTACCTCTCGCTCGAAGATGACCTGATGCGCCTATTCGCCACAGGCGCGATGAACGCGGTCATGGACCGAGCACTACCCGAGGACGAGCCGATCGAGGCGAAGATGGTGAGCAAAGCCATCGAACGGGCGCAGAATACAGTCGAAGGCAAGAATGCGGAAGCTCGCAAGAACGTCCTGAAGTACGACGAGGTCATGAACGAGCAGCGCAAGGTGATCTACAAGCGCCGCTCGGACATCCTCGAAGGCCACGAACTACGCGACGAGAGTGTCGACGCAATCGCCGAGGTGGTCGATCGGCTCATTGAATCACATGCCTCAGAGGAACATCCCGAGGAATGGGACGTGGACACACTCGAGGCCGAGGTGCATGGGTTCTGGCCATCGGTCCTCGACGCCGACATGTTGGCGGAAGAACCGGATCAGGGTGCGTTGTACCAGACGCTCGTGTCCGAGGCGATGGGACGATACGCCGACCGCGAAGAGCTCGTAGGCGAAGAGACGATGCGCCAGGTCGAGCGCCAGATCATGCTTCGGCTCATCGATCAGCGCTGGCGTGAACACCTCTACGACATGGATTACCTGCGTGAAGGAATCCACCTGCGAGCAATGGGACAGAAGGACCCCGCCACCGAGTGGCAGCGCGAGGGGTTTGAGATGTTTGGCCAGATGATCAACTCGATCAACAGCGAGTACGTGCGCTACATCATGCACGTCGAGGTCAAGGACGACGATGCGCCGGCCGCGGAAGCCAAGGGCCCCGTGATTGAGGCCTCGGCCACGAAGGCGGACGCCAGCGGAACCGATCAGCCCGCGGAATCACCACAACCGGCCGCGCAGGCATCGAAGACCCCGGTGGTCAACGATGAGTTCGCGAACGCAGGCCGCAACCAACCATGTCCATGTGGCAGTGGGAAGAAGTTCAAACACTGCCACGGACGCTGAGGCCCCATGCAGGACTTCTCCGAAACCTTCACGCGTATTGGGCGACGGCTCGACGAGGCGCAGCGTTATCTGCGTATCGACGAACAACGGGCCCGCCAGCCGCAGCTTGAGTCGGAGATGTCGCGTCCAGACCTCTGGGATGATGCCGACAAAGCCCGCGAGGTACAAACTGAATTGGCCGCAGTCAACGATGACCTCTCGCTGTTCGATGGCCTGGGTGCCACCCTCGAAGACTCCGAGGTGTTGTTCGAGCTGGCCAAGGACGAGGACGACGAATCCCACGAGGCCGAGATCCAAGCTGCCGTCGCTGGCATGGAATCCAAACTCGACGAGCTCGAGTTGCGCAGCCTCTTCACCGGGGAGTTCGACGAGCGCGACGCGGTCTGCCAAATCAAGAGCGGCGAGGGTGGCACCGATGCCCAGGACTGGGCGGAGATGTTGCTTCGTATGTACAGCCGCTGGGCCGACGGGCGTGGCTTCGACTTCGAAGTCATGTCCGCGTCCGAGGGAACCGAAGCCGGCCTGTCGTCGGTCGAGTTCATGGTGCGGGGACGGCACGCCTACGGACTGCTCCAGGGTGAACACGGCGTGCACCGGCTGGTCCGCATTTCACCGTTCAACAACGAAGGCAAACGACAGACCGCGTTCTCGGCGATGCAGGTCGCGCCCTTCTTCGAGGCGATGGCCGACGAGATCGACATCGACGAGAAGGAGCTGCGAATCGACACGTACCGCTCCTCTGGCGCCGGTGGACAGCACGTCAATGTGACCGACTCGGCGGTGCGGATCACGCACCTCCCCACCGGCACGGTGACCAGCTGTCAGAATGAACGAAGCCAACATCAGAACAAGGACCGAGCCATGCAAATGCTTGCGGCGAAGCTGCTCGATCTTGAGCGCAAGAAGCGCGAGGACGAGATCGCCGCGATCACCGGAGAGCAGAAGAACGTTGGATTCGGCTCCCAGATTCGCTCGTACGTGCTCCAGCCCTACCAGATGGTGAAAGACCTTCGTACGGAGTACGAGACCGGCAATGTCGATGCCGTCCTCGGCGGCGCCCTGGATGATTTCATGGAGGCCTACCTCCGCTTTGCGCGGGCGGAAGGTGAGAAGGATCAATGATCAAACTCGAGAACGTGACCAAGGAATACAACCCGACGTCACCTGCGCTCATCGACGCCAGTGTGGACATCGAAAAGGGTGAGTTTGTCTTCCTTATCGGACAGTCTGGGTCGGGCAAGTCCACCTTCATCCGACTGCTCAATCGTGAGGAAAAACCTACGACCGGCAACGTCTATGTCGCCGGCAAGGACATCGTCGGGCTCTCCAGCTGGCGTGTACCGTTCCTTCGCCGCAACATCGGCTGCATCTTCCAGGACTATCGATTGCTGCCGAAACGAAACGTGGCGGAGAACGTGGCATTCGCCCTCGAGGTCATCGGACGGCCAAAACATGTGATCGAGCAGCAGGTCCCGGCCATTCTTGATCTCGTCGGCCTGTCGGAGAAGTCCCACCGGCTCCCGGCGGAACTGTCCGGTGGTGAGCAGCAGCGCGTCTCGATCGCCCGAGCATTCGTCAATCGCCCCCTCATCCTTCTGGCGGACGAGCCAACGGGAAACCTCGACCCTGATACTGCGGTGGGCATCATGCGCCTTCTTGATCGGATCAACCGCACCGGCACCACGGTCGTCATGGCCACGCACGACCGCGGCATCGTGGACACCATGCGGCGACGGGTCATCGAACTCGTGGATGGCCGCATCGTGCGCGATCAGGCGGAGGGCGAGTACCGATGATCCAAAAGATTCGGTTCCTGCTGGCAGAGACCGGGCAGAACATCTGGCGTAACCTTGCACTCACGCTGGCGTCGATCATCGTTGTCGGGGTCTCGCTGTCGCTCTTTGGTTCATCACAGCTCGTCGCCCGCGGCGTCGACAACGCCACGAGGCGCTGGGAGGGTGGCATCGAATTCGTCGTCTTCATGCGCGCCGACGCCGAACAGAGCCAGCTGGATGCCATCGAAGCGGTGCTCGATGAAAGCACTGGCAACGAGATCGACAGCTGGGTATTCGTCGACAAGGCGCAGACGTTCGACGAGTTCAAGGAGTACTTCGCGGGGGATCAGGAGCTGCTCGACACGATTTCCGTGGACACGATGCCGCCGTCGTTCCGCATTCGACCAACCGACCCGAACGCGGGCGCGGTCGAGGCACTCGGCTCGACGTTCGAGGCCAAACCAGGGGTGAGAACCGTCGTTTTTGCGACGGAGGTCATCCGGGAGATTCAATCCAACGCGGAGAAGATCAGCCGGGCCACGCTGTGGGCGGGTGTGACGTTGCTGTTCGCGTCGACGATCATGATCCTGACCACCCTTAGCATCGCGATTGCATCGCGCCGCAACGAGATTGAGATCATGAAACTCGTTGGTGCGTCGAACTGGTTCATCCGGATTCCGTTCATGATCGAGGGCATGATCCAGGGGGTCATCGGCGCGCTCATCGCACTTCCAGGTCTCGCGATCGTCCGCACCTATCTGATCGAAGACTTCTCGAAGTCCGACGTGCTCCGCCTGCTCGAAGGATTCCGCGTCACCGACGCCGAGTTCCTCTTCATCTCCCTCGGCGTACTGGGCATCGGCACGCTTGTCGCCACCATCGGCTCGATCTTTGCCGTGAGCAGATACCTGGACGTCTAATATTGGGCCATGCCCTCTGACGTTGACGACTTCTTCGGGAGCGCCGATGGTTGGCAGCAGGAGATGCGGCTCTTGCGATCCATCGTGGGTGACCACGAGCTGACCGAGGCGTTTAAGTGGCGGCAGCCGTGCTACACGACTGCTGAGAACAAGAACGTTGCGATCATCAGTGGTTTCAAGGAGTACTGCGCGTTGGCGTTCTTCAAGGGGTCGTTGCTCGAGGATCCGGATGGTTGGCTCGAAGCACCGGGGGAGAACTCGCAGTCGAGCCGGATCTTGAAGTTCACGTCGGTTGGTGAGATCGAAGCGCGTCGGGCCGTCATCGAAGAATTCATCAGGGCGGCGATCGAGGTGGAAGCGGCAGGCAAGACCGTCGAGCTGAAAGCGACGAGTGAGTACGAAATGCCCGAAGAGTTGTTGGACGAATTCTCCAGGTCCAGCGAGTTCGAGGCCGCATTCCACGCTCTCACTCCCGGGCGTCAGCGCGGATTCATCCTGTTCTTCGGAGGCGCAAAACAATCGGCGACCCGCGTTGCTCGTATTGAGAAACACAGAGAGCGGATCTTCGCGGGCAAGGGTATCCATGATTGCGTCTGCGGACGTTCGCAACGATTGCCCCGCTGCGACGGATCGCACTCCCGTCCCGCGTAAGACTTGGGGGGATGTCGGGCGGCAGAGCTCAGGCCTATCGGTGAGGGGCTGGAGGCTGGCAACCCTTCGGGTTGCTTGGAGATTTTCGGCTTCGCCGAAAACTCATGCCACCGGTCTCCCAACTATGCTGTCGCAAGTCTAGACAGGGGGATGTATGTCGCAGAAGGTGAAGGCTGTTATTGCGCGGGCGAAGGGTGAGCCCGTGGAGGTCGTCACGATCGATGTGCCCGACCCGGGTCCGGGTGAAGCGCTCATCGAGATACAGGCGTGTGGGGTGTGCCACACGGACCTCCACTACCGCGAAGGTGCAATCAACGACGAGTTCCCCTTCCTGCTGGGACACGAGGCATCGGGCATCGTCGAGGCGGTCGGTCCCGACGTCACGGACGTCGCTCCGGGCGATTTTGTCATCCTGAACTGGCGAGCGGTGTGCGGCGAGTGTCGCAGCTGCAAACGCGGCAACCCGCACCTCTGTTTCAATACCCACAATGCAACACAGAAGATGACGCTCGATGGGGTCGAGCTCTCGCCGGCGCTCGGCATCGGCGCCTTCGCCGAGAAGACGCTGGTCGCCGCCGGTCAGGCAACGAAAGTGGATCCCACCGTTCGGCCAGAGGTGGCCGGACTCATCGGCTGCGGCGTCATGGCGGGCCTTGGCGCTGCACTCAACACCGGCAACGTACGCCGGGGCGACTCGGTCGCTGTGTTCGGCTGTGGCGGCGTGGGTGACGCGGCCATCGAAGGTGCGCGTATCGCCGGTGCCAGCACGATCATTGCGGTCGACATCGATGACACAAAACTCGAGTGGGCCAAGAGCTTCGGTGCCACGCACACCGTCAACTCTTCTCAGACCGACCCCATCGAAGCCATCCGAGAACTCACCGGCGGCCATGGTGTGGATGTGGCGATCGAAGCGGTTGGACTCCCCGTCACGTACGAGCAGGCGTTCTATGCCCGCGACCTTGCCGGAACGGTGGTGCTCGTGGGTGTACCCAACCCGGAGATGAAGATCGAGCTGCCGCTCATCGAGGTCTTCGGACGAGGCGGCTCGCTCAAGTCCTCGTGGTACGGCGATTGTCTGCCGAGCCGGGATTTCCCGATGCTCATCGACCTCTACCAGCAGGGGCGTCTGAACCTCGACGGTTTCGTCAGCGAGACGATCGGCATCGACGGCGTCGAGGAAGCGTTCCACAAGATGGAAGAGGGTTCGGTCCTGCGCTCGGTCGTGGTGCTGTGAGCTTGCGAATCGATCACGTCGTCACCAGTGGCATTTTCTCCCTCGATGGAGATGACTTCGAGGTGGACAACAACATCTGGCTGCTGGGCGACGATGACGAGGTATTGATCTTCGATGCCGCCCACGACCATCGCCCAATCCTCGATGCCGTCGGTGGCCGCAAGGTGACGGCCGTAGTGTGCACCCACGGACACAACGACCACATCAACGCCGCAGTCGAGCTCGCTACCGTAGCGAACGCGCCCATATGGCTGCACGCCGATGACACGATGCTGTGGGATGTCGTGAACCCCGACCGCCGCATCGACGCCCCGCTGATGGATGGCCAGTCGATCACGATCGCCGGGTCCGACGTTGCGGTGATGCACACGCCGGGACATTCGCCCGGCGGCTGTTGCTTTCATGTTCCTGACCTCGCGACCGTCTTCAGCGGTGACACGCTGTTCAACGGGGGACCGGGGGCGACCGGACGTTCATTCTCCAGCCACGATCTGCTCGTGGAGTCGATCCGGCGAAGCCTCATGCCCCTCGACGACATCACGGTCGTAAAAACCGGACACGGAGACGACACGTCCATCGGGGCCGAGCGCGCCGGAATCGGTTGATTCTCACGAAGCCGGCTACTGCAAGGCGGCCCAGATGATCGAGTCGATGATCTGTTGGCCTTCCTCCATGTTTGTGTGAAAGCCATCTTCGATTGCGCCGCGGGATGCGTCTTCGCCCTGAAAGACCACGGTCATCGTCTCGCCGGCGACATCCACGATCGACACAAGTGCCGTTCCAAGAGGCCCGACTCCGATCGCGGTCTGCTGGTTTCCATCGGTGAAAGCGATCGGTGCGTCGAGGTCGCCCTGGAATTGCCCTCCCGGCGTCGGACTGATCGCGTGGGTGTACAGAAAACGGATTCCTTCTGCACCGCCGATCGTCGCTGGCTCCTCGTCGCTCACGATGGCCCCGTCGACTGAGGAAAGAAGTTCCTTGGTGGCCTCGATGCCGCCCTGCTCGAGTCGGACAACCGAGACGGATCCGTTGATGCAGTTGTGTCTGGTGCGGGACGTCGCCTGAGGGACACAAATCGCGAACCGATCTTCGGTGTTCCACAGCTGTGAGCTGTTCCAATCGCCCATCGCGGTGAACGCAAACGGCACTGACGCCTGAGCAGGTATCCACTGGCCAGTACCACTGCCCAGCCACACGGGGATTCCGCTAAGCGATGACGCTGCAACCGTCGTGGCGGGCACCGCCGTTGTGGTGGGCGCTGTTGATGTCGACGTGACCAACTCGACCGTTGTGGTGGGCCCGGAGTCGATCGTCACGATCGAGCCGTCGCCATCGCGGAGGAGTGCCCACGTGGTGAGACCCACCACCAGGACCACGACCGCTGCGGCGAGCCAGGGCAGGTGCTTTCCGTCGGCACCCGCCGATTCGTCGTGCGCGATCTCGGAGGCTTCCGCCTCTTCCAGCAGGAAGCGATAGTCGACTGGGCCGACGTCGTCGAGGTCGAAGGCGTCCACATCGGGAGCTGGATTTGCTTCTGCGAGGAGCAGGGCGGCTTCGTTCTCAGAGATCATTGCGCTCCTCCTTCGACGGTGATGGAGCCGTTCGAGGCTGTCGCCTCTAGACGGTTGTATGAGTCGGCCAGGCGCTTCTTGGCTCGTGAGAGCCGCTGACGTGCAGCTTCCTCGGAGATGGAGAGGGCAATCGCCAAGTCGCTTCCAGGCAGCTCCTCCCAGATCGACAGCCGCAGCACCTCCTGGTCATCGGAGCTGAGGTCGCCTAGTGCGCTCAGGATCTGGCTGGTTTCGTGTCGCATCACGATCACATCGTCGGGGGCATCTTCACGAGGCGGCCCAATCGATGCCAGCTTCTGGCCGAGCCGTTTCGCGCGAAACGAACTCCGATGCGCGTTCGAAACGACTCCTCGCGCAATTCCATAGAGCCAAGGCAGGGCGTCGGAACCGTGAGGTGCCTGGTCGATCTTCCGCCAAGCCGTCAGGAAGGTCTCGGCGGCCGCGTCCTTGGCCCGATCAGATGACGTTCTGCGGTAGCAGTAGGCGTGTACCGGACGGAAATGGTCTTGATACATCTCGCCGAAACGGGACTCGCTGGAAGTCATCGGGCTTCCAGACGGATCCAACGCTGCGAAACGACTCATACACAAGAGTATGAGTCCACCTCGGCCACGTTGTGACAGTTGGATTTTGCCTGTCACGAACGAGTGGACCCGGACCTATACCTGCCGAGAGGCGAAGGAGAATGGTGTGGGACAACGAGTGAAGTCAGACGGCAAACGAGGGCATGGCTGGTTGCTCGTCGCCGCGATGGTTGTGGCGGGGTGTGGCGGAGCGGAAGCCACGGAGACGAACGAGGCTGCTGCGGTCGACACGACGATCACCGAACTCACAACAACAACAACGGGTGAGCCAACCACGACGTCGGCTGTGCCATCGACGACAACGACAGCTCCGTCGACCACATCGACGACGGCCGAACCGGAGGCTGGGGTCCGATCCGGCGATGTCATTTTGGGAGAGGCGGAGATCGACCTGCTGGATCCGATTGTCACGCTGACAGCCGACGAGCCGTGGAACGTTCACGCCGACTCGGTGGATGGAGCGATCATCCTGCAGGACCCCGAGCTGGTTTCTGAGTACACCCGGGGACTCATGCTTCTGGAGGCGACGAAACCCTTTGGGGCGTCGATCGATGAGTGGGCCGATGCAAACGAAGCTGCGACCATCGAGAGCCGCGCCGAGACGCAAGTCGGTGGTCTGGACGCGATCGTGTACGACATCTCCTACGTTGGAGACAACGATCTCGCAATCCTCACAGCCCCGTGCTGTGGCGGCAGAATCATCGTTCGCAACACCGAGTATTACCGGGTGTGGATGATCGAAACCGGCCGTGACCGACCCTTCGCGCTCTTCTCCGCGGTCCTGACCGATGACATCGAATGGCTCGATAAGGCGGAGCGTCTGGTCGCAACAGTGGAGTTCGACTCCTAGACAAAGTGTCAAAATCGGTTGATTAATCAACGTTTTCGGCCGAACGTCAAAAATCAGTGCTAAATCTGCATCCGAATCGAGTGTTCCGGCCGTAAGTCGGGTATCCATTCCACAAACCCTTGGAGATACCCACATGAAACTACGAATTGCATTCATCCTTGCGCTCGTCGCAGCGCTGTTCGCACCGGCAGCAGCCGGCGCTCAGGACGCCGCCCGGATCCACCTGATCCACGGCATCCCTGACACCGCCGTCGATGTTGCCGCTGGTGGCGACGTTGTCATCCCCGGATTCAACTTCGGCGACACCCAGGATCTCTCCGGCTTCGCTGGCACGACCCTTCCTGGTGTGCAGGTTCTGCTCGAAGGCACCGACACGGTGGCCATCGACATTGGCGATCTTCCGATCCCCGCATCGGGCAACATCACCGCCATTGCACACCTTGACGCCGAAGGCACCCCGACGGTCAGCATCTTCTCGAACGACGTGTCCGAAATCGCTGCCGGCCAGGGTCGCATAACGGTCCGCCACACCGCCGCTGCTCCTGCAGTCGACATTCTCGCTGACGGCGCCGTCGCCTTCTCGAACGTCCCGAATGGCGAAGAGGGTGGCCTTGACCTCCCCGCAGGAACCATCTCGGCTGAGGTTGTCCCCACCGGTGAAACCGAGCCCGTCGTCATCGGCCCGGCTCCTCTGCCAATCGGTGAAGGCTCCTCGCTCATCGTGTACGCCGTCGGCTCGCTCGAAGGTGGCTCGCTCACGGTACTCACCGAGACCATCGATGGCCTTGGTGCGGTTCCCGCTCTCGTGAACGCTGGCAACAGCCCGGTCTCGAGCTCGAACCCGCTGCCCTTCCTGCTGATTGCCGGATTCGTCATCGCCTCGCTCGGCGTTGCCGGAACCCGTCGCACCGCAACGGTTCGCAGCTAATAATGCGGCGCACCCTCACCGGGTTCGCCTTCTTTGCAGCAGGGCTGGGCATCGCATTTGGCGGTGCCCAGCTCGTTGCTGGTTCGGGAGGTGACCCGCTCTCTGCAGCTGTTGTCACCCCTGTCTCGCCCGTGGTGACGACCACCACGACAACCACGACGACCGTGGCACCGATCGGACGTGAAGTCACGGACGGCGTCAGCCCCGAGGTCACCCTCTCGCCATTGGCCGGGACCGTGAAACCCCTCGAGAGCGCCTTCCCCGAGGTCGCGTTGGACGGGTTCGGGGAACCAATCGGTTTCCAACCACTTCGCCTCTCGCTTCCGTCGATCGATGTGGAGGGCGCGAACATCAACTCCGTCGGCCTCGAAGAGAACGGCGAGCTCGAAATCCCCAGCACGGTTGATGTTGGTTGGTACCGGTTCGGTGCCGGCGTCGATGGGGGAGAAGGTTCCACCGTCCTCACCGCCCACATCGCCTACAACGGCATCGATGGTGTGTTCCGGCGCCTCAACGAGATTGAGGTCGGCGACTCCGCCTTCGTCGATGTCGAAGGTGAGGCGATCGAATATCGCGTCACCAACGTGCGCCTCTACGACAAAGAGGCATTGCCCGCAGACTTGTTCCGCGAGGACGGTGACGAACAGATCGTGCTCATCACCTGCGGCGGGCAATTCAACCCCGAGCTGCGTAGCTACGAGAGCAACGTCGTCGTGACCGCGGTTCCGGTCTGATCGTTACTCGATCACAAGCCCCTCGAGCTCAGGATTTGGCGCGAACTCCGCCTCGGTCAGTTGCTCGAGCGTATTGATCATCAACTGGGTGATCAACAGGTTGCGATACCACTTGCGGTCTGCGGGAATCGCATACCACGGCGCATGGGGCAGTGATGTTTCCGAGAGCATGTCGCCAAACGCGGCCTGATAGTCGTCCCACAGCTTGCGCTCTTCGAGGTCGCCGAAGCTGAACTTCCAGTGTTTCTCAGGATTGTCGACCCGGTCCTGGAGCCGTTGGCGTTGTTCGTCCTTGCTGATGTGCAGGTAGATCTTCACGATGGTCGTGCCTTCGTCAGCCAACAGCTGCTCGAAGTTGCGAATGTGCTCGTATCGCTTGCGCCACACCTCTGCGGGTACATAGTTGTGCACCCGCACCACCAGGACGTCCTCGTAATGGCTGCGGTTGAACACCGTGATGTGCCCGGTGGCTGGCGTGTTCTTGTGCACCCGCCACAGGTAGTCGTGCGACAGCTCTTTCTCGGTCGGCTTCTTGAACGAGACGACGTGTACTCCCTGCGGGTTGGTGCGATCGAACACCGCGCGGATGGTGCCGTCCTTGCCGCCGGTGTCGGTGGCCTGGAGGACGACGAGCAGCTTCTCCTCACCCTTTGCGTACAGATGCTCCTGCAGCACCTCCAGTCGCTTGTTGAGGTCCTTCTGGATCGACTTGGCGTCGCCCTTGTGGAGCCCACCATGTGCATCGGTCGGAATGGCGTCGAGCCCGGTGAAGCTCGCAGGGTCAATGCGGTACGGGGTGGGATCGATTGTGGCGTCAGTCATGGTCCCCGAGTGTATGGGTCATGTCAGGGGTGAATCAGGGTTATCCCCACTAGGCGGGCCGGGCTGCATGCGTCACCATCGAATTCATGACGACCATGATGACTCCCCCTCCTCCCAGTTCTCCGCCGTCGACAACACCTCCGTCGCTCGAGCCACCCAAGCTGCCGAGACCGATCCGGCGGAAGCGCCGCCTGATGCAACTCGGTGCGCTCGCTCTGGTGATCGGGTCACTGATCCTCGATGTCGGCGGCATCTTCCTGATCCCACTCGTGTTCGTTCTCGTCGTGCCTTTCGAGCGGATGTTCCCTCGTCATGACCAGCCGATTCGACGAGCGCACCTCGGTCTGGACATGACCTATGCGATCGCCGGACCGCTCCTCACCCTGCTCGGCGGCATCGCGATCGCGGCGGTGGCGATCCTGACGTTTGCCTGGTTGCCGGGCCTGGCGTTTCGTCCACTTGTTGCCGCGATGCCCCCACTCGTGCAGATCATCGTTGGGTTCCTGCTCTTCGACTTCCTCATCTATTGGGCTCACCGCTTCAGCCACGAGGTGCCGTTCCTCTGGCGTTTCCATTCGGTGCACCACTCGGTCGAAACGATGGATTGGATCAGCGGGTTCCGCAATCACCCGATCGATGGAGCGATTCTTGCCCCGCCGATCGCCTTCCTGCTCGCGGCAGGTTTCAGTCCCGAAGCGACCGGCGTGTTCGCCGTGCTGCAGGTCATCACCGGGCTGTTCCTGCACGCAAATGTGCGTTGGCGTCTACGACCGCTCCAGCGCATCATCATCACGCCCGAGTTCCACCACTGGCATCACACGAACGAGGAACAAGCGATCAACACGAACTACTCCGTGTTCCTGCCGGCGTGGGACATCATCTTCGGTACCTGGTTCATGCCGAAGGACCGTCGGCCGCAGGTGTACGGCATCGACGAGCCGATTCCGACGGGACTCCTACCCCAGCTGTTCTTCCCGTTCCGGGGACTTCGCAGCCCGCTGTGGATGATGCGTCATCCGATCAAGGGATTCCGGTACACCCTGGGGCTCATGCGCAGGGGCACCAAACAACTGTGGCGATCGGCGCGCCGCCCGGCCCGAAAGGCCGTGTCGGCCGTTGACGCCTAGATGCCGCGGGTCTTGCGGTTCTGGTGGGTGGCCTCGATGAGACGCACCGTTCCGCTCCTCGAGCGCATCACCAGCGACTGGGTGCGGGCGATGCCGCTGTCGAAGCGGACGCCCTTCAGCAGATCGCCATCGGTGATACCCGTCGCGGCGAAGAAACAGTTGTCGCCGCTCACCATGTCAGGAATGTGCAGGACCTTCTTCAGGTCGAGCCCTTGGTCGGACGCAGCCTTGCGCTCTGCGTCGTTGCGGGGCCACAACAGACCCTGCTGCTCGCCGCCCATACACCGGAGGGCCGCGGCGGAAATGACACCTTCGGGGGTGCCGCCGATGCCGAACAAGACATCTGCGCCCGATTGAGGCCATGCAGTGGAGATCGCCCCGGCGACGTCTCCATCGGGGATAAGACGAATGCGGGCACCGGTGGACCGCACTTCCTTGATGATCTCGTTGTGGCGATCGCGATCGAGGATCACTGCGGTCAGGCTCTCCACACTTTGATTCTTCGCCTCGGCGATCGAGTGCAGATTCTCGGTCGGGGACCGCTGGATGTCGATTGCGCCCGCCGCATCGGGGCCAACGGCGATCTTCTGCATGTACACCAGTGGTCCGGGGTCGAACATGGTTCCGCCATCGGATGCGGCGATCACGGCAAGTGCGTTGGCGCGCCCGAGTGCGGTGAGTGTCGTGCCGTCGATGGGGTCGACGGCGATGTCGACCTTCGGCGGCTGACCGTTGCCGATGTTCTCGCCATTGAAGAGCATCGGCGCTTCGTCCTTCTCGCCTTCCCCAATGATGACGGTGCCATCCATTGATACGACGGAAAGTTGGGCCCGCATGGCGTCCACGGCGGCAGCATCTGCGGCCTCCTTGTCACCACGGCCCATGAAGCGGGAAGCGGCGATAGCGGCGCCTTCGGTCACTCGGACGAGTTCGAGCGCGAGGTTGCGATCTGGTGTTCGGCGTTCAGACATCGTTGTCTCCAAAAAACTTCTGTGTGGGTTCCTGTCGGCACAAAGCTCAGTTACCTGACAGCAAATGTAGAGAGTACCGTTCGTGGGCATGTCGACTATGTATTGCTTCCAATGTGCGCGCGAGTACCTCGAGGATGTGGCGGAGTGCGTGGAGTGCGGTGTTGGTCTGGTCGACGAGCCGCCGACTCCGCCAGAAGAGGTGGGGGAGCAGGACGAGGAGCAGGTCGCCTATGAGCTTTACGAGTGGTCGTTCGAAGCGAGGCGCATGCTGGACCAGCTCCTGACGGGTGATTCGATCTCCCATGGCTGGCAGGGAGCGATCCTGATCGTGAGGGAGCGGGACGAAGATCGCGTCGACGCTCTGATCGAGCAGGCTGAGGTGACCGAAGATCCTCGTCTGGATCCTGATGTCGAGAAGATCGGCTACTCGATGGACGAATGGACTGCGGAAGCACAGTCGATGCTGGTGGAGACCCTTGGCCTGAACGGCGTTGCTCACGAGTTCGACGCGGAAGGTGAGCTCATCATCGCGGAGACCGACGAGGAGGTCGTGGACGAGATCATCGAAGGCGTCACGCAAAAGCTCGCACTCGATGACGCGCTGGGTGATGCGAGCATCGTCATGGAAGGGCTCGAGCTCAGCGATTTCCTGGGCGACGTTCGAATTCTTGCCAACAAGCTGGTCAAAAACCCCGGTGATGCGAAAGCGACCCTCGCCATCGTGAAGAAGAGTGCGACGCTCGCCGATATTCGCACGCCGTTCGGATTCGACAGTCGCCGTTGGGGTCAGATTCGCCTCGGTGGTACCGAGATGAACGAAGTCCTTTCCACCGAGGAACGTACCGAAGAGGATGTGACCGAAGCCGCACAAGCGCTCTCGGCTCTGCTCGCCGACATCGTCTGAGGGTCAGTACTCTCGTCACCAATGCTTCTGGCGTCCCTCGATGTATGGCACTCGCGTCCGATCGCTCCCACGCGACGGCTGGCCGTGGGTGATGGCTTCCTGCCGATCGACCCTGCGCCTGGACCCGGTGGGTTATTGCTCGGTGCGATCGTTGCCCGATCATCCCGCTCGTTCGACGCCGACATACGCAGCGACATGAAGATCCTGATGAGCCAGGTCGAGCGCGGTCTGACCATCGGTCAACCTCGACTGCGGTATCGATTGCAGAAGGACCGCATTGGCCTCACCCGAAGCCGACATCGATTGCTCCAAGGTCCCGACGGTCTGCGGTTCGAGCTCGAGACCCGCAAGATCGCTCCCGCCCAATCGGTACTCGCGGCCGTCTACGCCGTGACCGAGCTCCCGGCGGACAAGAAACACGACGTCATGGCGGTCCTCCACAAGGGGCTGAAGTGGCAGGGTGAGGACGGGCCAGGGTTGATCGACCACCTCGTGGGCAAGGACGTGGCGATGCGGCTGCGATCCGGTGCCTTCGCGGTTGCCTCCGACCCGATGCAGTGGGCGCTCGGTGTGCTCGAACTGGATCTCTTCGACGAACCAAACCCTCGTCAGGTGCAACGGCAATACCGCAGTCTCATCCGTACGGCCCACCCCGATCACGGCGGCGGCGCCCACCACGCGGCGGACAGAATTGAAGAGCTGGGCAAGGCCCGCGACATACTGCTCAAGTGACCACCGCAGCATTCACGAAACGGAACCGGCCCGCCGGGTTGATCATCACCCCCGGGGCCAGCGCCGACCGGACGCACGCGACCCTCGTGGCCATCGAGGACGGAATTCCCGACCTGGCCGTGCGCCGACTCACGTTGGCGACCACTCGCGTACCAACCGCGGTCCGCAAGATCGTCGAGGCGGGCGAAGAACTGGCCGAGGAACTCGGGGTGTCACCCAAGAAGATCGCCTATGGCGGACGGAGTTTCGGTGGTCGCTCGTGCTCGGTTGCCGTCGCCGAGGGCCTTCCGGCCGCAGGTCTCGTTCTCCTGTCGTATCCACTTCATCCGCCCGGCAAGCCGGAGAACCTGCGAACCGAACACTTCCCGGACATCACGGTGCCGACATTGTTCGCTTCAGGCGAGCGAGACCCATTCGGCTCCCCGGACGAATTCGCGGAGCACCTCGGCGCGATTCCCGGTCCGACCACGGTCGAATGGATTCCAGGGAACCACTCGCCCAAAGACAACGACCGCATCGTGGAGATCGTGCGCAGCTACCTCGGGTACTAGGTCACGTCCACCGGCACGCCGAGCGGAAGGAAACGAACGAGCCGGGCCACATCGTCATTGTGCAGCCGGATACAACCCGAGCTGACGTTGGTGCCGAGCGCCTCCGGCGCGTTCGTTCCGTGAATCCCCAGCTGCCCCGGACCACCATTGAAGGTCTCGAACGTGTCGCTGAAGCCGGAGAGGCCGTAGGCGAAACTGCCGTAGATGGTGTCCGGTTCCGGGGGTGCGAGCAGCTCGGTGAGGTAGTACCGCCCGCCGGGGGTGGGGGAGTTCTCCGCGGCGACTCCGGCGACCGCGTCGAACACGGTTTCATCGCGGTCGAAGACGCGGAGCCGGAAGTCGTCGAGGTCGACGGCGATGCGGTAATGGTGCGCGGTGAGTGTGGCGTCCTCGGTGTGAATCCAGCCGGTGCTGCCGTTGGGGCGAAGGGGTAGGAGTACCTCCAACCAGTCGTTCGCCGATTCCGTCATGAGGAAGACGAGTGGGCCGCCGGTCGGGGTCGGATTCGCGATTTCGTGGATGATCTCGCCGTCCGGTTCGTCGAATACGCGCACGACTTCGGTGTTGGCAGTGGCGACGATGGACCGATACGCAAGGTCTCGTGACGCTTCGGCTTGTTCCTGACTGATCGGATCCGCCGCTGCGGGTTCGACGAGATTTCGCAGCAACGGCGCGTTTGTGGTCGTCGATTCGCCAACGAGTGCCGGTCGGCCGTTGTCCGGAGTACAGTCCACGATTCCGAGCGCGCCGAGGCCC
>SHLQ01000046.1 GCA_004282895.1 Acidimicrobiales bacterium
CACGACCCGGTGCTCTTCTGGGGCGACATGGACAAGCTGCCGACACCCGAGCAGTACGTCACCGAGAGCATCGAGCCCCTAGCGGTGGTGCACTCCCTCGGGCGAGCGCCGCTGCCTGGCGCGTTGGCGGAGCCCTACTTCGCTGCGGTCTATGACCGGGCCGCAGGGCTGGCACAGGTATTGAGCGATGCAGCTGGTCTCGATGACCTCACGCCACTGGATCCGCCGGAGCCGGAGTTGGATGAGGTCAGCGCGGACGACGGGGCCCGCGAGCCGGTCGACGACGAGTCCGAATAGTCCGCATCTCAGATACCGCGTATGGTCGATCCATGCGTATTCCTTCCCGGTTGGTCGAGTCCAAATCCGCGGCGTGGGACCGCTTGGCGGGTCCCGGGGACTGGTGGACCGGCGAGGAGCGGCTCGCATTCGCCGCCGAGGCCCGAGCGGCGTTTGCCGAACGCCACCAAGCTCCGTGGTTGAGGACGGCACCTGCGGGGCTGATGTCGAAGCTCGCCGCCGACGCCAACCAGATCGACCGTTCGTGGGCGACCGAATCCATCTCCGAGGTTGGTGAAGCGGCCTACGTCGAACTCGTTGCCATCGCCGCGTCCATTGCCGTGCTCGACGCGTTCGCCGAGGCGCTCGGGGTTGAGCGGACACCGCTTCCGACTGCCCGTGAGGGTGAGCCGACGCGCCGCGAGCCCGAGGACATGGGCGATGCCGGCGCGTACGTTCGGATGACCACTCCCTGGTCGGATGCGAACGTTGCACGAGCGCTCACACTCAGCCCATCAGGCAACGCGCTCTACCGCGGGATTGCCATGCCCTTCTACCACGAGGGTCAGTTCCTCGATCTTGCGTGGGACCGCCCAATCAGCCGGCCACAAGCCGAAGCGGTCGCCACCGCGGTTTCGGCTGCCAACGAGTGTTTCTATTGAACGACGTGGCACGCATCGTTGCTCCGTGCGAGCAGCGACGTTTCGGGCGAGCGGGATGTTCCGCACCGGGCCGAACTCGAGATCTTCGCCACCGCGTTGGCCTCGGGAGGCGCTGACCTCGACCAGCGGCGCGACGAGTTGCGTGCGGCCGTCGGTGACGAGGTCTTCGTTGAGGCGGCCGCTGTTGCCGCCGTGTTTCACGGCTACGTCCGGGTTGCAGATGGCACCGGCATTCCCGTCGACGAATTGGTCGTGGCCACCTCAGGCGACCTCCGGGAGGAGCTCGGTATCAACGCGTATGAGGGCCGAGCCAACACCATGGTGGACGTAGCCGAACGGCCCGCCGCTGAGTTCAACCCGCAGCTGAAATGAGGACCCATGATTCCCACCGTTGACCTCACTGCATCCACCGCCGCTGAGGAATTGGCGGACGCGTTCGAACAGCTCGGGTTTGTGCAGGTCGTGGGCCACCATCTGAACGCTCGCGCCTCCAACCGGTTGCGCGCCGCCTGCGACACGTTCTTTGCGGCGCCCGAGGAAGCCAAACGGCGCTACGTACACCCCGACCCGATGGCCAATCGCGGATACCGGGCGAAGGGAGCGGAGGCACTGAGCTACAGCCTGGGTGAGGCATCACCTCCGGACCTGTTCGAGAGTTTCAATTGTGGCCCGGGAGCCCGCGTCACGGACTCGCCGCTGCAACAGCGCACACCGTGGCCAAACACGATCGCCCCGGACTTTCACGGTGCGGCCGAGCACTACTTGATCGAGATGGAGCAGTTGTCCCACCGGATCGACTCGCTGATCGACAGCGCACTCGACACCGACCGTAAGTTCACCCGGTCATCGAACCATGGCCCCGACACCATGGCGTGTATCAACTACACACCTGGCCCCGATGGCACCGAGGTCGCCGAAGATGGTCAACAGAGGATGGGTGCGCACAGCGACTACACGACGTTCACCATCTTGAACGCGGACCCCGTGCCTGGATTGCAGATCGTCGGTTCCGACGGACAGTGGGTCGATGTCATCCCCGATCCCGACGCGTTGTTGGTGAACGTCGGTGACGTCCTTGCGATGTACACGAATGATGTCTGGTCATCGACCCTTCATCGTGTGGTTCCCATGGCCGCGGGTTCAGCTGCTTACCGGCGCTCCATTGCGTACTTCCACTACCCCAATCTTGAGGTGACAGTGGCACCGTTGGATCGGTTCGTCAGTGATGATCGTCCGGCCCGCTACGAGGCGGTCACGGTTGCAGATCATCTTCGTTCCAAACTCACGGCGCCAAAGACCCAGGAGCCCTCGACGGGGGCGTCCACCGTTGCCGGTCGATTGGAGCCTTGAAGATTTCTTTTGCGAATCGCTAATGATCCGCGCAAAGGCGCCGAATAGTTAAGAAGTTGTTCCACGTGAAGAACGAAATCTCATGACCAGGAATCGAAAGAGGAAAGGTCAAAACTGAAAGAGATCGAAAGATCAAAATCAGGAGAAATCAAACAGAACAAAGAACAGCTGTCGATGGCCGATCCTGAAAAGGATCGGCCATCATTTTTTTGTGCGGTAGCTTCTCGCCATGGATGAACAACCTCGGGCCTACATTGCGGGCCCCCTGTTCGACGAAGGTGAACGATGGTTCATCGAATCACTTGACGAGATGGTCACCGAACTTGGGTTTTGTACGTTTCTTCCTCATCGCGACAACCCGGCCAAGACCGAGCACAACACGGGCGAGATCTTCGCCAACGACAAACAGGGCATCGACGATTGTGATCTCGTCGTCGCCAACCTCAACGGCATCACGACCGACGACGGCACCGCCTGGGAACTCGGTTACGCCTATGCACTGGGCAAGTACCTGATCGGGCTTCACACCGATTGGCGAGCCCGGTTCGAACATGAGGTGGTCAATCTGATGATCGAGAAGTCCGTGAACGAGCTCGTCCGCTCGACCGACGACCTATCGGCCTCGCTGACCTCCTGGCTCCAACGCCAGCCTCCGCACTGACCTAGATTCGCTCCATGCTTCGTGTATTTGTCACGCACAATCCCGAGGACCTCGACGCGTACTACGGTCGCTCGCTGCCGCCTCTGCAAGACATCGCCGAAGTGCGGGTGAATCCTCTCGACCGAGACCTCACCACGCCGGAGCTGATCGACGCGGCCAAGGAGTGTCAGGTGATCGTTGCCCATCGAGCGACACCGGGTGACGCCGAACTCTTTGCGCAGTCGCCGGATCTGGTCGCGTTTCTCCGCACGGCGGTGGACATCAGCACGGTCGATGTGGATGCCGCGAGCGGCAACGGTGTACTTGTGGCTCACGCCGACAAGAGCTTTGTTGCATCGACCGCAGAGCTCGCGTTGGCCTTGATGCTCGACCTCTCTCGTAATGTCAGCGCATCGACCATCGACTACGGGTCCGGGCAGCAGCCTCCTCAACGCGGAGGGGTGCAGATGAGCGGTCGCACCGCGGGGATTATCGGTCTTGGGGCGATCGGCTCCTACCTGGCGGAGCTGCTCCAGGGGATCGGCATGACGGTTGTCGCTCACGATCCGCATGTGACCGAGGCGGATGTGGAGATGGTCAGCTTCGCCGAGCTGCTTGGCCGGTCCGACTATGTCCTGCCGCTGGCGGTGTCGATTCCGGAAACCCACGGTTTGATTGGTGAGGCCGAACTGTCGGCGATGAAACCTGGCGCCTTCCTTGTCAATGTGTCGCGTGGAGAACTCCTCGATGAAGCCGCCGTCGCCGCCGCCCTTGATTCCGGGCACCTCGGCGGTCTTGGCATGGACGTCGGTCAGGCGCCCGACCAGCGGCCGTCGCCCGAGCTCGCGGCCCGCCCGGGGGTTGTGGCGACCCCTCACCTCGGTGGGCTGACCCCGGAGAATGCCGATGCTCAGGCCGCCAGCAGTGTCGAGCAGGTACAGGCAATGCTCGAGCAGCGGATGCCGCCGCGGACGGTCAACGAGTACGCCGCCACCCGGCTACGGGCGCTGTGGACAGGAGCGGTTGATGGGTGAGACGACGTTTCCCACGGGAACGGTCGACACCCACATGCACTTCTACGATCAACGGTTTCCGTCCGCGCCCGCCGCTGTACTGCGCCCACCGGATGCAACGGTCGCCGACTACACAGAGCTGCAGCGGGAACTCGGTCTACAACGGGTGGTCGTCGTGCAACCCACGACATACGGGATGGACAACACGTGCCAGCTCGAGGCGATGGCCAGCTTTGGCGATGACTCTCGTGGCGTAATGGTCGTTGATGCCTCGGTCACCGATGATGAGTTGGCTCGGCTCACCGCCCTCGGTGTTCGAGGTGCACGATTCCATCTGCTTCCCGGAGGTGCGGTACCTGCAGAAATGTTGGTGCCTACTGCCGAACGCATCGCGGAGTATGGCTGGCACATCCAGCTGCAAACCAACGGGCGCGATCTCACCGATCACCTCGCCAGGCTCCAGGCGCTTCCGTGTGACCTTGTCGTCGACCACGTCGGCCGTTTCATGCCGCCCGTGCCGGAGACGGACGCGAGCTTCGCGGCCCTGAGAACCCTGATGGCGGGTGGGCGTTGTTGGGTGAAGCTCTCCGCGCCCTATGAATCATCCGTGACGGGTCCACCGGCGTACCGCGATGTGGCGGACCTTGCGCGAGTACTCGTCGAAGATGCACCGGAGCGAATGCTCTGGGCAAGCAACTGGCCGCACCCCGGGCAGGAAGATCCACCCTCGCCTGACGTGCTGGCCGAACTGATCGCCGACTGGGTGGGGAGTGCCGCTGTTCTGCAGCAGATTCTGGTGGACAACCCGACGGCGTTCTACGGCTTCGAGAGCTGACTGCTAGCCGGATGCCAGACGCCGACGAAGCAGCGGCACAAGATCGACCGCCGCACGGTTGAGCGCGACGATCGGATCGGTCGTAAGAGGTACCAGCACCACGGAATCCGCTCCGGCGGTGAAGAGCGTCATGAGTTGCTCCGCCACAGGAGCAGCCTCCGAGTCGACCGCCTCGAAGCCAACCGGGGCTTCTGGATTACGAACGATGTCATCGCCGGGGCCGACGTGAAAGGCGGCGAACACGGTGATCCGGTGGGGTTCGCCCTCGCGACCGGCGCGCTCCTGGCCGTGGCAGATGCGATCCTTGGCGGCCCTGATCTCGGCCGGCCCATGCCCCTCCGGCAGGATCGTGCCGTCGGCAACCTCGCCCGCGAGCTCGAGCGACTTCGGCCCGACAACGCCGAGTGAAACAACCGGCGGATTCAGGGGCGGGAACTCGAGTTGGACATCGGTGGCCGTGACGTATCGGCCGCTGATCGAGACCTGCTCGCCGGCCAACAACAAGCGCACCACCGAGCAGGTCTCGCCGATCAGGGTCAGTGGCGAGTCCACTCGCTCACCCAGCTGTGCCATCCACGACTGCACGCCGTGGCCGAGGCCACAGGCGACCCGTCCGGGGTACAGTCGCTCGAGCGTTCCCCATTCCATCGCCAGAGCGGCCGCGGTGCGAAACGGCGCAGGAGCGATGCCATGGCCGACGATCACGTTGCTCGTGGTCTCCAGAATCGAGGTCATCTGGCTGATGCCGCCGGCGTAGGGCAGGTCCTCCACCACCCACAGCTCATCGAGAAGTGGTGCGAGGGATCGAGCGTGGCCGAGAATCTGTTCCGGCGGGATGTCACGTCGGATCATCGCGCCGAGATGGGCGCTGGAGTTTGGCATTGGCCGACCCTAGCGGGAGGCGACCACTCGCTGGAGATCGTTGTTCGAGGTGAGACCGCCCGACCTCACCCCGAACAGTTCTTGTCGATCAGTCGAGCACCAGATTGCTCTGCTCGTCGATGAATCGAAGCAGCTTCACACCGACCATCGTTGCTGGGGCGAGCTCCAAGCCACGCATGACCGCGTCTCGCGCATCGCTCCAGTCGGTCAGCTGCAGCAGCTGCGCAGCTTGAGCCGCATCAACCATCGCTGCGGCGTACTCGAACAAGAGCTCAGGGTCCTCCGGTCGAAGGGTTGCGGCGGTCCGAAAAGAGGCCACCGCGTCGGAATACTTCCTCTCGAGCTGGAGTACGCGACCCCAGGCTCGATGACCCTCAGCGCAGTTCCAATCCTCGGCGATCAGATCGATCACCTGGTTCCTGGCATCGCTGAAGTTGCCGTTCTGTGCGGTCCATTCGGCCGCTTGTGCTCGTACCCGCCGTTCTGTTTCCATGTACCGAGTGTCCCAACCAGGCGCACGGGTGGGGGAGAGGCCGTTGGCCCTTCTCGTATGAGTGGTTTGGCTCAGTCTCGGTAGAAATCGAAGGCTGGCTTCTGCGTGTACGGAGCTGATTCAGGTTCAGGTTTGAGTTGTTTCCCGAGCACGGCTCGCAGCATCTCGACCTCTTCGGTCAGTTCTTTGATGCGACGGTCCTTCTGCGCCAACAGATCATCAACGGTCATTTCGTGATGGTCTTCGTCAGCAAAAAACTGCTCGCGAATCTCCCGTACATGCTCGAGTCTGCGCTCGTTCATCCCTTGGTTTTTCACGCCCATACCACAACGCTAACCACAATGGTGTGATTAATGCCAGCACCCCATCAAAATTGGTGGCCGAATGGCCACGCAGAGTCATCGGCAAGATCGGTGGATCAAGGTCGTCGTAGCCTCGAATCATGTCTGACGCACTCCTCTCTGTTCGCGATTCGATAATCACTGGCTTCGACGTCGACTGGGATCAGCTCACGACCCGCCTTGACGGCCTGACAGACGACGAGTTCGTGTGGTGTCCGGTGAACACACCGAGCTGGTCCGTTGTCGAAGGATCTGACGGCGTTGCGCGCGCCGAGTTGGAGAAGCCCGACCCAACCCCGCCGCCGTTCACGACGATCGGCTGGAGAATGTGGCACCTCGGGCCGGACTGTCTCGATTCGTATTCGAGCCGCCTTTGGGGCACCAACGGGAGCGGCATAGAAGATCAGACCTGGACATTGAACGCGGATGAAGCCCGCAACCTGGTCGATCGTTCGTTCCAGAATTTCCGAACCGGCATCGCCACGAGTAGCGCCGACGAGCTGATGACGCCCATCGGCGAAGCGTTCGGGCCGTATGCACAGGCCAACCGAATCGACCTTGCTATCCACGCGCGACGAGAGCTCATTCACCACGGCGCGGAGATCGCTCTGCTCCGCGATCTCTACGAACGGCGTGACCGGTGACCTCGGTGCCCACCCACTAGATGCATCGCGGTCCTGCCAACTACGATTACCACTTCAATTCGAAGGAGCGACCGTGCCCGATCAAATCGTTGTTGAACGCAGTCAACACATCAGCGCAGCACCAGCAGACGTCTTTGCCCACGTCGTCGATCTCACCAAGTGGGGTCAGTGGTCTCCCTGGGATTCGAAGGACCCAAACATGCAGAAGACCTTCACCGGCGACGCCGGCACTGTTGGTTCCGGATACAGCTGGGTGGGTAACCGAAATGTTGGAGAAGGCCGGATGACCATCACGGATGTCGACGCCCCAAATCGAGTCACGATCGATCTCGAATTCCTCAAGCCGTTCAAGGATCACAGCGTGTCGGAGCTCTCGGTAGCGCAATCGGGAGATGGCTCCCAGGTCACCTGGAAGATGATCACGGAGAACACACTCATGAAGAAGTTCATGGGCATCTTCAAGAGCTTGGACAAGATGGTCGGTCCCGATTTCGAAAAGGGACTCGCTGGCCTGAAGCGGATCACGGAGGCGTAGACGGTGGAAAAGACTCGCTGGATCACCGAGATGGGTATGGGCGTCGATGTTCACGGCGGCGACTACACCAAGGCCGCTCGGCGCGCCGTGTCAGATGCGCTGCGGCACAGCAGCCTCAACTTCTTTGAGGCAGCCGGAAAGACGCGCGATCAGATGCACGTGGAGGTGCGAATCGCCGTCGAGCAGCCCAGTCATGTCGATGTCGACGCCGTCGCAGCAGAGGTTCCCTACGGAACCGTCACGGTCGCGGTCCAGATGGGCGGCCTGGACGTCGAGTCACCTCGCGCGGAAGGCGACGTCATGGTTATCGCGAACGCCGCCATCCTGGTCAGCTTCGAGGACTGAATCCCTTTACCTGGTGCCGGCAATCGGTGTTGGCTCAGGAACGGACCAGTCGGCGGGCATTCTCGAGAAGTCGAAGAACGGTGCGTCATCCTCCTGCTCCACGGCGTCCGCGACCTGATCGTAGAAGCCCTTGCCGGTTTCCTCGGCGAAGGTGATCGCCACCTCTTCGGGTGTCTCGTTGTTCGGACGCTGCACGTACTCTGGGAAGGTCGTCTCGGCTGCTGAGCCCTCTTCGTAGCCCCGGGCAAACATCTGCTTGAGAATGCCGAACCCATCGTTGCGCACGAGGGTCTCGCCGCGAGGTGTGCCCCCCATTGCCTTCATGTGTTCCTGGAACTTCTCGAGATCGTAGGTGTCGTAGGCGACGTGCTGCACCGCATGATCACCATGGCGTTCGGCAAAGGCGGAGACCTGCGATTGGCGGGCACGATCGATACCCTCGATGAGCGCAACACCGAACTCGCCGTAGTCGATGCACCAGATCTTCATCGAATCGTTGGGGTCATCGGGACGGACATCGTCGATGCGATTGATGAGTGTTCCGCCCTCGACCTCGATGTGGAACCATGCCCACTTCTCGATGGTGCCGGCGGCACAGGCGTACGTAACGTGGTCTACTCGTTTGAGGTGCTGCATGGCATACATAGTGCGCACTCTGCAAGAGACAATCAACCGCTGAATACAAATCGCTCAATGATGTGCAGATATTGCTACAATCTGTTCACTATGGCTTCAGCTATTGACGCAACCGACCGCAGATTGATCGACGCGCTGCGGCAGGGCGCGCGGTCCAGTGTCACCGAGCTCGCCCGAACCACTCGCTTGGCGCGAGGCACGGTACACAACCGGTTGGCTCGCCTGGTTGACGACGGCGTCATCATTGGCTGGGGTCCCGAGCTGGCACCCGAAGCCACCGGATACACGGTTGTTGCCTTCGTCACGTTGTCGATCGTTCAGGGCACTCACGACTCGGTAATCGAGGGGCTCCGCGATATCCCCGAGGTGCTGGAGGTGCACGTTGTGACCGGCAGTGGCGACCTTCTCTGTCGCATCGCCGCTCGCTCCAACGACCATCTTCACGACATCATCCAGACCATTATTTCGGTCAAAGGTGTCGCCCGATCCGACAGCCACCTCGCGTTGAACACCCCAATTACCCGCAGCCTCGCCGACCTCGTAAGCGAAAAAGGGGTCTGACCCCGGCAACCCTTCGGGTTGCTTGGAGTTTCGGCGGAGCCGAAACTCGCTCGGGCTAACGCGTCGCGTCGGCTTGCGCGGGGTCCTGGTCGATGTCCTTGTCCTTGGCTGGTGCGTCCTCTGCGAGGGGGACCGCATAGAACCAGAAGGTCTTCTCGCCGTTGTCCGCATCGACGTAGACGGGGAACTCGACTCCACGTGGAGCCTGTTCGAACCAGACTTTCTTCTCCCAGTGCCCCTTGGGTCCCACTTCGATCGTGGCACCGCCGTACTCGGACGTGATGCGCACCACGGAATTCGGTGTGGCCTTGCCCCAGAAGACGTCGTAGGGAACCTCCGCGTCACATTCGCCGTACTGCTGGTTGGCGGAGAACTCGACGTTGACCGCCTCCTCTGGCTCCTCCTTGGGCTCTTCCTTCGGCTCGTCCTTGGCCTGTTCTTCGACCTCTTCGACATCCAACCACACGGTGATGGCATCCTCGGCCACGTTGCCGGCCTCGTCGACTACCTTCAGCACGGCTTTGTTGGCTCCTGGGCTGAGGATGAGCTCGATCCGCCATTCACCGCGATCGTTGATGTCGGCTTTGTAGCGGCCGGCGAACACTTCGGAGCCGGGCTCGGCCTCACCTTCGAACACAACAAGCCGCTCGTCCCAGTGACTGTCGGGTTCCGGCCAAAGAATCTCGATGAAGGTGTCGTCGTCATCCTCGACCGTCGGAACCTCCTTGTCCGCCTCCGTCTCGCCTTCTTTGTCCTTGGACGTCTCGTCGTCTTTCTTGAACGCTTCATCCTCCTCCTTGGAGGCTTCTTCCTTTGCGTCCTTGGACCCCTGGTCGTCTGACTCCTTCTGCTCGGCCGTGGCCTTCAGTACGGCCGTGTCGCCATCGGACTCCTCATCGTCCACCGGCACTTTCCGGTCGGTCTCCCATCGAGGATTGGAACGATCGTCGACGTCGAGCGGCGTGCCGGTCTTCTTCTGATTCTCATCGTCGCTTCCAAACGCAAGCGCGTCGGGGCTGTCGGAGGCCACCGTGGCAGCGTCGCCGCCCGTGTCGACTACTTCATAGGTGGCGACACCTGCGCCGCCAACAACAAGTGCCGCCGCGCATACTTTGGCAGCAATAGGCATCGTGAGGCCTTGAAACATGGAACGGATTCCTTCACTCGAGAGAACGAAGGTGTCGGTCTGCCGGGCCAAAATCCTTAGCCATATGGGCCACTTGGTCTATGCCGCTGCCACCAATGCCGGCATCTGCGACGCCCATGAGGCAAGAAACTCCTCGGGAGGAACGGGGCGACCAAGGTGGAACCCCTGTGCCCGAATACACCCGATCGCCTCAACTGCATCGCGTTGGGCCTCGGTCTCGATCCCTTCGGCGATGACATCAACCTTCATGTGGGCGGCGAGGTCGACGAGGATCGCTGCGATGCTGTCTCTCGGGTCACCATCGGTCAGGCGGTTGACGAATGTTCGGTCGATCTTGATCGCATCGACGGGAAGCTCCTGGAGTTCCTGCAGCGACGAATAGCCGGTGCCGAAGTCATCGAGCGCAACCTGAACTCCCAGTGTGCGGATCTTGCGAAGGCTGGAGACGACGATGGACGAGGCTTCAACGACCGACCGCTCCGTCACCTCCAGACACCATGCGACATGTGGCGTCCTGTCCACGGCCGTGGTCAAGAGCGGGATCAGGGCTGGGTCGATCAGCTGTTCCGCGGACAAGTTGATTCTTATGGTGAACGGGCGCTTTCCGACCGTGCGAACGAACGTCGTCGACCGCTCGATGAGTAGGCCCAACAGGTCACCAATGAGGTCGAAACGTTCCAGGTCTTCGATGAAGTCGCCGGCCGCGAGTAGCCCCTCCTCGGGGTGGTCCCACCGCATCAGCGCCTCGGCCCCCACCACCTCGTTGGTGATCAGGTGTACCTCCGGCTGGAAGTGGATCTTGAACTGGTTGTTGTCGATCGATGCACGAAGCTCGCTCTTTCGTAGGAAGTCCTGCGCAGACCGCATCTTCATCGACTCGTCGAATGGAAGCAGCTTCGTCGAGAAGACCTGCTTCGCGTCATATAGGGCGGTGTCGGCCTCGGTCAGAACCTCGCCCGACGTTTTCTGGTCCGAAGGAAGCACAACGCTGTATCCGGCGCTGAGGTTGACATCGAGCTCGAAGCCCCCAGCGGCGATCGGGTCTCCAAGATCATGGATGATCCGTTCGAGCTGCGCCTCGACGTTCGGCGTGTCGAAACCTTCTTGCACGGCAACGAGAAACTCGTCGCCACCAAGGCGACCCAGGAGCGCATCGGGCCCGGCTGCTTCGCGCAGCCGGTTCGCCAACGTGGTGAGCACGGCGTCTCCCGCCTCATGACCGAACTGGTCGTTGATGATCTTGAAGTCATCGAGGTCAAGGATCATCGCCGCGAGGTCGGTGCGGTCGTCCGTTCGCTTCAGGAGTTTGTCCAGCTCTTGACGCGCCGTGGCTCGGTTGAGCGCGCCGGTCAACTGGTCGGTTCGAGCAAGGCGGCGGAGCCGTTCGATGTGTTTCGTGATCCACACGGCGGCGCTGACAAACAGCATCGTGCTGAGCGCTCCAACCGCGGTAGCGATGATCGCATACCGGCGTCGGCTGGTGCGGACGTCCTGCAGGAAGTCGTCTTCGGGCGCTTCGACCACGAGTGTCCAACCGGTTGTTTCGCCAACCTGTTGGGTGGCGACGGCGCGACTCGAGTCCGTCGCGGCTGTGGCGGTCGGGCTTGATCCGGCGATGATTTGACCGCGGTCATCGATGACAACCGCACTGCCGTTCTCGCTCGGGACACGCTCCGCGAGAAAGGCATCCAGGTCGGAGAGGCGAAGGTCAACACCGACAACGGCCTCGGTCGAACCGTCGGGACCGCGAACCGCGACACTATGGGTGATACCCGGCTCCTGGCTGGAGAAGAAGATGTAGGGCTCCGTCCAGAACAAGGCGTCAGACTCAAGACCCTGGTACCACGGCCGAATCCGGGGGTCGTATTGGTCTTCCGCGTCCGTGGTCGAGGTCATCGGGTTGAGCTGATCGTCGGCCGCAATGATCAGAACCGCCCGCTCGCCGGTCGGCGACACGTCGATCTGTTTGATGCGGAATCCTCCGGTGGAGTCGTCGCGGCGCACGTCGAGGAAGCTGCCATCGGGATACCCCACGAACGTGCCGACCACGTTTGGATGGGTTGCGGTGAGCGTGCCAAGCAGACTCGTCAGCTCCGTCGTGGGAATCGTGCGTTCCTCGGCGAGCGAGCGAGCGATCACCTGGGCTGCCGATTCCGGGGCGGCAAGGTAGCGGTCGGTCACTGCGGCGCTCTCTTCGGCGATGGTCTCCACCAGCTCCGCGACTTCGGCCGCTTCGGTCTCCTCGTCTGTGAGACCGGAGGCGATAATCAACAACGAGGCGATTACTGCTGCGGAAAGCAGGAACGCCACAGTGAACCCCAGGTACCGGGTCCGCTGGTCTTGCTCCGGTCTTTCAACCATTGTTCGCCTTGCCGTTTCACGCCGCCGTGATTTTGCCTATCTCGGGCAACAATCGGAGGCGACGATCGAACGATTAGGCGTTCGCCGGGTAGAGGGCCGAATGGCCTAGGTGTCCATTCGGTCGAGGCTTTGGAGCAGGTCATCGAGCAGATCCTGCTTGTCCTCGAGACCAACGGACAGACGGACCAGGCCGTCGCCAATCCCAACCGCGGCTCGGCCGTCAGGTCCGAGCCGGCGGTGAGTCGTCGTTGCGGGGTGGGTCACGAGTGATTTGGAATCGCCGACGTTGTTGGAGATGTCCCACAACGTCAGGCCGTCGAGGAACCGGAAGGTCGCTGGTTTGTCGCCCCGTACGTCGATCGTCAGGATGGTGCCGCCGCGGAGCATCTGGCGTTTGGCCAAATCACTGGTGGGGTAACTGACTCGTTCGAGAGAGGAGTGGTTGGTCAAGCTTTCGACCAGAAACTCGGCTGTGTCACAGGCTGCGTTGACCCGGAGCTTGAGTGTCTCCAAACCCTTCAGGAGGACCCATGCGTTGAACGGGCTGAGGCTCGGTCCGGTGTGTCGGGTGAAGGACATCAGCGTGTCCGTGATGAACGATGTGGTGCCAAGGACGGCGCCGCCGAGGGTTCGTCCCTGACCGTCGATGTGTTTGGTCGCAGAGTAGATGACGACGTCGGCACCAAGCTCAAGCGGTTTCTGCAGAACCGGTGAGGCAAAGACGTTGTCGACCATGACCAGTGCGCCGGCGGCGTGTGCCAGCTCACTCACCGCAGCGATGTCAATAACCTCGAGGCTCGGGTTGGACGGTGTTTCGAAGAACACGGCCTTCGCCCCAGCGCGCAGCGCATGCTCCCACTGCTCCAAATCGCTGCCATCGACCTGAACGGTGTGGACGCCGAGTCGGGGAAGAATCTCGCTGATGATGACGTGACACGAGCCAAAGAGTGCTCTCGATGCGACCACGGTGTCGCCGGCGCTTACGTAACTCGTGAGCGCCGCGAAGACCGCGGCCATCCCACTGGCGGTTGCCAAACAGGCCTCGGCGCCTTCGAGCAACCGAAGTCGATCCTCGAACATCTTGACGGTCGGGTTGCCATACCTCGAGTAGATGAAGCGGTCCTTCTCGCCTGCAAAGGCCGCCTCGGCCTCCGCCGCGGAACCGTAGACATAACCCGATGTCGCGAAGATCGCCTCGGCGGTCTCGTCGAAGCCCGATCGTTGCAGGCCGCCCCGGATGGCAAGTGTTTCCTCGGACCAATCGGGGGAATCCGTCACGATTGACTCCATGGAAGATGATGTTTCCAACCGCCCTGGCGATGCCCATTCGCGTCGAGATCACCTTCGAAGCCATTGGCGACGTTGAACGTGTTGAGCCCGACAGCGGCCAGCGCCTCACCTGCAGCTCGGGACCGCACGCCACTTCGGCACAGCATCAGAACCGGCTGGTCCGGATCGAGACCCGCCGACGCGTCCGCCACGAAGCTGGGGTTCGAAGACCCGTCCGGATAACGCGTCCACTCAACGAGGCGGACCTCTCTGGACAACGGTGCAACGTTGGGAACACCAACAAACTGCCATTCGGCCTTGGTGCGAACGTCGATGAGCACGGCGCGTTCGTCGCCCTCGAGCATCGTCCACGCCTCATCAATTGTCAGATCTGGAATCGCCATCCGCCCACGCTATCGGCGGCAACCCTATGGGTTGCTTCGAGATTTTGGCGGAGCCGAAACTCCCCGGCATCTGTTCCCAAAAGGGGTCAGACCCCTTTGGGTGGGGCATGGGCAGATTTCGAGGCAAACTGATCGTCGTTCCCTGACTTCGAGGAGTACCCGTGTCTGACACGTTGATTGACCGCCGCAACTTCTACATCAATGGCGAATGGGTCGCACCGGCCGAAGCCAACGATTTCGAGGTGATCAACCCCTCGAGTGAGCAGGCATGCGCCGTGATCTCGCTCGGCGGAGAAGCGGACACGAACGCGGCCGTCGCCGCGGCCAAAGCGGCGTTTCCGTCGTGGTCGATGACCCCGGTCGAAGATCGCATCGCGAAGCTCGAGAAGCTGCTTGAGATCTATGGCGCTCGCGCGGACGAGATGGCAGAGGCGATTTCCATGGAGATGGGCGCTCCGATGGCTCTGGCCCAGACAGCGCAGGTGGGCGCTGGCCTCATGCACATCAAGAACATCATCCGGGCACTGAAGGCGTTCGAGTTCGAACAACCCCTCGGCTCCCATTCGCCCGACAACGCGATTCTCTATGAACCCGTTGGTGTCTGTGCGCTGATCACGCCGTGGAACTGGCCGATGAACCAAGTCACGCTCAAGGTCGTGCCTGCGCTCGGTGTCGGGTGCACCATGGTTCTCAAGCCGAGCGAGGTTGCTCCGCTCAGCTCCGCGCTCTTCGCTGAAATGATCGACGAGGCTGGCTTCCCTGCTGGTGTCTTCAACATGGTGCAAGGCGACGGCATGGGTGTGGGGACACAGCTGAGCGGACACAAGGACGTGGACATGGTGTCGTTCACCGGGAGCACCCGCGCCGGTGTGGCCATCACCAAGAACGCCGCGGATTCCGTCAAGCGCGTCGCACTCGAGCTAGGCGGCAAAGGCGCGAACATCGTGTTCGCCGACGCTGATGAGAAAGCGGTTACCCGCGGCGTTCGCCACTGTTTCAACAACAGTGGGCAGAGCTGCAATGCTCCCACCCGGATGTTGGTTGAGCGATCGATCTACGCCCAGGCCGTCGAGACGGCGCAGGAGGTCGCGGAGAAGACCGCCGTGGACATCGCCGCGAAGGAGGGCCGCCATATCGGGCCGGTTGTTAGTGAAACGCAGTGGAACAAGATTCAGGGCCTCATCGCCAAGGGTGAGGAGGAAGGCGCTCTCCTGCTCGCCGGCGGAACCGGACGTCCCGAGGGTCACGAGACCGGCTACTTCGTGAAACCAACGGTCTTCGCTGACGTCGATCCCGAGATGACGATTGCCAAAGAAGAGATCTTTGGACCGGTACTCGTGATGACACCGTTCGACTCCGAGGAAGAAGCGGTCGCCATCGCGAACGACACGCCATACGGACTCACCAACTACGTGCAGACCTCCGACAACGAGAAGGCTCGCCGAGTCGCTCGTCAGCTTCGGTCCGGCATGGTCGAGATGAATGGCCTCCCAAGGGGCGCTGGCGCTCCGTTCGGCGGCTATGGCCAGTCGGGCAACGGTCGCGAGGGCGGCGAGTGGGGCATCGAAGAGTTCCTCGAGGTCAAGTCGATCAGTGGTTGGAACGAGGTTCCGACCGAGTAGGTCCGACGTGGCCACATGGATGCTCGACCCTGGCGTCGTGCATCTCAATCACGGCTCGTTCGGGGCCTGCCCGACCGACGTCCTCGACGTGCAGGCACAGTTCCGCATTGAGATGGAACGCAACCCGGTCGCGTTCATGTTGCACGACTACCAGCCTGCACTCGAACAGTCGAGAGAGGCACTGGCGGAGTTCCTTGGCGCGGACGCGGCGGGGCTCGTGTTCGTGCCCAACGCGACCTACGGCGTGAACTCGGTGCTGCGCTCGTTGGAGACACAGTTGTCCCCAGGTGCGGAGATCGTCGTCACGAATCAGACGTACAACGCATGCCGCAATGCGGCGATCGTGTCGGCATCCCGGTTCGGCGGATCCGTGATCGATGTTGACATTCCCTTCCCGATCGAGAGCCCGTCGGTGATTGTTGACCGCATCCGTTCGGCAGTCACCGAGCGCACTGCCTTGGTGATGCTCGATCACGTGACGTCGCCCACAGGGTTGGTCTGGCCTGTCGCAGAGTTGGTCGCGGAGTTGGAACCGGACATCCCGGTTCTGATCGATGGTGCCCATGCTCCGGGGATGATCGAACTCGATCTGTCGTCGATTGGGGCGTCGTTCTACACGGCGAACTGCCACAAATGGATCTGCTCTCCGAAAGGTGCAGCGTTCCTCCATGTGGCCGAGCGGCACCGGCCACACATGCACGCCGCCGCCATCAGTCATGGCCACAACGATGGCTGGCCCGCCAGCTCGAGTCGCTTTCATGCTCAGTTCGATTGGACCGGCACGGACGATCCAACAGCCCGCCTTGCGGTTCCCGCGGCGCTGGAAGTGATGGCCGCGCACAGACCAGGAGGCTGGGAAGAGATTCGTCGTTCGAATCATGAACTGGCACTGGCCGGTCGAGACATCGTGGCCGATGCGCTGCAGCTGGCTGCTCCCGCGCCGGACGCAATGATCGGGTCCATCGCCGCGCTCCCGCTTCCGGTGCCCGAAGATGCTGGCGACAGCATCTTCGATCCGCTTATGGAACGGCTTCATCACGAGTGGAAGATCGAGGTCCCGGTGTTCGCGTGGCCGACGGCCCCGGAACGAGTCATTCGTATCTCGGCGCAGCAGTACAACGAGATCGACGACTACCACCGCCTGGCCGAGGCGCTGCGAGCCGAGCTGGGCTGAGGACACACACCCAATACCGAGCTTGAACGATCGTTCAAGCGTTCGTACTGTGTCGGTATGACGCGTCCGAACGTTCTCTTGGTCATGGCGGATCAGATGGCGCCGCACTTCACCGGCACCTATGGCCATCCCCTGGTGTCGACTCCGCATCTCGACTCGATGGCTGAACGCGGTGTCCGATTCGATGCGGCCTATTGCCACTCACCTCTGTGTGCGCCCGCTCGGTTCTCCATGATGGCCGGGCAGTCGGTGAGCTCCATCGGTGCCTGGGACAATGCGGCTGAACTCCCGGCGTCGGTTCCGACGATGGCCCACTACCTGCAGGACGCCGGTTATCGCACCGTGCTATCCGGCAAGATGCACTTTGTCGGGCCGGACCAGCTCCACGGATTCGAGGAGCGGCTCACGACTGACATCTACCCGGCCGACTTCGCCTGGACCCCTGATTGGGCGCACGCCGGTGACCGAATCGACAAGTGGTACCACAACATGGATCCGCTCGAGGAGGCTGGTCAGGCGATCACCACGCATCAGATCGACTACGACGAGGAAGTCGGGTACACGTCTCGGCGCAAGCTGCTCGACCTCGCCCGCGACAGCGACGATCGTCCGTTCTTCCTGGTCGCGTCGTTCATCCATCCGCACGATCCGTATGTCGCTCGCCCGGAATGGTGGAACCTTTACGACCACGACGCGATCGACCTGCCCGACGAGATGGACCTCGGCGAGCTCGACGCCCACAGCCGTCGGGTCCGGACCGGCATCCAAGCCGACACGGTCGGGTTCACCGAGGCGCAGACCCGCAACGCCCGCCACGGCTACTACGCAAACACGAGCTACGTCGATCACTGGCTGGGTCAACTGATGCAGACGCTCGAAGAATCCGGCCTGGCCGACAACACCATCGTGATGTTCACCAGCGACCACGGCGACAACCTTGGGGATCGCGGGCTCTGGTACAAGATGACCTTTCACGAACGGTCGGCGCGGGTCCCGTTGGTCATGGCCGGCCCCGGCGTCGCGAACCGCACGATTCCCAACGTTTCCTCCCACCTCGACCTGCTGCCGACACTGATGGACATCGCAACCGACGGAGGCGACTGGGCGGAGACCACCCCCGACGTCGAAGGTCGCAGTCTCTGGCCGCTCGCAACCGGCGGCACCGACGACGTCTCCGAGACAACGGGGGAGTACATGGCGGAGATGACGTCGCGTCCGATCTACATGATCCGCCGAAACAACCTGAAGTACATCCACTGCGACACCGACCCGCCGCTGCTCTACGACGTCGACGCCGACCCGCTGGAGCGCACCAACCTCGCCGACGACCCCGACCACGCCGAGGCCGCAGCCGCCTTTGCGGCGGAGGTCGAGCAACGCTGGGACAGTGATGTGATCACCGAACAGGTGATGGCTTCCCAGAGGGCGCGCCACGCGATCCACCGTGCGACCGACAAGATCCGGGGTGCGAGATCCTGGGATCACCTGCCCGCGAACGACGTCGCGAACCACTACGTCCGCAATCACCAGGACGTTGTGGATGCGGCGCTGTCGAGCCGACTGCACGTGCCGGCCAAGGAGACCCCATGAGCACGACGACACCCGTGACCATCACTAAGGGTTGGGACCCACAACCGGGGTCATCGATGTCACTGCACGCCGATGCGTACACCCAGCCGCAGTGGTTTGATGCGGACCAGCAGCAGATCATCAGCCGGAGCTGGCAATGGCTGTGCCACGTCGAGAAGCTGCAGGCGCCCGGCGCCTACCTTGCCGACGAGGTCGCCGGGATGCCCATCGTGGCCGTGCGGGACAAGGATGGAACTCTGCGGGCGTTCTACAACGTGTGCAAACACCGCGCCCATCACCTGCTGGAGGGTGAAGGCACCACCAACAACATCGTGTGTCCGTATCACGCATGGAGCTACAACCTCGGCGGCAAGCTCACCGCCGCTCGCCACACCGGCAACCTCAACGACTTCGACAAGAGCGAGATCTGCCTCGACGAAGTGCAGATCGAGGAGTTCGGCGGCTTCGTGTACGTCAACCTCGACCCGGCGGCAACACCTCTGGCCGAACAGTCCGGCGAGCTCGGCGCGGAGATCGCCACGTGGGCACCCGATGTGGAGAACTTGACGTTCGCGCACCGCCTCTCCTATGAGATCAGGAGCAACTGGAAGAACGTGGTCGACAACTTCCTCGAGTGTTACCACTGCCATGTCGCCCACAAGGACTTCGTGTCCCTCGTGGACATGGACACGTACAAGGTGACAACCCACGGCATCTACTCGAGCCACATGGCCGA
>SHLQ01000047.1 GCA_004282895.1 Acidimicrobiales bacterium
AGATTCCGAGGCCCGAACCGCCGAGCTGCTCGAGCTCGTCGAGTTGGAGGATGCAGCCGACCGTCGAGTCAAGGGATACTCCGGCGGCATGAAACGACGGCTCGACCTTGCGTCGGCGCTCGTGCATCGACCCGAAGTTTTGTTCCTCGACGAACCCACCACCGGGCTCGACCCTGCCAGCCGACTCACTGTCTGGGACGAGGTCCGGCGCATCAATGCGCTGGGAACGACAGTGTTCCTGACGACGCAGTATCTCGAGGAAGCCGATCAACTCTGCCAGCGGTTGGCGATTATCGATCACGGGTTGATCATCCGGGAGGGCACACCCACATCATTGAAGGCAGAGCTGCGAGAACGCACGGGGATGACGTCGGACCCGACGTTGGACGAGGTCTTCCTTGACGCGACCGGTCGTACCCGTGAACGGGTTGCCGGCGAAGTCAGGGAGGTATGACATGACAACCACACTGCCGAAGGAAACAACGACGTTCGAGCATCAATCGGTCTTCCGGGACTCGCTGGTTCTGGGAGGACGGGCGGTTCGCGAAACGTTGCGCACCCCCGACTCGCTGTTACCGACGATGTTCATTCCGTTGTTCTTTCTCGTCGTAAACGTCGGCCAGGCTGCGCGCATCTTCCCCTCCGGCGACACGGCGTTCCTCGAAGGACAGAACTACGGCGCCTTCCAGCTGCCGGTATCGCTGTTGCTGTCGGCATCCTTTGGCGCCGCGGCCATGTTCCTCGTCGAGGAGATTGAGGGTGGCTACTTCGACAAACTTCGGTCAACACCGATCTCACGGATGTCGTTGGTTTTGGGTCGCCTCTACGCCGAGTTCCTCAAGACGCTGGTCGTAGCTGCGTTGATGATCTTTCTCGCGCTGCTCTTTGGCATACGCGTGGAGGCGGGGATCCTCGGCTTCTTCGTGATCATCGTCCTGATCGCCCTTTGGGCGATGGTGTTCAGTGGCTTCATGCAGTTGATCGCCATGAAGTCCCGCAATGCCGCTGCCACGCAGGGCGCAAGCATGATCTTCTTTCCGCTGCTGTTCCTCACGCCCAACTTCGTGCCCAGGCCGCTCCTAACCCGTCCGATGGAGATCGCAGCAACGTTCAATCCCGTGACCTACGTGATGGAAGCGGCGCGGTCGCTCATCCTCGAAGGCTTCGTGGCGTCGGCGCTGCTCAAGGGGTTCCTCGTCATCGCGGTGTCCATGGCGCTGATGCTCGCACTGAGCGTCCGCATGGTCAACAACTACGACTGACCCTCGACATCCCACGAATCAGTTGTCCCACTTGGTCGCGGCGCCGGTTGGGTCTGCCGAAAGGATGTCCAGCAACTCCGCTCCGGTCGGGGCGGAGTTGACGAGCCCGCGGTTCTGTTCGTTGAGCAGGCCGTCTTCTGTGACCCGATCCAACCAGGCCAACAACGAGCGGTAGTAGCCGTTCACATCGACGACCCCGATCGGTTTGTCGTGCAATCCGATCTGTCGCCACGTCGTGATCTCCGCCAGCTCATCCAGTGTGCCGATCCCACCAGGGAGGGCGATAAAGGCGTCCGATCGTTCGTACATCATCGCTTTGCGATCGTGCATGTTCTCGGTTTCGACGAGCTCGGTGAGACCCTGATGGGCCACCTCGCGCGCGAAGAGGCTGCGAGGGATGATGCCGATCGCCCGTCCGCCTGCCTTGAGCACCGTGTCCGCGAGCAGGCCCATCAGGCCGACTGCTCCGCCGCCGTACACCAGACCCATGTCTCGGGCGACCAGCTCTCTGCCGAGCTCAACGGTCGCCGCTGCGTTGTCGGGGTTCGTCCCGGTGGAGGATCCCAGGAAGACGCAGACGTTTTGAAGTTCTCGCATGCGGCGCGAGCCTAGACCCGTGCGGCAGAATTGCCCTGATGGATCGTTGGACGCCAAAACGAATGAAGTACCTGAAGCGGCGGCTCGGCCTGAACCCGAGGACAATCCTCGATGTTGGTGTCGCCCGCGGTACGCCCACGCTCTACGAAGCTTTTCCCAACAAGCGCTATCTGCTCATCGAACCACTCGATGTGTATGCCGATGCGATCGAGACGATCGTCGAGAACCATCACGCCACCTGGATTCGCAAGGCGGCGGGTGCAGCGCCCGGAAATCTGCAGTTCCACCATGATGTGGCCAAGCCTGCGCTGAGCTCCTTTCATGACAAGACGCCGCTCGAGGGGTCGTCCGGTGATGTGCGAACCGTCGACGTCGAGGTGGACACACTCGACAACATCGTCGCTTCAACGTCGGTGCGAGGACCGTTCGGTCTGAAGATCGACACGGAAGGTCATGAGCTCGACGTACTGCGGGGTGCGACCAACGTGTTGAAGGACACGGAGTTCATCGTCGCCGAGGTGTCGGTGTCACGGCGGTTCGAGGGTGGCTATGCCTTCTCGGAGTTCATCGCGGAATGTGCTGCGAATGGATTTCATCTCGTCGACGTGTTGAAGATCGCACCCAACCGCCTCGACGGCCCGCCGCCGAAGTTCATGGACCTCTTCTTCGCCAAGAAGCGCTGGGATGCGGACGCGACTGGAGGCTGAGACCACATGATCGCGAGCCTGCCGATGTATGCGCGACCCGAACTCGAAGCGGCCCATGCTCGATACTGGGTGCTCATCCGTGATGGTCTTCGGAAGCGGGGCATGACGGCTCCGGATCGCCTGACCCTCGGTGCGGATGAGCGCGACACGTGGCATGACCCCGGCCTCGTGCTGAGTCAGACCTGTGGCTTGCCCTACCGGCGGTGGCTCCACGGATCGGTGCAGCTGGTTGGTACCCCCGACTACGGCGTCGACGGCTGCCCAGCGGGTTGGTACCGCAGCGCGGTCATCTGCCGGAAGGATGAGCGTGCGTCCACGCTCGCCGAGTTTTGCGGCAGTGTGCTTGCGTTCAACTCGGAGGATTCAGAGTCGGGCTTCTCCGCAATCATGTCGCAGGCCGACCGTCAAGGAGTGGCGTTCGGTGACCGGATCAAAACCGGCGCCCATCTTCGATCCGCGGACGCGGTCGCGCAAGGGAAGGCGGAACTGGCAGCCATCGATGCGGTGTCCTGGCGTCTCATGGAACGGTATGACGACGTCACGACGGACCTCCGAGTTGCGTTCTGGTCGAAGCCGACCCCGGGTCTTCCCTATATCGCCGCACCGGGAGTTGATGTCGTCTCGCTGCGAGCGGCCATCGAATCGGCACTGCAGCAATTGACACCCACCGACCGGGACGCACTCGGCATCGTCGGACTCGAACGGATCTCGCCGCAGCTCTATTTGGACATGGACGACAACGACTAGGGTCTAGCGGCATATGTCGAGCATGGCTGAACGTCTCCAGGATCTTGAACGCCGTCGCGAACAAGCGCTGCACGCGGGTTCGGAGCGTTCAGTGCAACGCCAGCACGAGAAGGGCAAAATGCTGGCCCGCGAGCGTATCGACTACCTCCTCGATCCCGGCTCGTTTCACGAACTCGACATGCTGGCCCGGCACCGGGCCCACGAAGCCGGAATCGAGGATCGTCCGTACACCGATGGTGTGGTCACCGGCTACGGCACGGTCGACGGCCGGAAAGTCTTCGTGTTCTCCCAGGACTTCACCGTGTTCGGTGGCGCGTTGGGCGAGGTGTTCGCCGAGAAGATCCACAAGGTCATGGATCTCGCCAACAGCGTGGGTGCGCCGATGATCGGCCTCAACGATGGGGCCGGTGCGCGAATTCAGGAAGGTGTCGTCTCCCTCGATGCCTACGGTGGCATCTTCTACCGCAATGTGCAGGCATCGGGTGTCATCCCGCAGATCAGCGTGATTCTCGGCCCGTGTGCCGGTGGCGCGGTGTACAGCCCCGCCATGACCGACTTCATCTTCATGGTTCGCGAGAAGTCCCACATGTTCATCACCGGCCCTGATGTCGTGAAGACGGTCACCGGCGAGGAGGTCTCTCTCGAGGAGTTGGGTGGTGCGAAGTCCCACAGCTCGAAGTCCGGCGTCGCCACCTTCACCGGGGCATCCGAAGAGGAGGTTCTCGACAGCGTAAAACTGCTGTTGTCGTTCCTGCCTTCCAACAACCTCGACCAGGCGCCGATGATCGAGTCCGACGACGACCCGGATCGTGAACTTCCCGAACTGCGCACGATCCTGCCGGACTCCCCCAACGTGCCGTACGACATGAAGGACGTGATTCGGTCTGTCGTCGACGACGGCGACTTCTTCGAGTACTTCCCCGATTGGGCCGGGAACATCGTCTGCGGGTTCGCCCGCATCGAAGGTCGTTCCATCGGCATCGTGGGAAACCAGCCGATGGTCCTCGCCGGTGTGCTCGACATCAATTCCGCGGAGAAGGCTGGCCGCTTCGTTCGCACCTGCGACGCCTTCAACATCCCGCTGCTGACGTTCTGTGACGTGCCCGGGTTTCTCCCCGGCGTCGATCAGGAGCACGGGGGCATCATCCGCCACGGCGCCAAATTGCTCTACGCGTACTGCGAGGCGACGGTCCCGCGTGTGCAGGTGATCACCCGCAAGGCCTACGGCGGTGCATTCCTCGTGATGGACAGCAAGGCGGTCGGTTCCGACATCAGCTTCGCCTGGCCCAGCGCGGAGATGGCCGTCATGGGGCCACAAGGCGCAGTCGAGGTCATCTACCGACGCGAGCTACAAAGCGCCGCTGATCCGGTTGCTCGCCGGGCGGAGCTCGTGGAGGAATACACCGAGAAGACCGCGAACCCGTACATCGCGGCCGAGCGTGGCTACATCGATGAGGTCATCGATCCGGCCGACACCCGCAAGTTGGTGGCCGGTGCGTTCCGGATGCTGGGATCGAAACACGAGCGTGTGCCCGATCGCAAACACGGCAATGTGCCGCTGTAGCCATGGCTGAGGACACGGCGCGCATCCGCATCGAGGACATCACGCCAACCCCGCCCGACGACGTGATCGCGGCGATCGGTCTGGCGCTCGAAGCTGGTTGGCCCGAACCCAAGCCACCGGCACTAGCCCTGAGCCAAAACGAACTCCGATGGCGCTTCCACCAACGCCCCTGGAAGTTACGAAGAAGAAGCTAGTCAGTTTTCCGTGACGGCTACTTCTATTCGATCCTGATGCCATTCGGTGGCGGCTTCGAGAGCTTCGCTGGCTTTGCCGACGAGATCGCGTACTTCGAAGGCGTGGGCCGGGTAGCAGGCAACGCCGGCCCAGATCATCAGGGAGTCGTGGTCTTCGGTTAGTCGTCGGCGAATCCGTTCCACCGTCCACACCGCGCCGTTTTCTGGCGTGTCCTCGAGCACGATCGCATACAACCCTCGGCTGGTGCGACAGGCCGTGTCTGCCTCTCGCAACGTGGCGAGGAGGTAGTCGGCCACGAGTTGGGGGTCCGCGGGTGTGCGCGAGTCGCCGGTGTTGTCCATGACTTGGAGCAGCACCACGGCGACCGGTCGAAGATGTCGTCGGGCAGCAGCGACGCGGGCTTCGACGGCGGCTCGGAAGTACTGCTCGCTGTAGAGCCCACTGTCCGGGTCGACGATGGCGTTGCGGCCGGGGTCACCGGTCTGGGCGGCGACTTCTTCCCGGATCTGTTCTTCGATCCGTTGGGTTCGTTCGAGCTCGGATTGTTGGGATGCGCTGAGCTCCGCGCTGAGCGAACGAACGGCTTCTTCGGCGGAAAGGCGCGCCTGGATCTGAGCGGAAAGGCTTTCCTCCAGGTTCTTGTTCTGCTTTTCTTCCATCGAAAGCCTCCGCTCGGTATCAACGGCCTGACGGGTGACTATCCACCCGACAAGGCCACTCCCGAGCGCTGCGACACCTGCGAAGATGCCGAGATATGCCCCCTCGAATGGCGTGAGCAGACCGAGGATGAACCCGGTCACGCCCACTGATATCGAGACCAGCGCACGCGAATCCATTACGAAGTTTCCTTCGGCTGTTTTTCGATTCTTCTCAAGGTACTTCCGGTCTATTCCCAGATGGGTCGGTCGATACTGCTTCCGCCAATCGTCGAAGGTACTCGGTCCGGGGCACTTCGATGGCGCCCATCGATTCGAGGTGCGGGGTCAGCCACTGCACATCGAACAACACAACCCTGGCATTGCGGAGGTAGTCACACGTCGCGACCAGTGCGCCCTTGGACGCGTCGGTCTCGTGATGAAACATCGACTCGCCAGCAAAGAAGCGATCGAAGCCGACGCCGAACAGGCCGCCGATCAGCTCTCCGGCGGCGGACCGGACCTCGATCGAGTGGGCGAAACCCGCTTCGTGCAGGCGACGGTAGGCGTCCTTCATCTGTTGGTCGATCCAACCTTGCGGTCGCCCTGGGTCGGCGCAGGCGTCCACCACTGCCTCGAACTCCGTGTCCACCGTGACGGTGAAGCGACGCATGGATCGGCGCAGGGAGCGCGAAACGTGAAGGCCCTCGATGGGCATGATCGCCCGAGGATCTGGCGACCACCAGGCCACATCGCCGTCTTCGTGCAGCGGCATCGGGAAGATCCCATCGCTGTAGGCGGCCAGCATCGTAGCGGGGGAGAGGTCGGCCCCCACGCCGACGATGCCGTTTTCGTCCGCGGTGCTGGCCGGCGGGAAGACCCAGCTCACCTCGCTCATCGTGACTTCTGACCGGCGCCGATTCGCCGTAGCGTGGGCTCGTGAGTGATATCTCGGATCCGGAGGAAGTGGCGGCGCGGGTGCGGCGTCACCGAGCTCGGTTGACGCTCGGTGACAGGGAGGTCGTCCGCCAAGTGGACGCCGTCGATGACGACGCGCGCCGAGTCCTGCTGGTCAACGCGCTTGGCGAAGATCCGGTGGCAGCGCGGCGATCGCTCCGCGAACTTCGAGATCGACTGGCCGTCGACGCGGAAGTCCGCGTTCTCGGCCCGGAGTTTGTGGGCGGGAGTCCACAGGGTCGCTGGAAGTTGGGTCGCCCCACGGATCGAACCGCGGTGGTGCACGTGCTGCGGGACGTTGGCTGGACGGTGGTCGCGATCGAACGATTCGACGTCGGCGGACACGATGGTTTCTGGGTTGATCTGACGGCCCGCGAGGTTGTCCCTCGGGTGCATCGCGACGGCTAGGCGAGTGCGATCGCGACGAGCGGTGCGAGCATTCCGATGACCAGGAGAACAGCGAGGGCGACGAGACAGCCACGTTGGGTTTGGGGAGACACGCTGCAACGTTAGCGTGATTGACCGTGGCTCTCGTCGTACAGAAGTTTGGTGGCACGTCGGTTGCCGACGCAGATCGCATACGTGAGGTCGCGGATCACGTCGCACGATGCCGTCGACGGGGTGACGACGTTGTCCTTGTCGTGTCGGCGATGGGCAAGGAAACTGATGAGCTTCTGCGGCTCGCGGGTCAGGTGTCCGATGATCCTCCGGGCCGCGAGATGGACCTGTTGATCACCGCAGGTGAACGCAAGGCCTGTTCGCTGGTTGCCATGGCGTTGCACAAGCAGGGGATTGAGGCCGCATCCTTCACGGGAAGCCAGGCCGGGTTCATCACCGACACCAACCATCGAAACGCGAAGATCGTTGAGATTCGACCCGAGCGAATCCATGAGTCGATACAGGCGGGCATGGTTCCGATCGTTGCGGGATCACAGGGTGTCTCGTCCGACAAGGACGTGACCTTCCTGGGGCGGGGTGGCTCGGACACCACGGCGGTCGCGCTCGCCCACGTCCTCGAGGCCGACTCGTGCGAGCTGTACACCGATGTCTCCGGCGTCTTTACCAGTGACCCTCGGGTCGTGACCGGCGCGCGCAAGATGGCGAAGATCAGCTTCGACGAACTGCTGGAGATGACCGCTGTCGGTTGCCCGAAGCCGGCGATGCGATCCGTCGAGGTCGCCCACAACTACCGCGTGCCGCTGCACGTTCGATCAGCATTCACCTGGGAGCCTGGCACCTGGGTCGTTGAGGAGGATCCAACCATGGAACAAGCAATCGTCTCGGCGATCGTGCCCGACACCTCGGAAGGAAAGCTCACCGTGTGTGGTGTTCCTGATAAACCGGGCATCGCCGCGGAGCTGTTTCGATCGTTGGCGGAGGCCGGAGTGAACGTCGACATGATCGTGCAGAACGTGTCACTGGCCGGTGTCACCGACATCAGCTTCACAGTTCCCCGCGACCAGATGAAGATGGCCGCAGAGATCTCCTCGGCGTCGGTGCCGGCCGATGACTGTGAGGTCATCGCGGACAACGACATCGGCAGAGTGTCGGTCGTGGGCGCCGGTATGAAAAGTAATCCCGGTGTCGCCGCAACGATGTTCGAGACCCTCGCGCGGGAAGGCATCAACATCGAGATGATTTCCACGTCGGCCATTCGGATCTCGTGTGTGGTCCGCGATGCCGATGTGGACCGGGCGACCCAAGCCTTGCACGATTCCTTTGAATTGGCCTGAAAAACGCCTAGTTAATTTTGGCTATGAGCGCCGATACGTGCGTACACTCGACGGATGGCGACACCATTTCGCATGACACTGCAGACGCAGTTGGTGCTCCGGGCGATGCTCGACAGTCCAACCGAGCAGTTTTACGGCTTCGAGTTGACGAAGGAGACGGGACTCAAAGCGGGGACGTTGTATCCCATGCTTGCTCGACTTGAGGATGCGGAATGGATAGAAGGATTCTGGGAACAGATAGACCCCGCTGAGGTACGTCGACCGGCCAGACGCTATTATCGTCTAACCGGGCTCGGCGAGAATGAGGCACGGGCAGCACTGGCCGAGGCCGTGCAACGCCTCATGGGACCGGAGACTGCCACCGAACTCTAGGGGTAACTCTCCGTGACAATCTGTGAACGCCTTCTCGCCATGGCGGCCGCGCTTTTACCTGCCGAGGTTCGCGACCAGTGCCGGCAGGAATGGATCGCCGAGTACGCCTTTGTGCGCGAGTCACATGGGGATATGGCAGCTCGGTCGATGACCATGCGCATCGTGGCTCGAGCGCCGTTGCAGGCCACTCGAGGACAGATTCACGGCGACGTGGCTCTTGCGTTGACACTCCTGGCAGCCGTAGCCGGTGTGGTAACGCTCGCTCGACTCCATCCCTACTCGATGGCTGCCAACACGACCTTCATTGTCGGCCTACTCCTCACCGCCAGTTGTGCCTGGCGGGCGGACTCAGCCATCTTCGAGGCACCTTGGGCGCGGGTTGGCCTGGGTCTTGTCTTGTTGGGATCAGGTGCAGGGTTGGTTCTGCACGAATACTCCGACGCGACGAACCCCATCCTGGATGGGACCTTCTCTCTGCGACTTGGCTCGCTGGCCGCCTGGCTCGGCCTGACGATACTCTTCGTTGCTAGCATCGCCGGACAAAAACCTGCGGCGGTCACGACCGGCATCGTGATTACTCTTGTCGGAACCGCGTCGTGGGCGGTTATTGCGATCGCCAACGCGGCCACTGCCAGCGGGTGGGCGGTCGGTGCGCTTCACGGGCTCGATGCGACCGCAATGGCAGTTGCGAGCGTGGCCTGTTTTGGTGCCCTGAGACGAGAAATACCACGTCCAGAGTGACCAAATCCTGAGTCGTTGGACCCAAATTCTCACGAAAAGCGAAGAATACTCCCCAAAATGCCGACTGGCCGCGTGGAAATCGCGCGATTTCTGTGTCAAGAATGGCCATACCGCGGGTTGAGGAAGGACGAATGTCAAACGAGGGTCGTACCTTCGATACGCGACCGACGATCGCTGCACTGACGTTCTCCGTTGTGCTGGCGATTGCTCTGATCGTCGTCAACTCCAGCCCGCCAACTGCGGTGTTGGCCGCGGACCTCTCGACGCGCGTCATTACTGAAGGTGACTCGGCCGATCTTGTGCAACAGACCGCTTCGGTGAACGCTCCCCGGCAGCTGGCGTCGCCTGAACCCGCCGACGCTGATCTTGCGCGTTCGCTCGTGGCTCCACCGACCGAAATCTCCGAGGAGGCAGTGCAAGCGGTTGTGCTCGCGAACGATGAGGTCGTGGAGACCACACCCACGTTGCCGCCGACCACTGCAGCACCAGCCGCAACGACACCAACCAGTCGCGTGATCAATACCACATCGACCGTGTCGCCCCGACCCAACACGCCGCCCGCCACGTCCGCACCCTCCAGCGATGTGACGACAACAAGTCGCCTTCCTCGCTCGACAACGACGACGGTGCGCCCCACGACCACAACCGTGCGTACAACCACAACGATTCGGTCAACAACAACGACGGTTCGGCCAACGACAACGACGACGACAACCGCTGCCCCGGCGACCACGGTGCCCCAAGTCAACGGTCGCTACTCGATCGCGCAGGTCATCAACGGAACCATCGGCGCTGGCGACGGCAGCAACCCCTACGAGGAATGGCCCATGGGCCGCCACGAAGCGTCGCTCTTCCTTCCACAGACCTGGAATTGGGCGCAGGGTCCCAGTCGCAACGCCGCATGGGGACAGCTTGGAAGCGGTAGTTCGCAGTACGCGGAGCATCGCTGCGCCGTCATTCCCGAGAACGGACACCGCCCGCCGGTGCCATTCCGGGTGAACTTCCGAAACGGTGCGTATTTCCAGTACGCCAACAACAACTGGACGAAGGCATTCAACGTCGACCTCACCGGTGGCAACCACGGTGGGTATCTCGGCACGCCGGGTGTCGTCAACGCTGACCCGTTCTCCTCCGGAAGTCACGGTCAGATCACGTGGCGCCGAGAGGCCGATGGTAGTTACAGCGCCCCGTGGAATTCGAACTCATTGTTCATGCACTTTTGGGCCGGAAAGCGCCAGCCGCCCAAGGCAGGACAGATCGCGGAGTTCCTGACCTCCGAGATGAGGCTGCAACAACCCGACGGCCAGACCGTCGATCTCAGCCGGGTGAAGGTGCTGTTCCAGTGTGGTGCCGACTACTACAACACCACCGGCGGTCAGGGTACGAAGGTGCCGGGCCCCGGTATCGCGAAGTACAACCGTCTCACCACCTCGTGGAGGCCCGGTCTGTGGGTAACGCTGCCGCGTAACGCTCCCGCAGGCTCGACGGCGGATTTCCGAAACTGGCTGCTGAACAACCTTCCGCCAGACGTTCGGCCCTAGCGCTACTCCTCGGCTTCGAAGAACTGATCGACCAGCGCCTCATAGGCGACCCCAAACAATGACCACGGCTGCATGTCGCCATCGGGTCCGGTTGGTCGTTCGATGTCGAACCTGCGGAAGCTGCTGCTCAACCGGTTGGCAACTCCCTCGTTCAAGGCGTAGGCACAGATGGAGAACTCTTCGTACGTGTACGAGTCCCGCAGCCGAAGCCCCATGGCATCACCGATCATCTTGTAGAGCCCGGAGTAGCGGCGGATCAAGTACTCCTCACCCTCGAGCACTGCCTGGCGAAGCCCGGGGTCATCTGATCGGCTGACCGCGGCGGTGCGAAGTGCGCTGTAGATCAACCAGTTGGAACTGGCATCGATGCGGCGAAAGCTCTCGGTAGCGACGATGCGAATCATGTTGCGGGTGATCTGCGTGCGATCCGTGACGCCGGCGGACGCGAGCTCCTCTCTGGACTCCGCATACAGCGCTTCGAACTCGTCCTGGGTTGCCTCAAGACCCAGACGGGCGGGCAACTCGCGCAGCAGGGTGATGGCGACTTCACGTCGGAACGCGTCCTGAGGCGACATCTCATCGACCTGGAACAGTCGATAGGCAGATCCGCGAGGTACGTCCGCCTCGGCGATGCACACGTCGAGGGTCACGGCGTCCAGACCGGACGTGATGCCGCTCTGACGAAGACTCTCGCGCGCGGCTTCGTGTAGGCGGCTGCGGACTTCTTCAACGGTGTATTTCGGCGGTCGACCTCGCGGGCGCTGTGCATCCACGTTGCTCTCCTCAATTACTCTCTGAGTGGCCGCCGACACCCGAGAGTGCCACCAATGGCTCGTGATATCCAGACCGTTCGGACAATTTAGGCCGAACGAATCACACGCACTACAATGCGACAGTACAACCGAATAGCCAGTGTTGCGAAGAGAGAGCATCCCCGTCTTGGGGGTCGCCGAAGGGGCAAGGTCGCCGGTCTGCCCAGACCACGATCGAAACTCTCAGGCACCAAGGATCATCGCGATAGGCAACTCTCTGGAGAGTCGGCATCCCTCGGGATCCGCACCGACGGGGCAATCAATCTCTCAGGTTTTGGACAGAGGAAGCGCAGGGCGCACGCCCTGCGTGTTTTCTTTTTGGAGCCAATATGAGCGAGAGTATCGAGCTGAAACGAACCGCCCTCCACGACTGGCATGAGGCCCATGGCGGGCGCATGGTGGACTTCGCAGGGTGGAGCCTTCCCGTCTTCTACGAGACCGGCGCCCTGGCTGAGCATCACGGCACCCGTGCATCGGTCGGCTTGTTCGACATCGACCACATGGGCCAGGTGGAAGTGACCGGCTCCGACGCCGGTGCAGTGGTGGATCGACTAGTGAGTTCCGACATGGCGTCTCTCGAGGAGGGCTCCGCTCGGTACGGACTCCTGTGCAACGAGGCAGGCGGCGTGCTCGACGATGTCATCGTGTACCGCACGGGCGAATCGACGTATCTGATCGTTGTAAACGCCGGGAATCGAGAGAGCGACGCGGCGTGGATCGAGGCCGCGGTGACGGGTTCCGATTGCACCGTCGTTGATCGATCGGCGGACCTGGCAATGATGGCGATACAAGGCCCGAACGCAGTCGGGTTGGTGGATGGAGTCACTGACTCGGACATTGGCGGCATCGAACGGTTCACTTCCGCAACGATCGAGTTGTTCGGCACGACGGCTCTCGTCGGAAGAACGGGATATACGGGAGAAGACGGCGTCGAGTTGTTCGTCCACGGCGGCAGCATCGATGTTTGGACTGGCTTGCTGGCGCACGCCGAGGAGGTTGGTATCGACGCCATGGCGGTCGGGCTCTCCGCTCGGGACAGTCTTCGATTCGAACCCGGCTATCCGCTGTACGGCCATGAGCTCGGGCTGGACATCACCCCCTTCGAAGCCCGACTGGGTTGGGCCGTCCACCTCGACGGCTCCGATTTCATCGGCAAAGAAGCGCTCGTCGCTGCGAAGGCAGCTGGGCTCACCCGCCGGCTCGAGACCCTCGTCATGGAAGACAAGGGTGTTCCACGAGAGGGCTCCACCGTGCTTGATGCCGACGGAAACGAGATCGCCACCGTGGTGTCCGGTATCTTCGCGCCAACCGTTGACGCGTTTGTCGCCAACGCATTCCTACCCAGGGAATACGGCGAGGTTGGCACCGCACTCGCCATCGACATTCGCGGCACGGCCAAGGCAGCACGTGTTGCCAAACGCCCTCTCTACCGGTCACCGTCGCTCTAAGGAGACATCATGGATTTTGCACAACGTCACAACGGACCCGATGCCGTCGAGACCGACAAGATGCTCACCACCGTCGGTGTGTCGTCGCTCGGTGATCTCATCGACCAGACCGTTCCCGAAGCAATTCGTTTCGATGGAGAGCTTGACCTGCCCACCGCACTTGATGAGGTCGAAGTCTTGAGCGATCTGCGGGAGCTGGCCGAATCGAACGTGGTCATGCGATCGATGATCGGTCAGGGGTACTACGACACGCTCACCCCGACGGTCATTCTTCGCAACATCCTCGAAGACCCGGGCTGGTACACGGCCTACACCCCGTATCAAGCCGAGATCGCGCAGGGTCGAATGCAGGCGTTGCTGAACTTTCAGACCATGGTCGCTGACCTCACGGGCACCGAGCTGAGCAACGCCTCGCTGCTCGACGAGGCGACGGCCGCGGCCGAAGCGATGACGATGGCCCGCCGCTTGAAGGGTCGTTCGTCCACGGCCAGCACGTTCGTTGCCAGCGACGCTTGCCATCCCCAGACACTGGCGGTTCTAGCAACGCGGGCCGAACCCCTGGGGATCAATCTCGTGATTGGCTCCATCGACGACGCCAGCTTCGACGAAGACACGTTTGGTGTGCTCGTCCAATATCCCGACACTCGCGGTGTCGTGTCCGATCACGCCGCTCTTGCGCAGCGGGCCCATGATGCCGGTGCGTTGGTGGTGGCGGCGACCGACCTGCTTGCCTGCACCATGCTCACGCCGCCGGGGGAGTGGGGCGCAGACATCGTCGTCGGCTCATCGCAGCGATTTGGCGTCCCGTTGGGCGCGGGCGGGCCCCATGCCGCGTTTCTTGCGACCGCAACGGCCAATGCCCGAAACCTTCCCGGGCGCCTGATCTCCGTCTCCAAGGACCCTGCCGGCAATCCGGCGTTGCGGATGGCACTACAAACGCGGGAGCAGCACATTCGTCGCGACTCGGCCACGTCGAACATCTGCACCGCGCAGGTTCTGCTGGCCGTGATCGCGTCCATGTATGGCGTGTACCACGGCCCCGAAGGAATCACCGCAATCGGAGAACGGGTGCATGGTCATGCTCGAGCCTTCGGCGAGGCCGCCGTGGCGTCGGGGTACACCTTGGAAGGTGAAACCTTCTTCGACACGGTGACCCTCGTCGCGGGAGATGGTCTGGACCAGTTGGTCGCGAAGGCGTTGGGCGCGGGATTCAACCTTCGTGCGCACGGAGACGGCGCGGTCGGCATTGCGTTCGACGAAACAACCACGGCAGACGACCTGCACGCGCTTACAAAAGCGTTGTTCGGACGCGAGCCCACAGGGCCGACGAACGACACCCTCGGTTCGTTCCGGCGCTCGTCGCAATTCATGACCCACCCAGTGTTCAACTCCTACCGCAGCGAAACCGAGATGCTGCGATACATCACGGCGCTGCGGAACAAAGATCTGTCGTTGACCCATTCGATGATCGCTCTTGGCTCCTGCACGATGAAGCTGAACGCCACGACGGAGATGATCCCGATCACGTGGGAAGGGTTTGGCCGCATCCATCCATTCGCACCGGCCGATCAGCAGTCCGGGTACGCCGAACTTGTGGATCGGCTGGAACGGTGGCTGGCGGAGATCACCGGGTTTGCCGGCACGTCGCTGCAACCCAACGCGGGTTCTCAGGGTGAGTATGCGGGCCTGTTGACGATCGCGGCCTACCACCGGGCCAACGGTCAGGGCCAACGCAACGTGTGCATCATCCCCACCTCGGCCCACGGCACCAACCCGGCCTCGGCGGTCATGGCCGGGATGACGGTCGTCCCGGTGGCAACGGATGAGAACGGCAACATCGATGTGGCGGATCTGGAGGCAAAGGCCGTACAACACGCCGATGATCTCGCAGCGCTGATGGTGACCTATCCATCGACCCACGGCGTGTTCGAGGAATCGATCGAGCAGGTCTGCCAGATCATCCATGATCATGGCGGGCAGGTGTATCTCGACGGCGCCAACATGAACGCGCAGGTCGGCCTGTCACGACCGGGAGACTATGGCGCGGATGTGTGCCACCTCAATCTGCACAAGACGTTCTGCATCCCGCATGGCGGTGGAGGCCCCGGTGTTGGCCCGATCTGCGCGGCCGCGCACCTCGTGCCCCATCTGCCAGATCTGCAGCCGGACGTCGAGGCCGACAGCGGCATGGTCAGCGCAGCGCCATGGGGCAGCACGTCGATTCTGCCGATCAGCTACGCGTACATCGCGATGATGGGACCGGACGGACTGCTCGAAGCCAGTCGTCTTTCCATTCTGAATGCGAACTACATGGCCGCGCGACTCGATCCTCATTTCCCCGTGCTCTATCGCGGTGCCAACGGACGGGTCGCCCATGAGTGCATCATCGACGTGCGCGACTACAAGGACGTGGCCGATGCCGAGGACATCGCCAAGCGTCTCATCGACTACGGCTTCCATGCACCGACGATGTCCTGGCCGGTGGCAGGCACGCTCATGATCGAACCAACTGAGAGTGAATCGTTGGCCGAGATCGATCGGTTCTGCGACGCCCTCATCTCGATCCGCGAGGAGATCCGTGCGATCCAGAACGGCGACGCGGACGCGGAGGACAACGTTCTGAAGAACGCGCCCCACACTGCGATGGCCGTAACCAGCGACGAGTGGAGCCACCCGTACAGTCGCCAGCAGGCGGCCTATCCGGCGCCATGGTCGGTCGCCACGAAGTTCTGGCCCACAGTCGGCCGCGTCGACAACGCGTTCGGCGATCGGAACCTGCAATGTGCGTGTCCTCCCATGAGTGCGTACGCCTAGAACCAGTAGCCTGTTCGCCATGGTCAACGTCGGAATTTTCGGAGCCACCGGGATGACGGTCGTCCCGGTGGCAACGGATGAGAACGGCAACATCGATGTGGCGGATCTGGAGGCAAAGGCCGTACAACACGCCGATGATCTCGCAGCGCTGATGGTGACCTATCCATCGACCCACGGCGTGTTCGAGGAATCGATCGAGCAGGTCTGCCAGATCATCCATGATCATGGCGGGCAGGTGTATCTCGACGGCGCCAACATGAACGCGCAGGTCGGCCTGTCACGACCGGGAGACTATGGCGCGGATGTGTGCCACCTCAATCTGCACAAGACGTTCTGCATCCCGCATGGCGGTGGAGGCCCCGGTGTTGGCCCGATCTGCGCGGCCGCGCACCTCGTGCCCCATCTGCCAGATCTGCAGCCGGACGTCGAGGCCGACAGCGGCATGGTCAGCGCAGCGCCATGGGGCAGCACGTCGATTCTGCCGATCAGCTACGCGTACATCGCGATGATGGGACCGGACGGACTGCTCGAAGCCAGTCGTCTTTCCATTCTGAATGCGAACTACATGGCCGCGCGACTCGATCCTCATTTCCCCGTGCTCTATCGCGGTGCCAACGGACGGGTCGCCCATGAGTGCATCATCGACGTGCGCGACTACAAGGACGTGGCCGATGCCGAGGACATCGCCAAGCGTCTCATCGACTACGGCTTCCATGCACCGACGATGTCCTGGCCGGTGGCAGGCACGCTCATGATCGAACCAACTGAGAGTGAATCGTTGGCCGAGATCGATCGGTTCTGCGACGCCCTCATCTCGATCCGCGAGGAGATCCGTGCGATCCAGAACGGCGACGCGGACGCGGAGGACAACGTTCTGAAGAACGCGCCCCACACTGCGATGGCCGTAACCAGCGACGAGTGGAGCCACCCGTACAGTCGCCAGCAGGCGGCCTATCCGGCGCCATGGTCGGTCGCCACGAAGTTCTGGCCCACAGTCGGCCGCGTCGACAACGCGTTCGGCGATCGGAACCTGCAATGTGCGTGTCCTCCCATGAGTGCGTACGCCTAGAACCAGTAGCCTGTTCGCCATGGTCAACGTCGGAATTTTCGGAGCCACCGGACAAGTTGGTGGTGTCATGCGCACGCTCCTTCAGGAGCGAAACTTCCCCACGTCGCAGGTGCGGATGTTCGCCTCGGCCCGGAGTGCAGGGAAGATCATCGACTTCGGCGGGACCGCAGTTACCGTCGAGGACGCAACGACTGCGGACTATGCCGGTATCGACATCGCGCTCTTCTCGGCCGGCGGTGCGACGTCTCGTGCGATCGCCGACAACGTGGCCGCAGCCGGAGCGATCGTCATCGACAATTCGTCCGCCTTCCGCATGGACGACGACGTGCCCCTTGTCGTTCCGGAGGTGAACGCACACGCCCTGGACTCGATCCCGCGCGGCATTGTGGCCAATCCGAACTGCACGACGATGGCAGCGATGCCGGTGCTGAAGCCCTTGTCTCAAGAGGCCGGGCTCGAGCGAATGGTCGTATCCACCTACCAAGCGGTATCCGGCGCCGGTCTGGCCGGAGTCGACGAGCTCGACCAGCAGGTCCGCAAAGGCGGCGACAAGATACCTGGACTCACCTACAGCGGAGAGGCCGTCGACTTCGGCGACTCCGACAAGTTCGCCGACACGATTGCGTTCAACGCACTACCAATGTGCGGATCGATCGTCGCCGACGGGCGCGGCGAGACCGACGAGGAACAGAAGCTGAGAAACGAGAGCCGCAAGATTCTCGAACTCCCCAATCTTCTCGTGTCAGGCATCTGCGTGCGGGTCCCGGTGTTCACCGGACACTCGTTGGCGATCAGCGCAGGGTTCGAGCGGGAGATCTCCCCTGAACGAGCAACGGAGATCCTTCGGGGCGCGGACGGAGTCGTGCTTGACGACATTCCGACGCCCCTGAAGTCCGCGGGAATCGATCCGTCGATCGTGGGTCGAATTCGACGCGACGAAACCTTCGACAACGGACTGGCGTTCTTTGTGAGCGGAGACAACCTGCGAAAGGGTGCGGCCCTCAACACGATTCAGATCGCAGAGGCGCTCCTTGAGCGCGGAATCGTCGCTGCGAACTAGCCGACCGAGCGAAGGTCGACCACGAAGATCAACGTTTCGTTGGGGGCAATGACGCCGCCGGCACCCTGCGAGCCGTAGGCCATTGCCGGCGGAATGGTCAGTCGACGGCGGCCGCCGACCTTCATCCCTTGCACGCCCTGATCCCAGCCGCTGATGACCATGCCGGCGCCCAAACCGAACGCAAAAGTGTCATTGCGGTTCCATGAGGCATCAAACTCTCGCCCGTTGGACCAGTTGATCCCGGCGTAGTCAACGGTCACCTGCATGCCGGCGACCGCTTCCTGACCGTCGCCCTCGACGAGGTCCTCGATGAGGAGTTCCGTGGGTGGCTGCCCCTGGGGAACGGTGATGACGGGCTTGATTGAGGTGTCTTCCATGGCCCGAAACCCTAGCGCGAGGGGTACTCGACGACGCGGCGACTTGTAGGGTCGGTGCGTGACTTTGGATGACGTACAGGAGTTGGTGGAGCGCCACTACGGCGAGGCCGATCGGGCCCGTGGGATTCCGCCGACGGTGGCGTGGCTGTGCGAAGAGCTGGGCGAGCTGGCGCAGGCGACCCGCAAGGGGACCAAGGAACAGCAGCTGCACGAACTGGGTGACGTCCTTGCATGGTTGGCGTCACTGGCCAATCAACTCGACCTATCGCTTGATGACGCGATGGAGCGCTACCGCGAGAACCCGCCCTAGGCCGAGTGACGCCGGCGAAGCTCCTCCACCTCAGGAGGTGCATCCATGACCCAGTCGAGCCCCTTCAGCAATACCCGCGCCGGTGGTTCGGCCAGTACCCGGTCGAGCGGTCGGATGGCTGGAGGCAACCACAGCTTTCTGCGAGCCCAGTTGGGCAGCATGCTCACTGCCGCAGACAGCACCATCGCGTGGGGGACCTTGACCGCAGTTGAGTTCGGGGGGTTGATGAGGAACCGCAACGCCTCGCGAGACTGCGAAGACATCTTCAACTCGTCTCGGTACGAAAGCAGCGTCTCGTCGAGCTCGGCCACGCTCCGCGGCGCCTTGTCGATCCCCATCGCTTCGCCGACACGGGCCATCTCGGCCACATACTGATCTGCGCCCTCGGCAGAGATCCTCGTCGATCCGAACCGCTGGAAGGCCCGAAGAAAGCCGTCGACCTCCGTCGCGTGCACCCAACCGAGGTTTCGGGAGTCGTTGGCCCGATACGGGATGCCGTCCGGGGTCTCACCTTCGACGCGTTCGTGGAT
>SHLQ01000197.1 GCA_004282895.1 Acidimicrobiales bacterium
GACGCACGATCTCGCCGGCCCGTTCGAGCTTGCGGCGCCGGCGCTGAGCGCCGCCAACAGGCTGCCGGCGACAAGCAGCAGCCACAGCGGCGGGATGCGCAGAGAACTGGGCGCAGGGACGGTCGGCTGCATTCGGCCAGAATACTGGAGGCCCGGATCGACACGAAGATCGGCGCCATGGCAGCAGCGCAGTAGGGTCAGTCGAATGTCCCAACCGGTCGTCGCCCAGTCTCTCGTGAAGCGGTTCGGCGACTTCGTCGCGGTCGACGGAATCGACTTCGAAATCGAGCCTGGCGAGACGTTTGCGATGCTCGGCCCGAACGGCGCCGGGAAGACCTCCACCATGCGTATGGTCGCAACCATCAGTGAGCCGACGTCAGGTGAGCTCACGATTCTCGGGCTCGACGCTCGCACGGACGGGCCCGCCATTCGTAACCGGCTCGGCGTTGTCCCCCAGGAGGATCACCTCGACATCGAACTGACCGTGCAAGAGAACCTCATGATGTATGCCCGCTATTTCGGGCACTCCTGGTCCGACGCCCGCGCGCGGGCCGCCGAGCTGCTCGAGTTCGCCCAACTGGCGGATCGGCCCACGTCTCTCGTCGAGCCGCTCTCAGGGGGAATGAAACGCCGGTTGACCATCGCCCGCGCACTCGTGAACGACCCGGAGCTCGTCCTGCTCGACGAGCCCACCACCGGGCTCGATCCGCAGGCCCGCCAACTGCTCTGGGATCGCCTGTACGAGTTGAAGGAGCGTGGGATCAGCCAGCTGCTCACTACGCACTACATGGACGAGGCGGAACAGCTCGCGGATCGGCTGGTCATCATGGACGGCGGCAAGATCGTCGCCCACGGTTCACCGAGTGATCTGATCCGAAGCTCGGTCACCAAGGAGGTCGTCGAGCTGCGACTGGATGGTGTGTCATCCGACGACCTTCCCGACGGACTTCGAACAGAACGACTTCGCCAGCGCACCCTTGTCTACACCGACGACAGCGCGACGACGATGGCTCAGATTCGAGCGAGCGGCATCGAACCCACCAACGTGTTGATTCGACGATCGACCCTCGAGGACGTCTTCCTCAAGCTCACCGGACACGAGTTGGTTGACTGATGACCGCGGTATCAGCGCGCCGACGGCATCCGGCCCTGCTTGTCGTCGAACATCACTACCGACGCCACAAGCGTGCCTGGAGCAGCATCGTCGCCACCGGAATCATCGGACCGGTACTGACGTTCATCGCACTCGGCTTTGGGCTGGGAAGCCAGATCGACGACACCAGCAGTCTCGGCACCGAGGACTACCTGACCTTCGTCGGACCCGGCGTCATGGCCGGCACCGCGATCGTGCAGGGCGGTATGGATTCACTCTGGCGCACGTACGGCATGCTCAAGTGGGACGGCACCTACAAGACCGTGGCCTTCACGCCGAGCTCACCGGCAGAAATCGCCGGCGGACACCTCATCTTCATCGGGCTACGGGTAGCGGTGTCGTCGACGCTCTATCTCCTCGTCCTGCTGTTGGCGATCGGCTGGACGGGACCACTGGCGCTGCTGTCGCCGTTCGTGGCGGGGTTGACCGCCTCGGCCATGGCCGCACTCATTGCCGGTTACACGTCGCGAGCCGAAAGCGAGGCGGGTTTCTCGGTATTGGCGCGGCTGGTCGTCACCCCGTTGTTTGTCTTTTCGGGCACCTTCGTTTCGGTCGAAACACTGCCGGTTCTGCTCGGATGGTTCATCAAACTGACTCCCGGATATCACGGCATTGAACTCACCCGAGGACTGGTCAACGATTCGCTCAGCCTCGGCGGCGGGCTTGGCCACTTGGTCGTGCTCCTGGCCTGGGTTGGTGTCGGCGCGGTCGCGACCAGCGCCGGTTTCCGAAAGACGTTGTCCACATGATCACGCCAACCGCGGCGATCCGGTCGGTCGTCGAACGCAACCTCGTCTTCTACCGCCATCGCAAATTCATGTTCGCTGCCGGGTTCTTCGAACCGATGATCTGGCTCTTTGGGATCGGCATCGGGGTTGGAGAACTCGTTGGCGGCGTCGACGTGAATGGCGAAACGGTGGAGTACGGGATGTTCGTGGCGCCCGGCCTGATCGCGGTTTCGGCCATGAACGGAGCCGCGTTCGAATCGACCTACAACTTCTATTACAAGCTGCGCTACTCGAAACTCTTCGACTCGATGGTCGTCACGCCCCTCCGACTGCGGGAGATCGTAATCGGCGAGCTGTCCTTCGCCGTCCTGCGTTCGAGCGCGTACGCCACCGGCTTCCTCGTGCTGGCGGCTGCCTTGGGATTCATCGAGAGCTGGTGGGGACTGTTCATCATCCCGACAACGCTGCTGATTGGCACGAGCGTCGCCGCGCTCGGCGTGTGGTCAACAACGTTCATGCGTAACTGGCACGACTTCGACTACCTCGGCCTTATGCTGCAGTTCCTGTTCATGTGCTCGGCGACGTTCTTTCCGATCGATGTCTTCCCCGGCTGGGCGCAGGCCATCGTTCGAGCCACGCCGCTGTATCACGGCGTCGCGGTGTGCCGGGAGCTCGCACTCGGTTCGATCTCGACCTCCACCGTGGCGCACATCGGCTACATGATCGGGATCACGATGGTGTTCGGTTGGCTCGCGAACCGACGCCTGGATAAATGGTTGCTCAGTTGATCATCGACACCACTCGCTGATTCGGCCAAGATGTCCCGATGAGCGCAACGACAGACGTCTTCCTCGAACTGGTCGAGTCGCAGCCACGTCTGCGGTCGATGAAGGACGTACCGCGCAATCCCATGAAGGTGCGGTACCTGCCGATCGGCGCAGCGTGCAGCGCCATCGTTGCCGTCGGCTGGCTCATCGCCCCGCTCTTCCTGGTGAGCTCTCTCGAGGATTTTGAGGACACCACGGTGGTGGGTGAAGTCCTGTCGTATGGCTCGCTGGCCATCGCCCCGCTCGTCACTCTGTACCTCGCGCTGCGGGTCTTGTTCGACAGCGAACGGGTGGGTGAGTCGACTGCCCTGGTCATGCTGCACGCGCTGATGATCCCGATCAGCATGGCATTGACGCCGGTCCTCGACCTCACGCCCCTTGGCGCCGTATCCGGCTACGCCTCAACGGCCCTCAATGCTGCGGTGCTGTTCCTCTTCTGGGCGGAGTGCAAACGCTGGGCCCGCTTCTGAGGTGGCCTAGAGCCTCACGACGTGCGGCAGAAGTCGTTCATACATCGGCATCGCTTCGTCGAGCACCGGGAGAACCCGAGGCAGCAACTCGGCGTCCTTGGGCATGTTCCTGGACCAGCCGGTGGTCTTGTGCACGCCGTCGGTGTACCAGTGCTTCGCCCAGACACCGTCCTCGGGTTTCGGGCCCGCGGGCCAGGTGAGCATCGTCTCATCGAACGGGACACCGAGCCGACTGCAGAGTTCGGTCAGCACGGCGCGAGGGTCCTGCAGGAGGAACTTCGTGTCGATCACGATCGGCTCTTCGCCAGCGTCGAGCATCCGGTCAAGAATCGTTATCAGCTCCGGGAACCCCGTGTCGTCGATGGTGGCGTCGGGAAGTCGCACCTGCAGTGACGTCAACATGTCGTGCGGTTCACGGGTCAACAGCACGTTCCGGAACTGGGGAAGGAATGACCAGTCGAGCTCCACGAGATGTTTCGCCATCTGCTTGAAGAAGACGACCGGGGTGTCGTACTCCCCCAACATGACGTCGCGTATCACCGCTTCGCCATCGGTGTCCTGCGACGCCATCACTTCGTCGTCACCGGGGTGGGCTCGCCCCGTCACCCGCAGGTAGTGCGCGTAGATCGGTTCGTCGACCGCGGTGGTGTCCGCCCGCTGCGCCCACGAATACATCATTGCGGTCGAGAGGTTTCGTGGACTCGACCACATGTTGATCCGCAGCATGGGGGTTAGTGCCTCCTAGAGAGGCTGTTTGCCGGATGCGTCGTAGCGAGAGATGTTGCGTTCGACCGGACCGAGCACGGCCAGCTTCTTCTGGAAGACCTCCATGTGCGGTACGACGAAATGGGCCTTCAGGTGTTCCTCGGACTCCCATTCCTCGAAGAGGTGGAACAGCCCCGGATCACGAAAGTCGGCCGAGAAGTCATAACTCACACAACCCTCCTCCTTTGCAGTGGCGTCCATCATCTCGACGGTCGCCTCGATCGCGGCCTCGCGGTTGGATGGGTCGAGTCGAATCGTCCCCGCAATGATCACCATGGTTGCCTCCTACTTCGCCACATCTGCGGCGATCGCTTCACGATAGAGCTCGATGAGTCGCTCGGTCATGGGTCCCATCCCGGATCCGTCGCTGATCATGCGACCGTCAACCTCACTGACCGGCGTGAGACCCCCGAAGGTTCCGGTGACGAATACTTCGTCGGCCGAGTACACGTCGGTCAGTGAGAAGTCCTTCTCGTAGGCGGGGATGTCGGCACGACGAGCGACCTCCAGGACAAGTGCTCGGGTGATCCCCGGAAGGTTGTACATGCCGGTGGACGTCCACACCTCTCCGTCACGGACGATGAAGAAGTTGGTGGCGTTGCACGTGGCGACCGCTCCATTTGGGTCGAGCATCAGCGCCTCGTCGGCGCCGGCCCCAACCGCCTGCACCAAGGCAATCACCTCATGCAGCTTTGAGTGGCAGTTGAGTTTCTGATCGAGCATGTCCGGGGCCGGGCGACGAACGGTTGAGGTGAACAACGAGATTCCCTCACGGGCGACCTCCGGATCCGCCTTCTTGTGCTCCGCGATGATCACCACGTTCGGGCCACCCACGACGTTCGATGGATGTTGCGATGGCGTCTTCTTGTCGCCGCGGGTGATCATCAACCGGACATGCACGTTGTCGTCCATGCCGTTCTGATCGACGGTGGCCTGGAGCGCGGCGGTGATCTCGTCCCGCGTGCCGATGTCGAGGTGGATGGCCTTTGCGCCGGCGAAGAGTCGATCGAGGTGTCGGTCGAGAAAGGCGAACACCCCGTGGTGCAGCCGGATGCCCTCCCAGATCCCGTCACCGACCAGAAAGCCGCTGTCGAACACCGAAATCTTCGCTTCACTTCGATGGAAGAACTCCCCGTTGATGTAGATCTGCACGTCCGCGTTGCGATCGTCGGCGACAGCGGCATGGGTGCTCTTGGCCATTTGTGTTCCTCCCGGGATGCCTCAGGATCCCTCAGCGGCGATCAGATTGCCGAATCGGTGAAGCGTCCGACTGACCGCCTGCTCCCGAACGTAGTGGAGAAGCTCGATTCGACCGATTCCGCACACCGGTTGATCCGCCACGTGCACTGCCGCCGCGTTTGCGACGACCCGAAGTTCGGGCGACACCGCCTCACCGACGACGCGCATCCGTTCCACACCGAGCGCGGGTATCCGCGCCATTAGCTGTTCCTCCGATTCCACGTCGACGACAGACTCGATCAGCTCGACGCCGGCAACGGTCGCGGCCTTGCGAACGAGGCCGATGTGGGCCTCCGACGCCCCGGTCTGGATACGCAACAGCATGGATGGCAACGGGCGGTAGCGGAACACGTTCGCTTCGCAGAACAAGGCGGTTGGGTCGTGCTCGAGTGCGAAGTG
>SHLQ01000048.1 GCA_004282895.1 Acidimicrobiales bacterium
GGCCGGGGCCGGGGCAGGTGCATCTGTCCCGAGCTGGGTCACCGGGATTGTGGTCGTCGGTGGTGCTGCGGTGGTTGTGGTCGTCGCCGCGGGCTGGAGCTTCATGAACCGCTGGGTGACGTACAGACGAGCGCCATCCCACACCACACCGATGCCCACGTGAGTGAAGGCCGGGTCGATGATGTTGGCATAGTGGCCGGGGGAGGCGATGAAGGCATCCATGACCGACTTGACATCAGGTCCGGTGCCCACGTTTTCGCCAAGCTTGGCCCAGTCGTGGGTCACGCCGGCGCTGATGGGGCTGGCGTGGCAGATGTTGTTGCCCTCGCCACACACACCAGCGTTCATCTTGTTTGACCATCCTCGAGCCAGCGAGATGAGCTGAGTGTCCACGGTCAATGCCGGCAGGCCCTTTGCGGCCCGGGCCTGATTGACCCCGGAGACGAATGTTCCTTCATCGTTGGCGTTCGCACCGGCGGGGGAAACGGCAAGAAGTGCCGTCAGAATCGCTGCCATCGAGATCACACTGAAGAGTTTGTTCCACACGCTAAGTAGTATCGGCCGTGACTTTCGATCACCTTGAGTGGGTATTTGTACCGAATCCTGCAGCGGGTCCGTAGGGCATACGGCCCAGAGTTGCTCGTGAACACCTTCACAAGCGCTACGGTGAGGGCGTGGCGCCGGAGCGAGACATCCCCGACGCAACCGTTGCTCGGTTGCCTGTGTATCGCCGAACCTTGGTCGGCCTGGCAGCCGCGGGAGAGACCACGGTGTCATCGGCTCGGCTCGCGGAACTCGCCGGTGTCAACGCCGCCAAGGTCCGCAAGGACCTCTCCCGTCTGGGCACGTACGGGGTGCGTGGCGTCGGCTACGAGGTCGAAAACCTCCTCATGCAGATCGGTGAGGTCCTGGGCGTCAATGTGGATGCCCCTGTCGTTATTGTCGGAATGGGCAATCTCGGCCAGGCCCTGGCTCGATACGGCGGATTCTCGACCCGTGGATTCCGCGTCGTTGCGCTCACCGACTCCGATCCCAAAAAGATCGGCAAGAAGTTCGCCGGGCTCACGATTCAGCACCAGGACGACCTGCCGAAGATCGCCAAGGATCTCGACATCTCCGTCGGCATCATCACGACCCCAGCCGAAGCCGCCCAGCAAGTGGCTGACGAACTGGTTGCCGTCGGCGTGGGGTCGATCCTCAACTTCGCCCCCACCGTGCTGAACGTCCCGGCCCACATCCCGATCCGCAAGGTCGACCTCGCCACCGAGCTGCAAATCCTCGGCTACTACCAACACCGAGCGAGTTAGTTCCCGACGGAGTCGGGCACTAACTAGCTCGGATTACACGTCGGGACGGCGCCCGACATCGGTCTCCAAGCCGACATGGGCAACTTCCGCAGCAAGTTGCCCCTCACGCCGGAGGCGGAACCTGTGCGTTTACACCGATGATCGTGGGTAACCCGGCAACCCTTCGGGTTGCTTGGAGATTTCCGGCGGTGCCGAAAACTCCCCCTTGTGTTTGTATACGCACGAACACCGGCTCCGCCGAGGAGGGGAGCGGAGCTGCGTGTAGCGACCATGAGTGCTTCCGCGGATGTCGAGCGGCAGTCTCGACATGTAGTCGGGCACCGTCCCGACATGTAATCGTGCCAACTTTCACTTCGTGAAAGTTGGCAAGAATTGGTGAAATTCGGGACGATTGACCGTAGTAACGTTCGGTCGGTAGGGAAGACTGGAAATTCATGTCTGTAGTCGTAGTAGGGGTCAACCACCGGTCGGTGCCTCTTGACGTCCTCGAACGGATGGCTGTGGCCGATGAGCAGCTCCCGAAACTGCTCGGTGACCTCACCGGATCCCCCGATGTGACCGAGGCAGTCGTGTTGTCGACATGCAACCGCACGGAGATCTACGCCCGAGTCGAACGCTTCCACCCGGCCTACGCCGATGTGCGCGATTCGCTCGCTCGACACTCGGAGCTTGGCCTCGATCAGTTCAGCGAACACCTCTATGTTCACCACGACGAAGACGCCGCTCGACATCTGTTCTCGGTCACCTGCGGAATCGATTCGGCCGTCCTGGGTGAGTCGGAGATCCTCGGCCAGGTACGACGGGCATTCGATCGGGCTCGCGAAGAGGGGTTCGTTGCGACGACCCTGAGCGACTTGTTCGCCGCGTCGTTCAAGGCTGGCAAACGCGTTCGGTCCACCACGGGAATTGCCAAGAACGTCACGTCGGTGTCCCGTGCCGCCGTGGCCATGGCTACCGAGCGACTCGGGTCTCTAGAGGGCCGAACGATATGTGTCCTCGGCGCCGGGGAGATGAGCGAAGGTATGACCGTCGCCCTGCGCGACGCCGGAACGCGCGAGATCTTCATCTGCAACCGCACGACCTCTCGTGCAGCCGAACTGGCTGAACGCGTTGGTGGCGTCGCCGTTGCGCTGCAGGACCTGCCGGACCTTCTCGCTGACGTCGACGTGCTCCTCACAGGCACCGGCGCCAATTCGCTGATGGTTTCGCAGGAACAACTGGCCTCCGTCATGGCCGATCGGACCGACCGACAACTACTGATCGTCGACATCGCCGTGCCCCGCGACGTTGACCCCGCTGCAGCCGATGTCCCCGGCGTGACCCTGCTGGACATGGACGATCTTGCGAAGTTCGCCGAAGCCGGCAAGGCCGAACGCCGCAACGAAATCGCCGCAGTTCGAGACGTCATCGACACGGAGGTCGACCGCTTTCGGGCCACATCGCTGAGCCGTCAGGTCGAACCGCTTCTGGCCGAGTTCCGACGCGACGTCGAGTCCCTCAGAGCCACCGAGATCAATCGGCTGGCTCCCCAGCTCGACTCGGAAACGGCTGCGCACGTTGATGCGGCCACACGCGCCGTGCTGAACAAGCTGTTGCACAGCCCGATGAGCGAGCTGCGAGGCGCTGCGGGTACCGCACGCGGGGAACGGTTGGCCGAAGCGCTCCGCGAACTGTTCGACATCACTGCCGACGAGTAGTCGCGTGCACGTTCGCGCCGCGACTCGTGGCAGCAGGCTGGCGCGTTGGCAGACCGACCACATCGCGGAGCTGTTGGCCGCGCATGGCGTCACCGTTGAACCGGTGGTCGTGTCCACGAGCGGCGATCGGGACAAGACGACACCGCTCAGCCAGATCGGAGGCAAGGGAGTCTTCGTCAAAGAAGTGCAGGCCGCAGTGTTGGATGGCAGAGCCGACATTGCGGTGCACTCGGCCAAGGATCTCCCGGCGATCACCCCGCCCGGGCTTCTGCTCGCCGCCGTCCCAACGCGGGCAGACGCCCGCGACGCGTTGATCGGCAGCACCCTTGCCGACCTCCCCGCCGGTGCCCGTGTCGGTACCGGTTCCGCACGACGTCGCGTACAGCTGCTTGCGGCCCGCCCGGATATCACGTGTGTGGAACTGCGCGGAAACATCGACACCCGCCTGGCCAAGGTGGGAGAGCTCGACGCGATCGTGATGGCAGCCGCCGCGCTCGATCGGCTGTGCCTCACGCCCGACGTGGTCGAGCTCCTCGATGAGGGCGTAATGATTCCCCAGGTCGGCCAGGGTGCCCTCGCCATCGAATGCCGTTCAGGCGAACCGGAGCTGCTTCGGTCTCTCGCGATGATCGAGGACCCGCACAGCCGGCGCCTGGTCGATGCCGAGCGCGCTTTTCTGAACGAGCTCGGCGGCGACTGTGACCTGCCTGCCGGCGCCTACGCCACGACTGTCGAGAATGCCGACCAGGTGACGTTGTCAGCGATGCTCGCGAGTCCGGACGAGCGCCACGTCGAACGAGTCTCGCTGCAGGGAGGCGACGGACGGACGCTCGGATACGAGGCCGCGCACGAACTCCGCGCCCGGATCGAGTCGAGGTGACCTCACTCGAGGGAGTGTCTGTGGTCGTGACCCGATCACCCGGGCAGTCCACCGAACTGGTGGAGGCGATCAGGACGGCCGGCGGCGAGGTCGTGCAGCTCCCCATGATCGACACCCGTCTCCTCCCGGACGCACCCGAAGAACTTCGCGCTCGCATCGCCGCGGGGGACGGCCACGAGTGGTTGATCGTCCTGTCACCAAATGGGGCACGGTATGTCGTCGATGCGTTCGCCGAGCAGCCGCCACAACGGCTGGCGGTGGTCGGGCCTGCGACCGCACGGGCCTTCGTCGACCTGGGGTGGAAGGTGACGCTTCGGCCGACTGAGCCAACGGCTGAACAACTTGCAGCCGAGCTGCCCGAGGAGGGCCAGGCCATCGTTGCCCAAGCGGTCATCGGTCGTCGCGAGTTGCGAGACGACCTGCGCGCAAGAGGCTGGCAGGTCGACGTGATCCCCCTCTACGAAACGATCGCACCGCCCAACGACGACGCCATGGTCGAACGGGCTCGGGCCGCAGACGTCGTCGTGCTCACGTCTCCGTCAGCCGTGCGGAACTATGCGGACGCCGTGGGGACCCACCAGCTCGCGATCTGCATCGGTCCCACGACGGAAACCGAAGCCGCCTCTCTTGGGTTCGCCACGGCAACGGCAGCCGGCCCGACCGTTGATGCGCTCATGGCGCAGCTGCTTACGTCCCGCTGAGGGCCTCGACGACGGGGGCGAAGTCCTGCATGGATTCGGCATCGAGCGAGATGTAGGAGATGCCCCACTTGTCGCGCCAGCCTTTGATCTCGTCGATGCATTGAGCGACGGACCCAACGAGCGCATGTGGCGAACCGAGTGCTTCCTCGGCGGTGATACCGAGCAGCGGCGCCATTTCGGCGGCAACCTCCTCACGGTTGTCGGAGATCATCGCCAGGTGTAGTCGTGTCTGCAGTTCGAGAGAATCGAAGCGGTCGCCGGCGCCGTCCTTCACCCAGTTCAGTTTCTGGTTCGTCCGGGCTTCGGTTGCGTCCTGTCCGGCTCGCTCATCGATGACACCGGCGGTCAGCCCGGGGTTGATGCCGATGATGTCCGCCTCCGCGCCGGCCAACGTCAGCATCTTCTGTTTGCCACCGGCGAGCATGAGTGGGACACCACCCTCCTGAACCGGAAGTGGCGCGGGCAGCGTTCCCTCGACCTGGTAGAACTCGCCGTCGTGGGACACCGCTTCGCCACGAAGCAACGGCTTGATCACGCTGACGGACTCGGCCAGACGGCGGATCCGGGTGCCGGGGCTGTCGTGGGCTACACCGGCAAATTCGTAGTCGGTGGTCATCCACCCCGCACCCAGGCCAACCTCGAGTCGGCCATTCGAGAGCGCGTCGAGTGTCGCCAGCTCCTTCGCCAGAAAGACGGGCTGGCGGTAGTCGTTTGCCAGGACGAGTGGAAGAACCCGCAACGTCGTGGTGGCGAGCGCTGCGGCGGTCAGCCCCAGTAGTGGCGCCGCCTGATCGGTCAGATGGTCGGGCAACGTGACCGTGCTGTAGCCCAGCTCCTCGGCCCGTTGAGCGGTGGCGGTGAGGTCGGCTGAATCCAACCCACCGAGGGAAACACTGAATCGAAACGGCTGTGGCATCCCGCGATCGTAGTCGTTTGGGAGAATCAGGAAATCTCTGGGAACCTTTTGGGGACGGAGGGCGTGTTACCGATGTGGAGATTGTTACGAGAGTCGATCAGGGGTTTCCTGACGCGGTCGTCGGTCAGCCCCGACATCGGGTGTCGACGTTGACCGCCTCGTTCGAATCCGTTTTCTTGCAACATCGCCAGCCGCTGATACGCGCACTGAGCGTCGCAATCAACGATGAGTCCCTGGCAACCGAAGCCGTCGATGAGGCATTCACACGAGCGCTCCATCGCTGGCATCTGGTCGGCGCCTTCGACAATCCGCAGGCGTGGATCTACCGCACGGCCCACAACTGGGCCACCTCACGATTCCGTCGGTTGCGCCGCGATCGCGACTACGCCCCGGTGATCGCGACCGCTGACAGCGCAACCGATCATCTGCCCGATCCCGAACTCACTCGCGCGCTTGCCGGGCTTCCCGCCGACCAGCGCAACGTTCTTGTCCTTCGCTACTTCCTCGACTGGTCGATTGCGGCCATCGCCGATGCACTCGATGTGTCCGAGGGAACCGTGAAGAGTCGAACCCACCGAGCACTCACCCAACTCAATCGTCAACTTGGAGAGAACCCATGACCATCGAAGATCGACTTCGTTCCGAGCTACAGCGGGTTGCGCCCCGATCGGTCGGCGCTGCCCCCGACATCGACCTCATGCAGGAGACCGTCGGCCGTCGGCGGCGCCGCAACACGATCGCCACCCGGCTGTCGATCGTGGTTTTTGCCGCGGTCGCCATCGGTGGCGCGCTCATCGTCACACAACCTGATGACGCTGGTGTTGTATCCACCGCTGCGCCGGACGCGACTGCGGACGCGCCTATCGACGCGGCCGCCGATGCTGATGCGGGAGCGGTCGTCGACGACCTGGCATCGGATGACGCGTCTGCCGACGAGGAGAACGTTGCGAACCCGGCGCCCGTGAACGACCCCGCGTCGGTCGTGACCGCACCTGATCTGTCACAAACGGAACCGGCCGGTCTGCAGCTCGACCCCAGCTCGTTGAACGTGGCTCGTGAGGTCTCCGCCGTGCAGTTCGCTGGCGGCTCTGGAGTCTTCGTGGTCTCGACCCCGGACGGCTACGCCGGTCTGGCCAGTCGCTTCGGCGGCGCTGAGGGAGTGTCGGCGGTCGGCATGCGCTCCGACAATGGTCTGGCCTGGACCGAGGTCGAGCTCTCCGGGTTGCCCCCTGCTGCGGCGGCCACGGCCGTGCGCCAGTACGGCGACGACTACGTCGCCCTCCTCTCCGCGTTCGATGTCGCCGCCCAGAAGCGTCTGAACTACCTCGCCACCTCCACGGACATGAGCACCTGGCAAACCGTTGTGCTGCCGGGCGACAATCTCGTTGCCACCGACGTTGCCGTTGGTCCCAGCGGTGTCATCGTCGTTGGAGATGCGCCGAATCCGCTCGTGTGGGTGGGGGAGCTCGGTGGTCCGTATCGCCGAGTCGGCTTTGTCCGGGGCGCGAGCTCGCTCGCTGGTGTCGTCGCTGTCGATGGTGGATTCGTCGCCGCCGGCACGAGCAACCTCGGTCCCCAGCTGTTCCAGTCGACCGACGGCGTGGAGTGGTTGGGGGCGCCGGTCACCGGCGTGGACGGGGAAGACACCCTGGTCGCGATGACCGTGATGGACGGCGAGATTCTGCTCGCCGGTTCGAGTGAGGAGACCACGTGGACGGTCACGTCCAGCGACGGCGGTCAGACATGGCAACGAGGCGAGTACGACATCGGTCGTGTCGGCAGCGTCGCCAGCAAATCGAACACCGTCACGCTGCTCAGCTCGACCTCGCTCGGAACGACGAATCTCGCATTGAGTGATGGCCTCAGCTGGTCCTCCGTCGATCTCGAATTCGATGGCGAAACCCGAGTCAACCTGCTCCACGCCGACTCCGACCTCGCCGTACTCCTCGCCGACGTAGAAGGCGAACTCACCTGGGTGGTGGCGAGTAGGTAGCGGTTCTATTGTTCTCGACACTTCCGGTCGAGATCCGCGGAAACCTATATGGGTCTCCGCCGCAGGCTCCAACCCCTCCTCGCCTGAGGCGGGCCTTGTGCGTATACACCGATGGTCGTGGGAACCCGGCAACCCTTCGGGTTGCTTGGAGATTTCCGGCGATGCCGAAAACTCCCCCGTGTGTCTGTATACGCACAGACGCCGGCTCCGCCGTGGAGGGGAGCGGAGCTGCGTGTAGCGACCTTGGAAGCGGAGTGGGGACGTCGGGCGGAAGTCCCGACATGTAATAGCCCTCCTCCCGAACATGTGATCGACTGCGCTCTTGACCCGATAGTCTCGGCTCGTGAGTCAGTTGATCGAAGGTCTCAACCCGGCCCAGGAGGATGCGGTCCTTCACGCGGATGGTCCTCTGTTGATCATCGCGGGTGCGGGATCGGGAAAGACGAGGGTCCTCACGCACCGCATTGCGCATCTGATTCAGGAGCGCAATGTGTCGCCGTTCGAGATCCTGGCGATCACGTTCACGAACAAGGCGGCCCAGGAGATGAAGACGCGCGTCGGCGCGTTGGTTGGTCCGGTCGCAGAGAAGATGTGGGTGTCCACGTTCCACTCGGCGTGTGTGCGGATTCTGCGCCGTGACGGTGATCGTCTCGGGTTTCCCTCCTCGTTCACGATCTACGATCAGGCGGATGCGGTTCGGCTGACGGGGTACGTCCTGCGTGACCTGAATCTCGATTCGAAGAAGTTTCCACCCCGCACGGTCCACAGCACGATCAGCGCAGCCAAGAACGACTATCGGACGGTCGCGCAGTACACCGAGGAAGCGCAGACGATCTTCGAACGCAAGATCGCGGAGGTGTACGCCGAGTACCAGGCCCGACTGCAAAAAGCCGGCGCCATGGATTTCGACGACCTGCTGTTCAACGTCGTCGAGCTCTTCAACAAATGCCCTGACGTCCTCGATCATTACCGGCGCCGGTTCGGTCATGTCCTCGTGGACGAGTACCAGGACACAAACTCGGTGCAGAACGCCATGGTCACGATGCTGGCCGAGGAACACCGCCAGATCTGTGTCGTCGGCGACGGCGACCAATCCATCTACCGCTTCCGAGGAGCGGACGTCCGAAACATTCTCGAGTTCGAACAAACCTTCCCGGATGCGACCGTCGTCTTGCTCGAGCAGAACTATCGATCAACCCAGAACGTGCTCAGCGCAGCAAATGCGGTCATCTCCAACAACGAGAGTCGCAAACCCAAGGACCTGTGGACCGACGCCGGGGCCGGCGACAAGATCACCCGCTACTTCGCCGACGATGAGATCGACGAGGCACAGTGGGTCGCTCACGAGTTGGCGCGGATCCACGAAGGGGGGACACAACGCTGGGGTGACATGGCGGTCTTCTATCGGACGAACGCTCAGAGCCGTGCGCTCGAGGAGTACCTCGTTCGGGTCAACATCCCGTACAAGGTCATCGGCGGCACCCGGTTCTATGACCGGCGGGAAGTGAAGGACGCTCTGGCGTATCTGAAGGCGGTCGCGAACCCCGTGGATGAGGTGAGTATCAAGCGGGTGTTGAACGTGCCCAAACGGGGTGTGGGCGATTCCACCGTCGGCAAGCTCGACAACTGGGCGACGGCCAACGGCGTGCCGTTCATCGACGCACTGCGTAACTATGACGAGGCCGGAGTCTCCGGACGGGCGCCGAAGGGCATCGACGAGTTCCTTGAGATCATCGACGAAGCTGCACTCCACATTGCGACCACCGGTCCGGCCGACCTGCTGCGTCTGTTGCTCGACCGGTCCGGCTACTTGGCAGAGCTCGAAGAGGAGCGGTCGATCGAAGCCGAGGGTCGCCTTGAGAACCTGACCGAACTGATCGGTGGTGCGGAGGATTTCGAATCGGTGGAGGAGTTCTTGGAACAGGTGAGCCTCGTTGCCGACACCGATGATCTCGATGACGATGAGTCATCCGTGGTGCTCATGACGCTGCATTCGGCGAAGGGACTCGAGTTCCCCGTTGTGTTCATGATCGGTTTGGAGGATGGTGTCTTTCCCCACATGCGTTCACTCGGCGAACCGCGCGAGCTCGAGGAAGAACGTCGGCTGGCCTACGTGGGGATCACCCGGGCCCGTGAGCGCCTGTCCATTTCGCATGCGTGGAGTCGGATGCTGCACGGCATGACCCAATACAACCCACCGAGTCGATTCCTCGATGAGATTCCCGAGGACCTGGTCGAAGATGCCGAGGGAAGTCGGGCTCGGCGCCGATCGTCGAGCTTTGGTTCCGGCGGATGGTCCGGCAAGGATCGACAACAGCAGCGCATGTCGAACCGGGAATCAAAGGTTCACGCGGCACTGACCCCGAAGAGCCCGCAATCCTCCGGCGCGGAATCACTCGGGCTCCGCGTCGGCGACGACGTGATGCACGCGAAGTGGGGAGAAGGTGTGATCATCGACATCACGGGGTCCGGGGACAAGGCCGAGGCCAGGGTCCGATTCCCGGGCGTTGGAGAGAAGCAGTTGTTGCTGAGCTGGGCGCCGCTGGAGAAGATCTAAAGATGGACAGTTGCAAAACGATCTCGAATATGACCACTGGTTGTCAGACGCGGGCCTGATATGTTTGGTGTAGTAAAGCAATAGCGGCGCCCCCTTGGCAGGTGGACCCAAATAGATCCCAGAGCGGGTGGGAAAAGCGATCGGGGATCGGACGCACGAGACGCGGGAGTCTCGGCCATCCGATCCTCGTTCACGCTTTTTGGGGATGTGGACTAGGACGACGAGTAGCCCGCGAACTCCTCGGCCTTTCGGACGCCGTTGATGTCGATGATCAGCTCGCGGCCATCCAGGAAGACCGGAATCTGCGGGAGACCGGTGCCGTCCTGGAGGTAGGTCGTGTTGGAACAGGGGTCGCGAAACTCGCGGGCATCCGATTCCCACACCACATTGCAGTCGCGTGAGTCTCCTGGCTGGCGCGCGTCGAAGGCGCTCCACCCCCGCGCCGGATCATCTCCCAGATGTTGCAGCCACAGGTCTCTGCTTCCGCTGGCGACGTCCGGCCACAGGATGGGTCCGTTCTCTTCGATCTCCGCGGCCATGTTGTCCGTATTAAGCGAGCGAAAGTCGAGATCGCCAAGTACCAACCGCCCCGACTGGCGACCGACGTTGACCGCGATCACGCCGATGAGGAGTGCCGCGATCACGGCGATGATGCCGACGATCGCCGCGCTACGGGCATCGAGTTTTCTGGTTTTGGCCACGGGCATGTGGTGCTCCGAAGGGATGTGACGGGTTTGGATGGCGCCGAACCCTGAACGTTTCTGGTCTTCTGCCTAGTATCGCTGCAGCAGCTGGCAATGCCGACGCCGCCGCGCCGACAGACGGAGAACCACGTGGACCTGTTCGAATACCAAGGAAAAGAGTTCTTTGCCGAGTACGGGATGCCGATCTCGCCCGGGAAGATCGCCTTCACGGTTGACGAGGCAGTCGCTGCGGCGGAAGAGCTCGGCACACCAGTAATGGTGAAAGCACAGGTGCACACCGGAGGGCGCGGGAAGGCCGGCGGAGTGAAGTTCGCCCCCGACATGGATGCGGTGCGCGAGCACGCCACCAACATCCTCGGCCTCGATATCAAGGGTCACATCGTCGGGCGGGTGTGGGTCGAGAAAGCATCCGACATCGCGGAGGAGTACTACGCCAGCTTCACCCTCGACCGCTCGGCCAAGAAACACCTCGGCATGTTGTCGAAGGAAGGCGGCGTCGAAATCGAAACCGTCGCCGAAGAGAATCCCGACGCCATCGCAAAGATCTGGGTGGACCCCGTTGTTGGGCTGTCGGAGCAGGCGGTGCGCGACTGGGTAGCGGCAGCGAGGCTGCCCGAGGCAGCCGTCGAAGGGTCGGTCGACATTCTCCAGAAGCTCTATACCGCCTACACCGACGGCGACGCCGATCTTGTCGAGATCAACCCGTTGATTCTCACGCCCGAGGGCAAGGTGCATGTGCTTGACGCCAAGGTAACCCTCGACGGCAGCAGCGAGTTCCGTCACCCGGAATATGAACAGTACGACGCGACCCAAACCCGCGATGAACGCGAAGCCGCCGCCCATGAGAAAGGCCTGCAGTACGTGGGCCTTGAGGGTTCGGTCGGCGTGATCGCCAACGGCGCCGGATTGGCGATGAGCACGGTCGACGTCGTCAACCAGGTCGGCGGCAAGCCAGCGAACTTCCTCGACATCGGCGGTGGGGCCAACGCCGACGTCATGGCCGGAGCTCTCGAGGTCATCAACAACGACCCGTCGGTGAAGGCGATCTTCATCAACATCTTCGGTGGCATCACGAGGGGCGAAGAGGTCGCCGAGGGAATCATCGAAGCGATGAAGCGGGTGAGTATCGACAGCCCGATCGTCGTTCGCCTCGATGGCACGAACGCCCAGGAGGGGCGCGACATGCTCGCACCCCACCTCACCGATCGATTGATGATGGAACCCACGATGTTGAGTGCAGCCGAGAAGGCCGTCGCTCTCGCCGGAAACTAGGACGACCAGGAGCACACGATGAGCATCTTTCTCGACGAAACCACCAAGGTCGTCTATCAGGGCCTTACTGGCTCAACCGGCCGGTACTACGGCCTCCTCAACCGTGAGTACGGCACCCAGGTGGTCGCCGGCACCCATCCGAAGAAGGCTGGCACCGACGTAGAGGGCATCCCGATCTACGCCAGTGTTGCCGACGCAAAGGAGGCGACCGGTGCCACCGCGTCGTGTGTCTTCGTGCCTCCGGTCGCCGTCAAGGGTGCCGTCATGGAAGCAGCCGAGGCTGGTCTCGAGCTGATCGTAGTGATCACCGAAGGAGTGCCCGCCCACGACGAAGCCTGGTTCTACAACAAGCTCAAGGCCGACTATCCCAGCACTCGGCTACTCGGACCCAACTGCCCGGGCATCATCAGCCCTGGCAAGGCCAACATCGGCATCACCGCGGGCCATATCGCCAAAGCCGGTGGGCCCGTCGGAGTGGTCAGTCGCTCCGGGACGCTCACCTACCAGGCGGTCTTCGAGCTTCAGCAGAAGGACATCGGCGTCACGACGAGTGTCGGCATCGGCGGCGACCCCGTCCCCGGCACCAGCTTCATCGATTGTCTCGAGGCGTTCGAAGCCGACCCGGAGACCAAAGCGATCATGATGATCGGCGAAATCGGCGGCTCCGCCGAGGAAGAGGCCGCCGACTACATCAAGTCGAGTGTGACCAAACCCGTCGTCAGCTACGTCGCCGGCGTCACCGCCCCTCCCGGAAAGAAGATGGGCCACGCGGGTGCCATCGTTTCCGGCGGAAAGGGAACTGCGGCCGCCAAGATGGACGCACTTCGCGATGCCGGCGTGCAGGTTGGGCTCAACCCGACCGAGGCCGGCGACCTCATGGCCGACATCGTCGCCTCCCTGTAGTTCTGTGGAGCGTCAGGTGCGATATGCGCACCTCACACTCCACAGATCCCAAGTGCGGAGCGAACGACGCGGAGAAGATCTCCTGGCCGGTCCGCATAGTCCGCCCAGGTGAACGTCAATACGATCCAGCCCGCCAACGCCAGTTTGTTCTTGCGACGAGGGTCGCTCTCGAACGACTCGCGGTTGAGGTGCCATTTGACGCTGTCGAGCTCGATTGCGACACGCTGTCTGGCATAGGCGAGGTCGACTCGCGCAAGAAATCGGCCTTCGCTATCACGGATCGTGTGCTCGTACGCTGGAGTTCCCACCCCTGCGTCCGCGAGAAGGCGTCCGACCATCCGGTTCCATTTGCTGTCGGGGATGGCCGTGTCACCGTACCGCTCATCCAACAATCGTCGAACCGGCCCGCAGCCGTTTCGCCCTTGGATCGAATGACGAAGCCAGACGTCGAAGAGGCTGGGCCAATCGGTTTGGCCGTCGCGCAGAACCGCGTCGATCAGCCATTCAAGACGCCGGTAGGAGACCACGCCTGCCACGTCGAGAACCGTCCGTTCCAGTCCTGTTGTGGGGATCCCGTTCACCTCGGTCGGATCTGCCTTACCGAGCTGAGTCGACCGGTGGACCGTGGCGTTGTTGCTTTTGATCCGGCGGTCCTTCGGTATCACGACCTCGATTGCGCCTTCGGGAAATCCGTCGAGGCCGTGGTTCGCGGCAGCTGCCTGATGGCTGAGTAATCCGCCAGTACTTAGAACTGAGGCCCTAGCGCATCGGCGCCATGAGTCAGGAGCTCCGCTCATCACATACACCCTCGGTTCGAGCCTCGTGATTTGGCCTCGGCGCCTTAGCGAAGCTACCTGCGAAGCGGACAGGCCAAGTTCATACGCTTCGGCTAGCGAGAAGACGCCATGATGTGACGCGGCGAATCTGTAGAGCTCGTGCACAGCTGTGCCCCCGAGGGTGTGTCAACACGGGGGGAGTAGCGTGAACTAAACATACTCGTCACCCCTGACAGCCCTCCTCTCAGATCTGTGGAGCGTGAGGTGCGCTATTCGCACCAGAAACTCCACAGATCGACAAGGGGGAGGAATGATTCCAACCGGCCACGGGTTGGTTGTCGTGGCTACAGAAAGGCCCCTCCAATGAGCACGATTGAGATCACCAAAGACCAGTTCGAGGACACCGTCCTTGCCGACGGGATCGTCCTCGTCGACTTCTGGGCCAGTTGGTGTGGTCCCTGCAAGACCTTCGCTCCAATCTTTGAAGAGGCTGCGGAAAAGCACGACAGCATCACCTTTGCCAAGGTGAACACCGAGGTGGAACAGGAGCTCTCCGGAGGGCTCGGGATTCAGTCGATTCCCACGATCATGGCGTTTCGCGATGGCGTGCAGGTCTTCGCCCAGCCCGGCGCACTACCCGCACCGGCACTCGAAGACCTGATCAGCCAAATCGAGGCGCTCGACATGGAAGCCATCCATGAGGAGATCGCCCGTCATCAGGCCGAGCACGACCACGATCACGAGCACGGCGAGGCCTGCTGCTGAGTTGGCTCTCAGACTGACGTCGAGGTGCCGTCGAAACGGTCCTTCGCGGCGTTGATGAAGTTCAACAGCGCGTCGTTCACATAACGGTCCGAATCCTCGAACACCTTCGCGGCCCGGTCGGAGAATTCGCGACCGGCGTCCTTCACGTCCTCCATGACAGGGCGCCCGTCACCGCGCTGGCGGTACTCGCCACCAACGATCGTGGCGTAGTCGCCACTGTCCACCCAGTTGCGCAGTTCGGCGACACGGATGACGGGGAACGGATGTGATCGGCCGATGGTCGCCATCATCCGGTAGTACGCCGTGAGGCCCGTGGCTTCCCGGTATTCATCGCTCTGTTCGATGAACGCATCGATGTCGAGCTCGTCGATTCGGCCTCGGATTCCGCCGGCCATGATGGCGTGCATTGCCATCGCGGCGTCGAGGTTCTGCGTGGCCAGCAGACCGGCCCGGTCACAGGAGATCTCGGCCTTTCGGCTCCATTCCTGCAACGCCAGCATGATCGGAAGGATGGCCTGACCCACGATCGGCATCGACGGCGCCGAGAAATCGAGGATCAGGAAGAGCAGCGTGCGATACAACGAGTGCTCGCTCATGATGTGTCCGACCTCGTGGCCGAGCACGGCTTCGATCTCGGCTGGCCCCATGAGTTCGATCAACGAACTGTTCAACACGATGAACGGATTGTCCATCCCGACGGCCCCGGCATTAACCAGCGGAGTCTGGGAGATGTAGAGCGGTGGCACGTCGGTGTCGAGCACAGCGCAAACCTTGACCAGCGATTCATGGATGCTCGGGTATTGCGTCGGCCCGACCTTGACGGCAGCGGCCTGGTAGATCGTCGCGATGTTCTTCTCGCCGAATATCCCAACGACCTTCTTCAGAAGTGAGTCGAAGCCGGGGATCTGTTGCAGGGCTCCAAGTGCCGCCCGGTCGGTTTGGTGTTCCCAGGAGGAGGAATCGATGTTCGTGAGGGTGACGGGAGCGGTGGCCGGTGTCTTGGACGCCACGTCAGCGCCCCATGCCGGTGACCGCTCGCAGAAGGAGGTAGCCGCCGCCGATGATGCCGAAGCCCGCGAGAATCGTCGCCATCGTGCGAAGCATGCCGCCAATGGCGGGAACGCCGTAGAGAGGTCCGCGCAGGACAAACAAAATCACGCCGACCAGGAGAAGAGATGCGCCTGGGATCTTGAGAAGTTTCATAGGACCAAGGTATCGGTTGGCGATGGGGTGAGGCTTAGCGGAACCTCGGAGTGTGCGAGAGTGGGCCCGTGATGTGGTGCCCGATTCGGCGGTTGTTCCTGCTCCTCATGGTGGCAGTGGGGATTGTGGCGTGTGGGTCTGACGCGGACCTGACCGGCCGGCAGGCCGTATCGCCGTCGATCACGTCGACCACCACAACAACGACCACAACCTCGGTGTCGGTCACCACGACATCCACGACGACTACGACCACCACAACGCTGGCGCCGGAACTGGCACAGGACGGTGACGCACGGGTGATTCGAACAACGACAGACGTGGTGTTGCCGGTCTTGGCGGTCCTCGACGATGGCTGGGCGGTGCGGACCCCATGCCAGCGGGTCGAGCTGGTCACGGCGGGTACCCCGATCGAGCGCGTGCATGTCGTGGTGGACGCAGGTCATGGTGGAACCGAACCCGGTGCGGTCGCTGACGACATCACCGAGGCGAGCATCAACCTGCGTGTCGCTGGACTCGTCGAAGAACAACTCACTGATGCGGGCTTCGTTGTTTTGGGAACCCGATACACCGACATTCGGGTGCCGATCCTCACCAGGGTCGAAGTCGCCGAGGCCGTTGACGCAGCGCTCGTGGTCTCCGTGCACCACCAAGGCCTCGGTCAGTTGCCTCGATCCGACACGCCGGGCACGGAGATCTACTACCAGCAGAACAACGAGGAGTCCCGTCGTTTCGCCGGGTTGATTCGCGAAGAAGCGGTTAAGGAGCTCGGCGCGTTCGAGGTTGAGGGAGGGTGGTTCGCCGGGCCCGATGTTGGGGCCACCACCCGTCCCGCCACAACCGGTGAGGACTTCTACGGAATGGTGCGGCGGCCAACGATGCCGGCGGTACTCGCGGAAATGAGTTTCATGGGCAATCCGGGTGAGCTGGCGCTGCTACAGACCGAGCCGTTTCTGGAAGCCGAGGCTCGATCGATCACGGCTGCGGTTGTTCGGTGGTTCACGACCGATGACCCCGGCAGCGGCTTCGCGGAATCGAGCTTCACCATCTCGTCGTCCGGCGGGGGAGGGGGCCTCGGAAACTGCACGGATCCGGATCTCGGACCTACGGCGGAGTTTCCTCCGGACTTTGACGTGGCCAGCGTTGGGAGCCCCTAGGAATTGAGTTAGGTTCGAGCGATCATGCGTCTCGCTGTGCTCGTGTCCGGAACCGGCAGCCTGCTGGAAGCAATGCAGAGCGCCGACCTCCCCATCGTTTGTGTTCTGGCCGACCGTCCCTGCAGAGGTCTCGAGTTGGCCGCCGAGGCGGGTATTCCGGCTGTGCTGGTCGAGCGCGATGACTGGGGATCGGGAATCGACCGGGTCGCCTATGCCCACAACGTGGTCGAGGCGTTGGCCGCACATGACGTTGATCTCATCGCAATGGCCGGTTTCGGCACCGTGCTGGGTAGTCCGGTCTTCGATGCCTACGCCGGCCGAATCATCAACACGCACCCGTCGTTGCTTCCCTCATTCCCGGGTTGGCACGCGGTGCGAGCGGCACTCGACTTCGGCGTCAAGGTCACCGGGTGCACGATCCACGTTGCGACCGAAGAGGTCGACTCAGGCCCGATCTTGGCGCAAGAGGCGGTGACTGTCGCTGATGACGACACCGAGGCGACGCTGCACGAGCGGATCAAGGTCATCGAACGCCGCCTCTACATCGAAACCCTGCAAGACATCCATGCGCGCGGCCGCGTCCTGGAAACCCAACTCACTGCATAAGGAGCGCCCATGAAGGCACTGTTGTCTGTGTTCGACAAGACCGGAATCACCGACCTCGCGGCGGTGCTCGTCGAAGCCGGCTGGGAACTGTTGTCGAGCGGCGGCACCGCCAAGGCGATTGCGGACGCCGGGCTCGCCGTCACCGATGTGGCCGACCACACCGGTATGCCGATCATGCTCGGCCACCGTGTCGTGACGCTGCATCCCAAGATCCACGGAGGGATCCTGGCCGATCGGGCCAACCCGGAGCACATCGCCGACCTGGAGACCCATGGCATCGACCCGATCGATCTCGTCGTCGGCAACCTGTATCCCTTCGGCGCCCAACCCGGAATCGAAATGATCGATATTGGCGGGCCCACGATGGTTCGCGCGGCCGCGAAGAACCATGAGCACGTCGGTGTTGTTGTTGACCCTGCCGACTACCCGGCAGTCGGTGAGGAGATCCGGTCCGGTGGGCTCACGCTCGCCACGCGGCGCCGTCTCGCTCGTAAGGCCTTCGCCCACACCGCCGCCTACGACGCGGCGATCGTTTCGTGGCTGGATGACACCGACGAAGCCTCCGACGCAACCGATCCACTCCCGGACTCCATCCACATTGCTGCGGATCGGGTGCAGGACCTTCGTTACGGCGAGAACCCACATCAGGTTGGTGCCCGGTTCCGTTTTGCCGGCCAGCAGAGCTGGTGGGACGACGCGATCCAGCACAACGGCAAAGAACTCAGCTACCTCAACCTCTACGACACCGAAGCGGCATGGCAGCTCGTGTTCTCCCTGGGCAGCGAACCGACCGCAGTCGTCATCAAACACGCCAACCCGTGTGGTGCAGCGACTCATGCAACCGACATCGCCGCCGCCTACCGGGCCGCGCACTCCTGTGACCCGGTGTCCGCGTTTGGCGGGATCGTGGCCTGCAATCGTCTGATCACCCTCGATCTGGCGACGGCACTTGGTGATGTCTTCACCGAGGTCGTCGTGGCGCCCGGCTTCGAACCGGAGGCTTTGGAACTGCTTAAGCAGAAGAAGAACCTGCGGGTGCTCGAAGCCATGCCGCCATCAAGCGCGCTCCTTGATATCCGATCCATCGACGGCGGGCTGCTGGTGCAAACGACCGACCGGTTGTTGGCGGCCCGAGATGATTGGGCCGTCGTGACCGACCGGGCCCCCACGGATGCCGAGATGGGCGACCTGGTGTTTGCGTGGCAGGTGGCCGCTCGGGTCATGTCGAACACCATCGTCCTGGCGAAGGACCAAACGGCGTTCGGTATCGGTGCCGGTCAGCAGAATCGCCGCGACGCAGGCCGGATCGCCGCAGAGAAGGCCGATGGTCGCGCCGCTGGTGGGGCCTGTGCCTCAGATGCGTTCTTTCCGTTCCGAGATGGCCTCGACACGGCGATCGACGCCGGATGTACGGCAGTGGTGCAACCCGGTGGTTCCGTACGCGACGACGAAGTCATCGCCGCTGCCAACGAAGCCGGCATCGCAATGATGTTTACCGGCGAGCGCCACTTCCGCCACTAGAGCGACCGCGACCCGATGAGCGGCCCTTGCCGCCACTTCGTTGTCCGCCGGACCGGTTCTTCGGACCCCGGTTCGGACCTCCGGAGCTCTTGGCCCCGGGGCGACCGCCACGTTTTGCTCCGGGTTTGCCTGAACGCGAGCCCGCCTTGGACTGTCCCTGCCCTCCGCCTTGGCCTGAACCCTGACCGGATCGTTTGTTTCTGCTGTGGCCACCCTTGCGGCCGCCGGCGGTGGCCTTCTGGCCTTGGCGGCCCTTCTGTTGTCCGCGGCGACGCTGGCCGTTCTTGTGCTCGGCGTGGCCGGTTCGACCTGATGGCCGCTCGTCGACGATCTTCGGCCGTTCGGGCGCATCCGACAGATCCGGTGCGTCTTCCAGCTCGATGTTCAGCCCGACCTGGCGCTGGATCTGACGCATGTCCTTGACCTGA
>SHLQ01000198.1 GCA_004282895.1 Acidimicrobiales bacterium
AGGCAAGCGCTCCCGCGGGAGCGCCACGAGCTCGATCAGGTGAAGCTTGGGGACATCTTTCGAACCTACGGGGGAGATGTCACAGCGCCGCCAACATCTCGCGGGGCGATCGTCGTTCGTTACGCAGCGGTGGAGTCTTCCGCGATGGCGATGACCTCAGCGGTGGTCATGGCAGCGGCATCGGCTACCGCTTCAACCGGGTAGCCGTAGCCCATCGCTCGCTGAATCGTCTCTTCGAGATACTCACGGGTGACATCATCGTTCTGCGTGGTCTTCGCCCGATGCCCCTCTTCGAGATGATCGAAGAGACGACGCGCGTTCTGTGCAGCCTTGACGCTCGTCAGTGCCGTAGCGATCCGCTTTTGGCGGAGCTCGGGGGTCATCGGCATGGTCATAAGGCTACTTCTCCTCTTCCTTCTCGATCAATCGTTCCAAGCGCAGTTGGAACGCGACCAGATCCAGTACCTCCAGGATCTCCTCCTCTGGAAGAACCGCATCAGCTGGCAAGGTCACGACACGATGCTCGATCAGGTCATACACGGCTTTCGCCTGAGCGAGTGAGCTGAACCGGATCTCCACGGACCGAACAATACGAACGGGATGTGACAGCGCACGCTCACCGTCAGGCGGTCCCAGCCGTCGCGTATCGGCGCAGGATGCGGCGGCCCAAGCTGGTCTTGTGCACCTCGTCGGCGCCGTCATAGATGCGGGCGGCGCGTTCGTGGCGGTACCAGTAGGCCAGCACCGTGTCGTCGGTGACGCCGAGCGCACCGTGTACCTGGATCGCGGTGTCGACTGCCTTCAGCATCGTGTTGGCCACGACGAACTTGATCGCCGAGATCTCATCGCGGGCGGCCTTGGCGCCATGGCGATCGATCGTCCATGCAGCATGGAGCACCTGAAGACGGGCGCCACGGATCTCGGCGTCGAGCTCGGCCGCCCAGTGCTGGATCACCTGGCGATCGGCGAGGGTGCCGCCATCCATGTCGATCACCCGCTCGTTCGCGCGTTCGCACATCAAGTCGTAGGCGCGGGCGGCGATGCCGAGCCACCGCATGCAGTGGTGGATGCGGCCGGGGCCGAGTCGGTCCTGGGCGATGATGAAACCGTGCCCCTCTGGACCCAGCAGGTTGCTCTTGGGCACACGGCAGGACTCATAAATCACCTCGGCGTGGCTGGCATGACCGGACCCGACGTGGCCCATCACGCTGACGTTTCGCACCAGGTGGAAACCCGGATTGTCTGTTGGCACGAGGATCATCGACGCCCTCTTGTGCGGCGGAGCATCAGGATCGGTGACGACCATCGCGATCGCAAGGGCTGCTCCGTCGGCCGATGAGGAGAACCACTTCTGGCCGTTGATCACGTACTCGTCGCCATCGGCGACGGCAGTGGTTGCGAGGAGTGTTGGATTGGATCCGGCGGTCTCTGGCTCCGTCATCGAGAAGCTGCTGCGGATCTTGCCCTCGATGAGGGGGCGCATCCACTGCTCCTTCTGTTCGTCGGTTCCGTACTTGTGGAGGATCTCGATGTTGCCGGCGTCGGGCGCCTGGGTGCCGAAGACCGTCATCCCGAGCGGGCTGCGACCGACCGCTTCAGCGAACAAGCCGTGGTCGACCATGTTCAGACCGAGGCCTCCGAACTCCACCGGATGATTCGGCGCCCACAGGCCCATCTGCTTGACCTTCTCCTGGGCTGTCGAAACGCCGGCCGCGAGCGTCTCAGGATCACCGTGCAACATCTCGCCTTCCAGCGGGATGACCTCGCGGTCCATGAACTCGCGAATCATCTCGAGCATCGTGCTCATCTTCTCTGACGGTGCGAAATCCATCCATAACCTCCAAGTCTTGGCCACCGTAGATCGACAAAGGCCACGGGCCCCAGTCATATGCGACTGCCACCTTCCAGGCGAGGACAGGACTTTTGCCCGTATCCGAAACGGGCCCGGAAGCTCACGCTGAATCCATGCGTGCACGACTGGCAGTTATGGTTCTATTCGTTTTGGTGGCGTCGGCGTGCGGGAGCGATTCCGACACCGACACCGGCGATTCCTCCCTCGCCCCGATGGAGATCTCCGAATTGCTGGAGGCCGATGTACCGATCACTACGTCCGTGATCGGCTACGTAGTGATCAGTGACACCGGCGCCAGGCTCTGCGAGGCGCTGGCCGAGTCGTTCCCACCCCAGTGCGGTGGCTCGGCAGTCGACATCGCCAACCCCGATGTACTCACTGTCGCCTTCGAGGAGGAGCAGGGCGTGCAGTGGACGGATCCTAGGGTTCAACTCGACGGCACCTACGACGGCTCCGAGCTGACCCTCGACAATTCATAGCCAGGGTTTCGGGCAGACGATCACCGGCGGCGAAGCTACGGTTGATCAGATGAAGGCAGCGACGGCGATCAGCGCATATGCAGAACGTTTCAATGGCATCGAGGCGCGATTCGACACCTTCGAGCTGCGGTTCGACTTGCTCGCCAACGACATGGATAGACGATTCGCTGAGGTTGACCGTCGCTTCGACACACTCTCCAGCGAGATGAACCGTCGCTTTGCCGAGGTTGATCGCCGAATGGACCGACTCGAGACCAAGCTCGACCATCGGTTCGGCTGGCAAACCGTCATGATGACGGCGCTCGGTGTGTTGATCCTGTTCGGGGATCCCATACGCGCTTCGCTTGGTATTTAGACAGGCGCGCGGAGCGCCTTCGTGAAGGCTGGACCGCCGGGGATACCTCCCGCGGTAACGTCAGCGCAGAACCAGCGCCAAGGGAGACCACATGCATGTGAAACGGATTCATCACGTTGCCTACCGCTGCAAGGACGCCAAGGAGACGGTCGAGTTCTACGAACGCGTGCTCAACATGGAATTTCAGTTGGCGTTCGCCGAAGACGAGGTTCCGTCGACGAAAGAGCCCGACCCCTACATGCACGTCTTCCTCGATGCCGGCATGGGCAACGTCCTGGCCTTCTTCGAGCTGCCCACCCAGCCAGACATGGACCGCGATCACAACACGCCCAAGTGGGTGCAACACATCGCCATGGAAGTTGAATGCTACGACGCGCTCGTGGATGCAAAGGCACACATCGAAGGCGAAGGCGTCGACGTGCTCGGGCCGATCAACCACGGCATCTTCCAGTCGATCTACTTCTTCGATCCGAATGGCCATCGACTCGAGCTCGTCGCCAATTCCCGGACCCAGGACCAGCTCGACGAGTTGAAGCGGGTGGCGCCGGCGATGCTCGACGAATGGAGCGAGACGAAGCAGGCGCCTCGGCACGCGGCGTGGCTCCACGAGCTCGAATTCACTGGCGACCTTTCGTGAAACTGGCGTCGCTGAAGCACGGTCGCGACGGCGCGCTCGTTCTTGTGTCGAATGATCTGACGCGCTTCGCATCGGCCGAAGCGATTGCGCCGACGCTGCAGGCCGCGCTCGACGACTGGGACGACATCGCGCCTCAGCTCGAAGCGCTTGCACTCGAGCTGAAGTTCCACGGCGGCGAACCCTTCGATCAGGCCGCGTGTTCGTCACCGCTGCCGCGCGCGTATCAGTGGGCGGATGGCTCGGCCTACGTCAATCATGTGGAGCTCGTTCGTAGGGCACGCGGCGCCGAGATGCCGGAGACCTTCTGGACCGACCCGCTGATGTACCAGGGCGGTTCCGACTCCTTCCTCGGTCCGCACGACAACATCCCGCTGGGCGACGAGAACTGGGGCCTCGACTTCGAGGGAGAAGTTGCCGTAGTCACCGGAGATGTCCCGATGGGCGTGAGCGTCGAACGGTCCGGCGAGCACATCAAGCTGATCATGATCGTGAACGACGTATCGCTGCGCGGTCTCGTCCCCGCCGAACTCGGCAAAGGCTTCGGGTTCTTCCACTCGAAGCCCTCGTCAGCCTTTGCCCCCGTCGCCGTCACGCCCGACGAGCTCGGCGACGCGTGGAGCGAAGGCAAGCTTCACCTGCCGCTGGTGTCGACGCTCAACGGCCATCCCTTCGGCAAACCCAACGCCGGCGTCGACATGACGTTCAACTTCCACCAGCTCATTGCCCACGCCGCCAAGACGCGACCGCTCGCCGCCGGCTCGATCATTGGTTCCGGCACCGTGTCCAACAAGCTCGACGGTGGTCCCGGCAAGCCGATCAGTGACGGCGGCGTCGGCTATTCCTGCACTGCCGAACTGCGCATGATCGAAACGATCGAGTCGGGCGCACCGTCAACACCGTTTCTGACGTACGGCGATCAGATCCGTATCGAGATGTATGATGCCGACGGATCGTGCATCTTCGGCGCCATTGACCAGACCATCGTTCGCTACGAGCGGTAACGCTCGGCTCGACTGACAGACCGTCATGATTATGGCGACCCCGTTGACCGCACGCCGTCGTCTCCCTCCGACCCCGGCCTTCTGCCAGATTTGGAAATTGACGAGATCGATGCGCTAGTTGGAACGCTTCTGCCGCTTCGACGTGCTCGCAACCGAGATTTGTAGGAGAGTACGATCATGACCATGACATCCACCGATGCCTGGATAGGAAGCGCATTGCGGCGAGTGAGGAACGCAGTCACGATCGTCGAGCTTCACGGTGATCGGTCCGTTGAGCTTGGGGAGCTGACACAGTTCAACCTCAGCGACACAATCCAACAGGCGCTCGGACACGGTTTCTCAATGGAGGCTGTCGCCGAGGCCGCCGCGATGACAGTGGAACAAGTGGCCGCAATTGCCGACGGTTCAGCCGCGGCCTGACCGCCAGGCGCATCAGTCCGCGAACGTCAGCTCTGGCTGTCGTCGACCTGTTGACCACCCCAGAGACGCAGCCCGAACGAACGCTGGCCACCGCCGCAGTGCATGGCCAACGAGTGCACCGGGCCGTGCTCGAGATGGTCCTGACGGCACGCCCTGGGGGCCACGCCCGTTATGACCGGGGCGCTCGCGATGAGGAGGACGGCCGCCGCCGCGGCGACAGCGGCGATCACCGGCAACGCCAGCTCGCCACCACCGGACGCATAGATCGCACCAGCAAAAACGGGTGCGCCGGTGGCGGACACGGCAGCCAGGCTCGTGTTGATGCCCTGGACCTCCCCTTCTTGGCGCTCGTCGGCTCCGTTGGTGATCAACGTCTGCAGGCTCGGTAGCGTCAGGGCCATCCCGACGTTCAGGAGAAACGAGGCGGGCAGGAACCAGGCAATCGTGGTCGGAAACCGGACCGCGATGAAGCCCGCCGGCATCACGAGCAACCCGAGCAGAAGAGTCCTGAAGTCGCCCAGGCGTTTCTCGGCCAGGCGTACGGTCACGAGCTCGTTGAAAATGAGAAAGAACCCGACCGCGACAAGGAGCAGACCGGCAGTGGTCTCGCTCACGCCGAGACGGTCGACGTACCACAGGACAACGATTGTCGTGTAGGCGCTGAATGCCAGCGTCATAAGAACCTGCACGCCGAACAGGCGAAGCAGCGGCCCCCGTCCCTGAAGGTTCCGGATCTTGGAGATCAGGTTCAACTGATGGAGCGGGTTCAGGTCGATCCCATCGGTC
>SHLQ01000199.1 GCA_004282895.1 Acidimicrobiales bacterium
CGGCCTCCGGTGTCCACGCCCTGGACAATGCCTGCCCGCACGAGGGATACGGCCTCGTGACTGGTGCACTCGACGGAGAACTCGTCACCTGCCAGTGGCACAACTGGAAGTTCGACGCCGCCACCGGCCAGTGCCTCATGGGCGAGGAAGACGTTGCCTGCCACCAGGTGGCCATCGCCGAGGACGGCGACATCTCCGTAACGGTCACCGACCCAACGGACGAGGAACGTCGGGAAGTGTTGTGGCCAAGCCTGGAATCCGCGATCGCCAAGGTTTACGCGGGACAGATGTCGCGCGACGCGATTCGTCTGTTGGACGCGGGTGCCGCCGTGCCCGACGTGATGTGGGCCGGCCTCGAGTACTCACTTCCGCGCAACGAATGGGGGCCCGGCCACCAGCTTGCACTCGCGGCGGACTGCCTGACGACAGCGATGAAACGCTCCGACGACGACCAGGCGTTACCGCTGCTTCAAGGTGTGTTCGGCTTGTCGGAAGAGGCGCTTGGTCACGCGCCACGAGCCGTCCCCGCGCCGGATGCGTCGATCGACCTTCCGACTGCGGTCGAGGCCGAGGAGGCCGATGGGGCCATGGCAGCCGCCGCCGCGCTGGCCGCTGGCGACCCCAACGATGCGCTTGCGGCGTTCATCGAGGTCGTCTCCCAGCACCACCTCGACTACGGCCACGGCGCGATCTACACCCAGAAGGCATTCGAGATCCTCGACATCGTCGGGTGGGAACGAGCCAGCACCCTCCTCCCCCACCTGGCCAACTCCCTCACACTGGGCACACGCGAAGACGTGCTGCCCTATATGCGCAAGGCGGCGCGTGCGATCGATGCGGTCGACCTTGACGCACTGGCGGCCGCAAAGCGGTCAGCGGATTGGACCTTGTCGACCGAGCTCGTCGACCTCCTGCTCGACGCCGAGGACGCACCCATCGACGAGGCGGTCGCCGCAGCCCTTGATGGCGCGGGGATTGAAGGCCTGCTCGACGCCTTGTCGATCGGTTCCGCCCGCCGTCTGCTCCGCTACGACCTCGACATCGAGTTCGAACCCGAGGAGCGTTTCGGTTGGCTGGACATCACCCATGCCTTAACCAACGTCCGCGCCGCCAGATGGGCCTGGGACGTCATGCCCGGACCGCATTCCGCGCGGATCGTCCTATTCGCCGTCTGGTTGCTGTTCGACAGCGGACGAGCGGAACGCCGCAACGGAGCCCAACCGGAGCCCGCAGTCGAACCCGCCACCGGCGACCTTGTTGCACTCGCGCGCCGCAAGGACGAGCCAGGCGCGCTCGCAGCTGTGGCCGCGGCCGGGCCTGCGTGCGGGCCCGAACTCCTCAACGCCGCGTTTGCCGATCCGTCAGGTGCCTTCATCGTGATCGCGCATCTCGTGAAGCTCACGTGGGCGGCGATGGAGGAAACGGAAACAACCGGGTCGATGCTGCCGCTTCTGGCCGCCGCACGATACGTCGCGGCTCCGAGGACCGAACGCTTCGTGGCCCGCAACGTCAGCGCAGCACTCGACTTCATCCAGACCGGCCAACCGCCTCGACGTTGAGTGCGGGTGTCGCCCTAACCTCGCGGGTGTGACCTCAAGCGACAATCGCTGGCAAATGGCGATGGGTGCCATCACCGGTGCCATGGTTGCCGATGCGCGTGCGCACTCGAGCCCCACTTGGACCGAGACCAGCCTGACCGCCCTCGGGCATGGCGAGTCTCTGCTCTCGGGTCACCCGCTACCGATCGACCTGCCGCCGGAGGTCGCTGTTCCAGCGGCCATCGGCTCGTCCACCGCCGGCCCGCCCCTTCTCGCCGACGGGGCAACGATTGCGCTCTTCGAGACCATTCGGGGCGCGCTCGACGGCGACGCAGTGGTCGCGTCCGACCCGACCGTCGCCAAAGCGATCGACATCGCGTCGTCGTTGCCATTCATTGCTGCCGTCGATTCCGCCAGCGACGAGCTCGCCGTGCTCGTCGGCGCAATGTCGGGGCTCTCGGGAGGTATCGGCTCCATCCCGGCCCGCCTTGCGTGCACAACGGTCGCACCGGACGGCCGTCAGGGTCGCCGTTACCTCTCTGGGCTGACCCTTCGTCTCCTCGGGATCGAACGGCCGCTCTGGTACGACCCTCGGCGTCGACGCGGCCCCAAGGAAGTCCTTCCCGGACTGTGGTTGTCGAACCTGTACGGCGTCAACGGCTTCATGGAGGCTCAGCCGCACGGGCTCGTGCTCTCCCTCTGCGACGACGAGGGCCGAGTCGATGGGCACGAGGGCGAACACCTGACCTTTCATCTCGAGGACGCACCGAACAGCGACGCCAATCCGAATCTCGTCAACGTGCTCGACGACGTTCTCACCGAGATCGCGGAGGCCCGCGGTTCCGGCCACCCCGTGTTGCTCCATTGCCGTCACGGCGCCTCGCGCACTGGGCTCGTGCTGCGGTTGATTCTGATCGACGAGCTCGGCCTCGACGCCGAAGCCGCACTGATGGAGGCCCAGTGCATTTGGCCCCACACCAGCACATGGAACAAGGCGTGGAATCGCGAGGTCGAACGCCGAGCCGCCACTCACTCCCGTTCTGTGGAGTCTTAGCCGCGCTATACGCACCTCACGCTCCACAGATCTGCAGAGACGCACCCCTCGTCACGACGAACCCTCTCGGGTTACTGTGGGTCATGACCGACGACACCACCCTCGATCGCCTCACCGGCGAAACCACCGAACTGTTGCAGGCGATGATTCGCAATCAGTGTGTCAACGACGGCACACCGGAGTCGGGCCATGAGTCGCGCAACGCGGACTTGCTTCGCACCGAACTGGAAGGCACCGGGGCTGATATCGAGACCCTGAAGATCCTGCCCGGTCGCGACTCCATCGTCGCCCGACTGCCAGGGACCGACCCCGACGCGCCCGCGCTCATGCTCATGGGCCACACCGACGTGGTGCCGGTGTCCCCTGAAGGCTGGAAGGTCGATCCGTTCTCCGGCGAACGAATCGGCGACGAGATTTGGGGTCGAGGCGCGGTCGACATGTTGAATGTCACGTCGTCGATGGCGGTCGCATTCCGGCACATCGCAAAGTCGGGCACTCGCCACCCCGGCGACATCGTCTACTTCGGTGTCGCCGACGAAGAAGCAGGCGGCCGGTTTGGGGCCATGCCTCTCGTGGAGGACCGCTGGGATGCGTTGCAGTGCGACTACGTCCTCACCGAATACGGCGGATCCCCGCTCGTGAACGATGACGGCATCACCGTGCTGCTCACCACGGCCGAGAAGGGCGGGGCGGCCCAGGTCGTTACCGTCTCCGGCGAACCGGGCCACGGCTCGATGCCGTACCGAACGGACAACGCCGTCGCCAAGGCCGCGGAGATCGTACGACGAATCGAGGACTACAACCCCGGAGCCCGCATCGACGAACTGTTCACCAGCCGCATCAAGGCGCAGGGCTTCGACGCCGAGCTGGAGGCCAAACTGCTCGACCCGGGGCGGATCGAGGACGCGCTCGCCGAGATGGAACCGGCTCTCGCCCGCAACCTGCACTCCTGCTGTCACACCAGCTTCTCCAACAACATCATCAACGGCGGGACGAAGATCAACACGATCCCCGACTCCGTCGAGCTGCAGGTGGATATTCGCATTCTCCCTGGCGAGACCGAGGAGGACGTCCGCAACCACCTGCAAACAGCGATCGGTCCGGAGCTCATGGGTTCGGTCGAGATTCGGCCCTACTTTGATCAGGAGAGCATGTCAACGGCGTCGAGCACCGACACACCGATGTGGTCTGCGCTCGTGGACTCGATCCAGATGTCGTACCCCGGGGCAAAGGTGCTGCCCTCCATGGTCACCGGCGGTACTGACGCCAGATTCTTCCGTCGCAAGGGCGTGCCGTCCTACGGCGCCGGGCTGCTCAGCTCCAATATCGGTTTGGGCGAGTTCATGTCGCGGTTCCACGGACACAACGAACGCATCGACATCGAGTCGCTGCGGCTGACCACCAAGCTGTGGCTGGACGTGTGTGACCGACTCTGGGCCTGAGGCCGCTGGATTCTCAACCTTCACGCGGCGACTCTTCCTCGTCGGCGTCTGCGTTCCCCTCACCGGCACATCGATCGGGATCGACGGCGGTGAGATCTTCCAAATCCTCGCGATCGAGAACCTCGACCTCGATCCTCGAGCGATCGGTATAGCGCTCGGTCTCGGCACGTTGTCCGTACCGGTGCAGATCTGGGCGGCGCGTATTCCGCTCGAGCGGGCTCGAACCAACCTGAGGATATTTCTCGGGCTACTCGGGGCCATGGCGTTGCTCACGGCCGGGCTTGTTCGCTTCGCGGAACCCGGCACGACGATCGCTGCGCTGGCGCTCGTCGTCGCGATCCTCGCCGAGATCGGCGTGTCCGTCCTGTTCGCCACGTCGTGGCAACCGCTGCTTTCCTACGTGTTGACGAGCCCGCAACGTCAGATCATCAATGGGCAGGGTCGCGCCACGACCGGCGTGGCGTTGCTCGTGTCTGTGGTGCTCTTCGGCCAACTGGGCCAGACCGGTCGTGCACTCTTCCTCTTCGCGCTCGCCGTTTTCGTGTGGTGGGTGTCCTGGTTGTTGCGCGTTCTGCCCGCGCCGGAGGGAACTTCCGCTGGCGTCGATGCGCATCTTGCGAAAGATGCCGCCGATGAATCCAGAAAGTCCGCCGGATTGCGGAACATCTACCTCGCGCTGCCCGCAAGTGCGCTGGCGGGCTGGCCCCTGCTCCTGACCTACATCGCACTCGTGCTCTGGCCCGCGGCCAATCTCGGTCTGGTCGGCGCGGCGCTCGCCTTCGGTGGCATCGGCGCGGCCGCGCTGTGGCGAGACCCCGGTGAGCATCTCGTTGGCGTGATTCGAATCGGTGCTGTAGCGACGGCGGCATGTTCAATCGCTATTGCGCTCTTTGCCGCTCCCGTCACCTCCAACGCCGCCGGCGCGTTGCTGCTCAGCATCATCGTCGTCGGCACCGCGGCGAGGACAACGATGCGCGCGGGCATCATGGAGCTCGCTCATCGGCGCATCGATTCCTCGAACGCGGTCCGGGTCATGACGATGTTCGATGTGATCGGCTCGACGTCATTCCAGATCGGCTTCTTCATCGTCGGGTTTCTCATCGCCGCGAGCGTCGACACGACGGCCAGCGTCAATCCGTTCCAGCTGTGGCTCTGGGCCACGGCGATCCTGCTCGTGGTCGTCGTGGGAAGGTTGCGGCGGCGTCCGGAACCGGCCTGAATCACCCGCACCGCGCGAGTCTTCGCGCGCTGGGTGAGAGAAATGACATCTCTGTCATTCGATTCCGTGGCCCGCCTTGGATCGACCCTGAACCCCGGCTAGAAACGGGTTTGATCCACAGGAGGGTTCCCCCACATGACATCAACGAAAAAGGTGCTGATCGCGCTGCTCGCCGTGTTGGCGATGTTCGCCGCAGCGTGCGGTAGCGACGAGGCCGAGGTCACCGCAAGCTCAACGGACGACAGCTCGACCGACGATGGCGACGCAATGGATG
>SHLQ01000200.1 GCA_004282895.1 Acidimicrobiales bacterium
CCCCCCCCTCTCGGTCAGGTGCGGACGATTTCGGAGATGCTGTCGAGGTCGGCGGTCCATATGGCGAGGGAGAGCATCGGCTGATCGACGGTCCGCATCGAATGACGCGTGCCCGTGGGATGGTCGATCCAGGCGCCCGGAGGCTGAGCGGTGTACTCGCCGTCGCCTCGCTGCCACAGACCCTCGCCGGCGATGACGTGATAGAGCTCGGGCGCCTTGTGTACGTGAGACGGATAGAGAACACCGGGACCCTGAATCGACAGGTACATCGATGCCTCATCACTCGTGATGATCGTGCCGCTGAGATGGCGTGGCCCCATGATTGCCGCCACCCGATAGCCCTCGTGCAGCGCAACCATGTCGGGCTCGGTGTGATCGGCATAGGCGATGAACCACGGTAGTTTCGATCCACAGGCGGCGGCCAACCTCGCCAGGCGGCGGTCATCATCGTTGTGGGCAAACGCGACTGCCGCGTCGAGCCGCGCTGCGGCCTGCTCGTTGAAGCCAGACGCAACTGGTTCTTGACGAGGCAGTCTCAATGACCGCTGCACCCGGTCGATGTCGGGTAGCGAGGTGGGTGCGACGTCCACCACGGCCACGATTGCGTCGACAAGCTGGTCGATCAACGAACTAGCCGTCGTAGTGGTATTGCACCGCGACGCGGGAGGAGATCGCCGGCCTGATGACATTGGCGATCATCTCTAGATGGCCGGGGTCGGTCGCATACGTCCGATAGGCAGCGATCGAATCGAAGTCCCCGACCGCCACGTAGTCGTAGTTGTCGTCCCGGAGACCGGCATCTGCGCCGTGCTTGAAGGAGCCCACGCAGTCCATTTTGGCCAGCTCGTCAAGGCCGGCGGCCACGGCAGCCTTTGCCTCATCGCTCGCGTCGTCGGCCCATTTGAACATCACACAATGTCTGAACATGTCAGAACGGTAACGCAGGTCAGGCGGTGACGCGCAAGCGACTCTCGAGGTCCTCGTGGTTGACGTAACACCCGTGAAAGACGCGGGTTCCGGTGTACGCGAGTCGTCCGTGTAGACAGCGCCAGTTGTCGAACATGAGCGCGTCGCCGGGCTCCAGGCGGTGGGTCCACCAGGACGCCTCGTCGACGAGAAGCTCGTGGAACGCGGAGTACGCGTTGTACCACGCAGCCATCTCCGCGGCCGGAAGGAGAAACGGTGACCGGTCGTAATTGTTGAACGTCACCTGCCGAATCGAGCCATCAGCATGAAGGGTGATGGTGGGTCGAGACGCCTGCAGGTGGATGCCGGCTTCGATGTAGTGCCCTGGCACCGACACTCGTGTGAGCAGGTCGAACGAGTCCGGGTCCATGGATCGTAGAACGTCTGCAGCGGCGAATCCGTCGACCATGACTGACTCGCCCCCGGTGCCCGTCCGTTCGCTGCAGGCGAACATCTGCATACCCGGGCCGTCGTGGCTGTAGCAGCCGTCGGTGTGCGGCTCGAGCGTCGCGGAACCATAGGCGGAGTCGGCATGTTCGACGACCTCCGACGACAACGTCCACATGTCACCGAAAATCGTCCGACGCACATACCCAATACGACTGGCCAATGATTGCGCGGACGCTTGATCGGTAGGCACGCCGCTGACGAGCCCGAATCCGTTTCGTCCGATCGCTTCCAACCAGCGACGCAAACCGGCGTTCGTGTGCATCACCTCATCAAAGGGAACGAACTCGACCTCGAGCTCAGACGGTGAGCGCCATGGACGCGCCATCGGCGCGGCGGGGGAGAGTGAGCTCAATAGTCCTGAGGAGAGGAGCGACGTGGGCGAGCCATCGGTCCACTCGACCTGCACGCGCCCATCGACCAGGTCGACGCTCTTTGCCATCGACGTCCTGTCGAGTGAGAATGTGTCGACCTCGCGCTGACGGTTGACCGGATCGAGCGAGGTCGGGTCCTCACTGTGGTCACGCACCCAAATCCACGACAGTTCGAGCGGTTGCGCTTTGTCCGACATCCACACGAGGATGCCGCTGTCGTTCGCTTCCGCTCGGTCAATGGTCGTCACGATTTTCAGAGTAACGGGGCATGGCAGGCACCGATACTCTTTCACCATGGACAGACCTGCCGGACCGGATGCCCACGCGGTTATTCGCGGCCTCATTCGGCTCGGCGAGGCGCTCAGCTCCAGCCAGCCACTGGCCGAGCGTCTGACCAAGGTGTGTGAAGAGACCGCAATTGCCGTGGGCTGCGATCGCTCATCGATCTTCGTACTGAAGGGCAATTACTTCCACGCGACCTACAACTTCGGAAACCCGCCCGATATCGCGGAGAACTTCTCGAGGTTCAAGGTTCGACGCGACGATGGGGTGATAGCGGAAGCGATCGAGGCCAGGTCCTTCGTCCGTATCAACACCGCTCGCACGGACCCGCGGACCGGCAACATCGCAGACGCCGCGCGCATTGACAGCATCGTGATCGCGCCGATGTTCGGCGACGCGTTCGACCCGATCGGCTTCATGACCGCGGAGTTCAATGAGGGGTTCGGCTACTTCGACGAGCTGAGCGCCGAAGTGGTCCTGGGCGCTGCTCGGGTGGCGCAGGGCGCAATGATGACGGCCCGCGAGCGCTTGAAGCGGGAGCGTTCGGGTCGCGTGCAGCGCGACCTGTTGGAGCAGCTTGTCTTTTCAGAGGACAGGGAGCGGCGGCGTATCAGCGCGGACATTCACGACGACAGCCTGCAGCGGGTCACTGCCCTCATGCATGAGTTGGAGGCGGCCTCCCAGCGGATCGAGGATGAGGAGCTCAAGGCGGCACTCAAGAATCTTGCTGACCACGCTGCGGAGGCGGCCCGAAGCCTGCGGGACTTTGTGCAGGATGTTCACCCTCTGTCGGTCGATACCGGCGGGCTGGTTGGTGCGATCGACACGCTGCTCCGCCGCGTTGGTGCCGAAAATGGATGGGATGTCGAGTTGATTGACGCGACCACCGACGACATCCCACGAACAGCCGTGGCAGTGCTCTATCGAATCGCCAAACAAGCCATTGAGAATATTGAACTGCATGCGAAAGCCCAGGCCGTCACGGTGCGTGTCGCCATGCGAGGTCAGCACGTCGGTGTGTCGGTCACGGACGACGGGATTGGATTCGATCCTGACGAAGTCGAACACGATCGTTATGGACTGTTGATGATGCAGGAGCGAGCCGAGTTCGCCGACGGGATGTTCGAGTTGATGTCCCAGCCGGGCAGCGGCACGACCGTGGCGGCAAGCGTGCCCCGCGTCTAGCCAATATTGGTCATTTTCGACGCTGGTCTATATGGGCATGATGCCCAACCGCGCTCTCATCGAAGTGGCGGATCGACCAGACGAAGCTTGAACGCCGTCAGGACCGCCTCCAACTGCGACCGCGCCCCCAGCTTGATCAGGATCGAGCGAATGTGATTTCGGATGGTCGCGACCGACACATCGAGTTCGACCGCGATCTTCTGTGCGTTCATTGCCGTGGCGAGCAGCGACAGCACCTCGGACTCGCGATCGGTCAGTCCTAAACGATCCGATCCCGTCGACCGGTGGCTGACCGCCTCGAGGGGGAAGATGGACCCGCCATCGGCGACCGCCAGAACGGCGCCAATCAGGTCTTTGGACCGCATCGATTTCGGAATGTATCCACAACAGCCCGCGTCGATGGCGAGGTCGAGCAGGCGTTCCGATGCCACCCCGGACATCAACAGCACCGGAATCGATTTGCCATGAGTTTCGAGCCGCCGTGGGATCTCGGTGCCCACGCCGTCCTTGAGCTGATAGTCGGCGATGATCAGTGAGGCCTCGGTGGATTCGACCAGTTCTTCGAATGCCTCAATCGACTCGGCGGTGTCCACCACCTCGATGCGATCATCGAGCGAGAAGACAGCGATCAACCCGTCGAGCATCATCGCGTGGTCTTCGACCAGTAGCACCTTCTGCATGGCAACATCTCTCTCTGCGCCGCCAGCGATCAGAGTAGCGGGTGCACAGCACACGCAAAGTAACGTCCGCTCATGAGTTCGCCGAAGGAACGTCTCGACGCGATCGTGGAGCAAGGTCTATGTATCGGCTGTGGCCTTTGTCAGGCGATCGCCGGGCCGGAGGTCGTGTCGGTCGAGAAGGTCGCCAGCGGCTACGAGCGGCCAGTGGTCCTCGGCCGCTTGACGCATGAGACCGTCGACGTGATCTATGACGTGTGTCCCGGCACGCGCATGGAGGGGTTGCCGGGACAGTTGCTTGAGCCGAGCACTTCGGTCGATCCGGTATGGGGTCCGTGGCGGCGGATCACCCGCGCGTGGGCTGGTGATCCGAACGTCCGCTTCGAGGGGTCGACCGGCGGGGTCCTCACCGCCCTGGGTCAGTTCCTCCTGACGAGCGGCCGGGTGAGCTTTGTCCTCCACGCAACAGCTTCCACCACAAATCCCAGCTTTGGTGAACGCACGATCAGCTTCACTCACGCCCAGGTTCTCGACGCGGCCGGGTCGCGGTACGGACCCACCGCGACACTGATCGACGTTGACGAGGTTCTCGACCGTGGCGAGCCGTTCGCAGTCATCGCCAAACCCTGTGACGTGACGGCTTTGCGGAACTACGCCCGACACGACAACCGGGTTGATGAGCTCGTGAAGTACTGGCTCACGATGGTCTGCGGCGGGTTCGCCACGCCGGATTTCACCAACCGGTTCCTCGAGACCAATGGCATCGACCCGTCCACGCTCACGAGCCTGAGGTACCGCGGACGTGGCTGTCCCGGTCCGACGGTCGCTGAGGCGCCGGACCAACGGGTCGAGCGCCACTACCTCGACTACTGGGGTGATGACGAAACGCAGTGGTCGCTGCCGTGGCGCTGCAAGATCTGTCCCGATGGCATCGGTGAGGCCAGCGACCTGGCCGTTAGCGACACATGGCCGGGCGGCTCTCCCGACCGGGTCGAGTCGGAGATCGATCCAGGCGTCAATGCGATCATCGCGAGAACGGTGGCTGGTCAGGAGTTGATGGAGGCTGCGGAGCGTGAGGGTGTCCTTGTGTTCGATGGTGATCTGACGCCCGAGGTGATGAACGAACTTCAGCCCCACCAGCGAAACAAAAAGCTGGCGGTGGGTGCGCGCCACGCGGCGATCGGCGACGCCGGCCGGATCGTTCCGGCCACTGCGCGGCTGCGGGTCGAGGAGTTGTCGGCCACCGTTCCGGTGGAGATCAACAGGCGCCAGCGAGAGGGAACCCTCCAACGAATCGACGTGGGGAAAGCCTCAGAGGCCCCGCCCGAACGTATTCGCTAGCGAGCGAACACGTGGTAGCACTGTCTGCGTGAATGTCGCCCTTCTGTCTGCTGTGGAGCAACGGCGGTTGCTGGCGAGCGGCGAGCTGTCCGCCGTGGAGCTTCTTGAGCTCTGCCTACAGCAGTACGAGACCCACAATCCCGAGCTCAATGCGGTCATCGAAACGCAGATTGACTCCGCTCGCGACGCCGCCCGAGGAGCGGATGAATCTTTGGCTCGCGG
>SHLQ01000201.1 GCA_004282895.1 Acidimicrobiales bacterium
ACCCCACCAACACCGACCCCAACACCGACGGAAACCCCGACGACCCAACCACCACCCCACTCACGGCGGCTTCAGAACTTCAGGTCACGCAGGCCGATGTCATCGGCGGCAGCGGATCAGCTGGAGACATGATCACGTATGCGGTCGTCGTGCAGAACACGGGCGACCTCACGGTGACCGGCATCTCCGTGGTCAATGACGTCGGCGACGTCGATGCGAGTCTCGTGTGTTCACCCGTTGAACCGTTTGACCTCGCACCTGGTGCTTCGGTGAGTTGCATCGGCACACACACGATCACCCAGGCCGACCTTGACGCCGGACAGATCGTCTCGTCCGCCGAGGCCACTGGCACCGATCCGGGCGGATCCTCGGTGGTTGACCTGTCGGACGATCCGAACATCACGACGAACATCGACCCGGACGCGGACGGCGAGCCCGACGATCCGACGGTCTCGATCCTTACGCAGTCGCCTTCGATCAGCCTCACAAACGCGGACGTCTTCGACGGCACGGTGGTTGCGGGCAACACGGTCGACTACGTGCTGACTGTCGTCAACACCGGCAACGTCACCCTTTCCACAATTTCGCTCACCGACTCACTGGTCGACGCCAACCTTGCGATCGACTGTTCACCGGTCGTGTTGCCAGCAGCGCTCGCCCCCGGTGAGTCACTGATTTGTACGACGACACACAGCATCACCCAATCGGAGATCGACGCCAGGCTGGTTACGAATACGGCGACTGTCTCGGCCGAGGATCCAGACGGCGCTTCAGTCGTGGATGACAGCGATGACCCAGCCGATGGAACCAACATCGACCCGAACGGCGACGGCGAACCCGACGACCCAACCGTGACACCACTTCCCGCCGACGCTCAGCTCGAGGTGACAAACGTCGACATCCTCGCTGGATCGGGACTCGTCGGCGACACCATCACGTACACGATCACCACGACCAATACTGGCGCGCTGACGCTCGACAACATCGACCTCACCAACTCCCTGGCCGATGCCGACGCATCAATCGACTGCGGCCCGACCGTCCTGCCCTCCACCCTTGCGCCCGGCGCCTCACTCACCTGTACGGCCGTTCACACGCTCGTCCAAGCAGATCTCGACGCCGGTTCCGTCGTGAGCTCGGTGACCGCTGACGCAACCGATCCATCCGGCACGCCGGTCTCGGACATCAGTGATGACCCTGACGAATCAGCCAACGTCGACACGGAAGCTGACGGCGAACCCGATGATCCGACGGTCACCCAACTCCCAGAAACGAACGCTCTTCAGGTGATCATGACCGCCTCCGCTCCGACTACAGCCGGTGAGGGCGATCCCATCGACTATACGATCGTGGTCGTCAACTCGGGACTCACCACGCTCACCGGTCTCGACATCGCCGGAGCAGGCCTCGACGCCGGATCCATCAACTGCTCGCCCGACACCCTGCCGCTGACCCTGGCGCCCGGCGCGACACTCACCTGCGTAGCGACCCACACGATCACTGCTGCCGATCTTGCCGCCGAGCAGGTCATCGGCTCGGCCACCGCAACGGCGCTCTCACCCGGAGGCACTCCGATCGCTGACATCTCCGACGACCCGACCGATCCAACCGATGTTGACACCGAAGGCGACGGCGAACCCGACGACCCAACCGTGACCACATTGCTGAAGCCCATCGCTGGCGCAAATACCATTGTCGTCAACGAACCGGCCGATCCTTCTCGACCAATCGTCGCCGATGTGACCAGCGATGACACCGATCCAGACGGATCGATCGATCCAACTTCGGTCAACATCCTTGGTGGCACCGATCTCGATGGCGACGGCGCACTCGACCAGCTCATCGTCTCAGGTGAAGGCACCTGGACTGTCGATCGGGTCATCGGAACAATCACCTTTGTGCCCGAGTCAGGCTTCACGAACAATCCAACCCCGGTGCTCTATACGGTCGCCGACGACCAGGGCATCGTCTCCCAGCCGGGCGAGCTGGCAATCGACTATCCACCGGCCGCCGTTGACGACACCTCACTGGACAATCCGTTCGGCACTCGTGTGGTCGTCAACGTCGTCAGCAACGACACGGTCGGCGACGCCGTGCTCCCCGCCACTCTTCAACTCGTTGGCGGCGTCGACACCGATGGTGACGGCTTCGCCGACGAACTGGTTGTCGCCGGCGAAGGCGTGTGGCGCACCAACAACGTTGCCGGGCGCGTCTCGTTCAAACCCGATGCTGGATTTGTCGGCGACCCAACGCAGATCCTCTACCTGATCGAAGACGGTGACGGCCGACCGACGCAAGCAGCGGTAGTCGTGACCTATCAAGCGCAGCCGACGGCAACGATCAACGGAACCGTCTTCGACGACAAGAACGCCAACGGCGTGCAGGATGCCGGTGAGCCTGATCTCTCCGGCGTAACCGTCAGGCTGACGTGCGCCGGGCCGGACGGCGTGTTCAACACTGCCGACGACATCATCTCCTCGACCGTCACGGCGAGCCCATACCAACTCACCGCCGTCGTCGGAGAAGCCTGCATCGTCGAGATGTTCGAGGGCCTCGGTGGATTCCCGATCCAGACCGCCGATCCCGACAACAACTTCGACAAGATCACAACGATCACCGTTGGCGGTCAGATCGACAACCTGAACTTCGGCTTCCGTGCCGCACCCATGTTGTCGGTCACCGGTGCAAACTCCCGGCCGATGGCGCTGTTCGCGCTTCTACTGATCCTCCTCGGCTCGGCGCTCGTTGTGCTTCCCAGCCGGATCGAAGACTGGCGCGAACCCGAATACTGGTAGCAAAGGGGTCTGACCCCTTTTTCCAAAAAAGGGTCAGACCCCTTCTAACCTGCCGGGATGCAATCTGCGATTGAAGTGCGGGGTTTGGTCAAGCGTTACGGCGAGTTCGAAGCCGTCAAGGGCATCGACCTGGACGTGGCCCAAGGCGAAATTCTCGCCTTCCTCGGTCCAAACGGCGCCGGCAAGACGACGTCCATCGAGATCCTTGAAGGCTTCCGCGATCGCGACGCCGGCGAGGTGCACGTTCTCGGGGTCGACCCGGAGAAGGCGCCGCTGTCCTGGCGGGAACGCATCGGCATTGTGTTGCAGGAGAGCGAAGCTGACTCTGTTCTCACGGCCCGCGAGGCCGTCACCATGCAGGCCGGCTACTACACGGCTCCTCGCAATCCCGAAGAGGTCCTCGAGATTGTTGGACTGACCGACAGCGCCGATGTCCGGAACCGCAAGCTGTCGGGAGGCCAAAAACGTCGACTCGATCTCGCCATGGCGTTGGTCGGCGACCCCGAGCTCGTGTTCCTCGACGAACCCACAACCGGCTTCGACCCGTCGGCTCGACGCGAGTCCTGGGAGATGATCGAAAGCCTGCGCCAGCTCGGCAACACGGTGCTGCTCACAACCCACTACATGGACGAAGCCGAACACCTGGCCGATCGGATCGTCGTGATCGGCGGAGGTGAAATCGTCGCCCGGGGAACCGCGGACGAACTGGCGGAACAGGTGGACGCCACAACCCGAATCACCTGGAAGCCGACGCCCTCCGAACCCGCACCGCCCTCGTTGCTTCCGATTACCCGGGACAACGTCACGGGTATGGCGATCGTGGAAACGACGCACGTCATGGCGCACCTTCATGCGCTGACGAGCTGGGCGATCGAGAACTCGATCGACCTCGCCGAGCTGAACGTTGCTCGACCGACACTCGAAGACGTGTACCTCAGACTCACTGACAGTGGAGGCGGCGAATGAGCATGTTCAAGCGCCTATCCCACCAGGTCAGCTACGACCTCATGGTGTTTCGGCGCAACCCGGCCGCCACCTTCTTCACCCTCATTCTGCCGCTGATCTTCCTGTTCATCTTCACGTCGATCTTCGGAAACGAGACGCTGAACAACGGAGCCAAGGTCGCCACGCTCTATGTACCCGGCATTCTTTCCCTGGCCTTGATCTCGGCGACCACGGTCAATCTGGCGATCACGATGGTCGGCCGGCGGGAGCGGGGCATGCTCAAACGCGTCCGCGGCACTCCCATTCCACCGTGGGTGTTTGTGGTCAGTCAGGGAATCGCCGGATTTGTTCTCTCGGTCCTGATGACCATCATCATCACCTTCATTGGATGGCTTGTCTTCGAGGTGTCGTTCAACTGGGAGACCATCCCTGCATTGCTGATCTCGTTGATCATCGGGGCCGCGTGCTTCTCGGCGATGGGCCTCGGCCTGACCAGCATCATTCCTTCAGAAGATGCGGCACCGGCGGTGACGAACGCGATCATGTTGCCGCTGTACTTCATCAGTGATGTCTTCATTCCGGCAGAACAGATTCCCGACTCCATCGGCACCGTTGCGAACATCTTCCCGATCAAACATCAGGCCCGCGCACTACAGGATCACTACAACCCGTTCATCGACGGGGTGACGTGGCCGTGGGAACACTGGCTCGTGATTCTGGCCTGGGGCGCGTTCGGGTTGCTCGTCACGCTGAAATCGTTCCGGTGGACGCCTCAGCGGTAGCGGTCAGCGAATGAAGACCGGTCGATCCAACGTGGATCGCTCGGCGTCGTAGCGGTAGCCCATCCCGTCGAAGTCCTTCAGACCCTTCAGTGTCTTCACGCGATTGCGGATGATGAACGCACTCATCGAACCCCGCGCCTTCTTGGCGAAGAAGCTGATGATCTTGTAGTCATCGCCCTTGCGATCGAGGAAGGCGGGGCTGATTATCGGCGCGTTGATGCGGTCCGGCTGCACCGACGAGAAGTACTCGTTGCTGGCCAGGTTGATCAACGCATGGGCGCCGGGGCTGGCCTCGATGTCTTCGTTGAGAGTGTCGGTGATCGTGTCACCCCAGAAGGAGTAGAGGTCGCCACCGCGAGCGGTCTTGAGCTTCGTTCCCATCTCGAGGCGATACGGCTGCATGAGGTCCAAGGGGCGCAACACGCCATACAGGCCCGAGAGAATACGGAACGTCTTCTGGGCATGGGTGTAGTCGCGTTCGGTGAACGAGTTGGGGGCATCCATACCCGTGTACACGTCGCCATGGAACGCGAGCAGCGCGGGTCGGGCGTTCTTCGGTGTGAACGGGCGCTCCCACTCCTGGAAGCGCTGGAAGTTGAGCTCGGCCAGCGAATCGCTGATATGCATCTGCTTTGCTATCTCGTCCGGCGTCTTCTTCGCCATGACCGAGATCAGTTCCTGACTCTCGTCGAGTAGCACCGGTTGCGAATACTTCTTTGTCGCGAGAGGAGTCTCGTAGTCGAGAGATTTGGCGGGGGAAACGACGATCAGCACACCGTCTGTTCTAGCGGAAGTATCGGCGGACGGCTACAGGCCGCCGTATGCCTGACGCCGACCGGAGGCTCGGCCCCATCGTTCGATGGCCCGCCCCATATCGGTCGAAGGGCTCGCGCCCACGAACGGCCACAGCTCCTCTGCGACCCTGCGCCAGTTCGCCGTGGACTCGAGCTGACCAAAGATCGACATCAACCC
>SHLQ01000202.1 GCA_004282895.1 Acidimicrobiales bacterium
TTGTGGATGCGATAACCCGCTACGACACAGTCGATTGTGCGTACGTGTTTGAGCTTGAACTGCGTGCGTTTGTCGGGGGCGTAGATACCTTCGACCGGCTTGGCGATCAGGCCGTCGAGTCCGGCGCCCTCGAGCGTCTCGAACCATTCCATCGCCAGAGTTCTGTCCCTGGTCATTGGCGCCAGATGAATCGGGGAGGCGAAACTGCCGGCGATCGTCTCCAGGGCGGCTCGTCGCCGTTCGAATGGCGTGTCGAGTAATGACTCCGTGTCGTCGGCGAGCATGTCGAAGGCAACGAACTCGGCGGGCGTGGCCTCGGCCAACATGTTGACCCGCGACTCGGCGGGATGGATGCGCTGACCGAGAGCATCGAAGTCGAGCGTGCCGTCGATCGCGACAATCAGTTCACCGTCGATGACACACCGATCAGGAAAACACTCCCGTATGGGGTCGATCAGCTCCGGGAAGTATCGATTGAGCGGTTTCGTGTTGCGAGACCCGAGAAAGACCTCCTCACCGTCCCGAAAGATGATGCATCGGAACCCGTCCCACTTCGGTTCCAGGGAGAGCTCGCGATCAGGAAGTTCGTCGACGGCTTTGGCCAGCATCGGCTTCAGTGGCGGGTTGATGGGAAGGTCCATGGGTATGACTCGAAAGTCTTCCACATCGCTAGCGTTGGCCGTCATGCAGCATCTGAATGTGGTCGCCTTTGTCGGCTCGCTTCGTCACAATTCCGTCAACGCCGCCACGGCGAGAGCAGCCGCCGCCGCTGCCCCCGAAGGTATGGAGATCTCGATCTACCCGATCGATGACATCCCGTTCTACAACGGCGATGTCGAGGAAGCCGGCGTTCCGGTGAGTGTCTCTGCGCTCCACGAAACCGTGGGTGACGCCGACGCGGTCATCTACTTCACGCCGGAGTACAACAGCTCCTTTCCCGCGGTGATCAAGAACATCGTCGACTGGCTTTCCCGTCCGCCTCGATCCCTCGATGGAACACCGCTTACTGCGGTGGCGACGACGCTGGGAGGTCGAGCTGGCGCTGGTGTGCTCGAAGCATTCACTTCGACGTATGAACACATGAGTGGCGACTTCCCGTTCTTCAAGCCTCTCGGCATTGGCCGCTACAACGACAAGCTGGACGAGGCGGGCGAGCTCATCGACCCCGAGACCCTTCAAGAGCTGAGCGACTATTTGGCGGCGTTCGCAGAGTTCGTTCGCAGCAACTGATCCACAGCGTCAACGATCTGCACCTGCCCTTTGTGGATCTTTGTTCGGGCCACGTCGAGTGGGAACCACTCGGCCTTGTCGATCTCAGGAAACGACTGCATCTCGCCTGAGCCGCGCGGCCACTCCATCGTGAACGTGTTCGATTCGATCGTGCTCACGTCGAGGTCAGCTTCGAGCACCCAGATGTGCAGCAACTTGGCCGAGGTCTTGAACACGCCGAGCTCGATCAGCTCACCATCGGGTATGGCCTGACCGAGCTCTTCGGCGAACTCGCGGCGGGCACACGCCTCGGCATCCTCGGTCTCCGGATCGAACTCACCCTTCGGCACCGACCAGCCATGCAAGTCCCGATTGGCCCAGAAGGGTCCACCGGGGTGCACCAAGAGAAGGTCGCCAGAAGGATTGACGACCAAAATGCCGGCGCTGTGGTGCATTGCAGGCCGCTACGCCCGTGCGGGTTTTGGTTCCTTGGGCAGGCCGAGGACCATCTCTCCGATGATGTTTCGCTGCACCTCGGAGGTACCGGCGTAGATCGTGCCGGCTCGGGCATTGTAGAACGCACCAACCCACGAACCGGCGTCGTTCTCGGCGCCGGGCAGGTCGGTATGGAAGCTGGTCTTCGCAATGTGATCGGGTGTCATCGCGGCGGGGCCGAGGATGTCGAGCGACAGTTCGGTGATGCGTTTGTGGTACTCGCTCCAGTAGAGCTTGAAGATCGACTCGCCCGGTCCTGGTTGGCCACCGGCGAGGAACTTCGTGAGCGTCTGCATACCGAGAAGCCGCATGATTTCACATTCGATGAAGAGCTTCGTCAGACGGTCGCGGATACCCGGATCGTTGTCCTTGCCCATCTCCTTGGCGAGGGCCACGAGCTTGTCGTGTTCTGCCCGGAACATGATCGGCATGGTGGCGGCGCTCTCGCCTCGTTCGTAGCCGAGCAAGGTCATGGCAACCGCCCAGCCGCCATTCACTTCGCCGACGACATTCTCCTTGGCCGTACGAGCATCGGTGAAGAAGGTCTCGTTGAAGTCGGCGTCGCCGGAGAGCATTTCGATCGGTCGAACCTCGAGTCCCTCCTGATCCATCGGGCAGAGCAGGAAGCTGATGCCACGGTGTTTGGGTGCGTCGGGATCGGTACGACACAGGACGAAGATCCAGTTGGCGTGTTGTCCCGCCGAGGTCCAGATCTTCTGGCCGTTGATGACCCACTCGTCGCCGTCGAGCACGGCCCGACAGCCGAGGCCGGCGAGGTCGGAGCCGGCGTCGGGCTCGGAGTAGCCCTGACACCAGACGTCCTCACCGCTGATGATGCGCTGCAGGAAGTGCGCCTTTTGTTCGTCAGTGCCCCACTGCAGGATCGTGTTGCCGACCATCTGGATACTGAAGGCGTCGTTGGGGCCTCCGGTCGGGGCCCCGGCCTTCTGGAACTCCTCGGCCATGATGACCTGCTCGAGCTCGGACATTCCGCCGCCGCCAACGGACTTCGGCCATGCCGGTGCCAACAGGCTGTTGGCGGCGAGCTTCTGTCGCCAATCCAGCATGAACGGGTGGATGTCGTCCTGATCGAGGGCGCCGATACCAGCCCACATATCCGGAAGGTTGGCGGTCAGGAATTCTTTGATCTCGTCGCGGAAGGCTTCAGCTTCCGCGGAGTATGTCGGATCCATGTGATCTCCGTGAAGTACGAGGCGGTCGGTTACCCAAGGGTAACAATTGTACGCAAATACTCGAGAGTCGGTGTCAGCTGGAGAAGCCCGCTCAGGCGGCGGAGTTGAAGATCTTCCGCACTCTCGCTCGAGCGAGTGCCACTTCGTCAGCGATCTGTTCTTCATCCGGATCGAATTCGTCGGGCTCGTCCGCATCGGTCCAATCGATCGATGCCGGCCAAACTCCGCGAGTGACGTCGTTGCCGCGCCAGCCGTTGTCCATCTCACAAAGGTCGCGCGTATTGGCGACGCTGGTGTCCTGGGTGTGGGAGTAGGGCGTGATGTGGTCGCCATGAAGCCAATGGAACGGTGAGTCACAGACCGGATTGGCGCATTTTCCGTTGGAGGCGATGAGCGAGATGTCTCTCATCCAGTCCGGTATTTGCCGACTGTCGAACGATGCTTCGATCGGTCTTCCTCGGGCCGAGTAGACGATTCTTCGAAAAGTTCCGGTCACTGTCGCGGCAATTGCGTAGAGCGGATGAATTGGGGTGCCGTCGATGAGTTGGCACTTCTTGTCGATGTGTGTGTGATCGATTTCCGGGAAGGGGTTGACTGTGGGGTCTTCCAGCCATGCGAGCGTGTCCTCGTAGACCCGCTGGCTCATGACGAAGTTGACTCGGGGACGGGCGAACGTTCCGTCGGGCCGGGCGGCGCCACGACCAACCAGATTGAGGACGGCGTTCAGTGTCCGTTTCCGGATGCTGGACGTGGTACCCGCTGCCTGTTCGGCGGCGCGTAGCTTCTTTGACTCTGCGGCGATGTCGTCGCTCAGGGCAGCGGCCTGCACAGGGTCGAGCAGTCCCGTGACCTTGGCCATGCCGCCCGGCAATGGCGTGATCGTCAACCCGGTATAGGGATCATGCGCCGCAGGTTCCGCGCCGTCGGGGTCGGCGCCCTGCAGCCACTTCGCGATGACCTCATCGAGATCACGGAAGTGGCATGGGGTCATCCAACCGAGCAGCTTCACTTGATCCCTGATCATTTGTTGGTGCACTCGCGGGTTGTCTGCCAATCGCAGCTTGTCGAGATGGCCGGTGGTGATCTGACCGTTGCGATGTGCCTCGGACAACTCGTCGAAATCCGCAAGCCAGTTGGCGATGCGGGATGCAGCCCGAATCTCACTCGGGTCGGAGTGGGTGCGTGCTGCCACATGGTTGGCGGTGTTGCGCTGGTCGTTGAGCGCTCCGACGTTGGCGGCATCCGCTGCGCGAAGCGTTTCCATTCGGACCGCATCGAGCTTCGCTTGGGTCGCCGTCAGTGAGACAAGTCGATCGGAAAGCTCTTGGGCCGAGAGGCAGGAAACGGGCGTCTCGGCGCAGGCATCAACGGCAGCTTCGAGTGTCGCGACGTCTGCTCCAGGTTCGAGAACTCCACCGATTGCCATGGCAACAGTGTATCGAACATACGTTCGTTTTGCAAGTCAACTCGCCATATTTATCAACGATTTCCAAGCCTCTCATGTGCTCAGTGCCATGCGTGGCCGGCTCACGGGCAGGGGCCTGTCGTCGGCCAACTTCACCCCTGATGAGCCGGAGGGTGTGCTGTCGTTCTGGAGGACCACTGTGCTACTCCAGCGCTTTTCTCCAAGACGTTGCAACACAATCGGGGGCTGAGGAGTCGTTGGGGGATGATGGAAGAAGTGCTTTCACACTCACAGCGTCTCGAAGCCGATGCCGCGATCGATGCCCTGTTCCGGGCGGAGTACCCGGTGATGGTTCGACTGGCGTACACGATCATCGGTAACAACGCCGAGGCCGAGGAGATTGTGCAGGACAGTTTTGCGGAGGTACATCGTCGCTGGTCAGAAATCCGCAAGCCCGGTGCGTACCTCCGAACGACGGTTGTACTGGGTTGCAGGTCGCTGCTCAAGCGGCGGTTTGTTCGCCAGTCGCAGCCGCCGGAACCGCCTGCCGGACTCCCCGAATTCGATGTAGCTCTCTGGACGGTCGTTCACTCGTTGCCAGAGGACCAGAGAATCGTGGTCGTGTTGAAGTACTACGGCAGATGCCGCGGATCGGAGATTGCCCAGATCATGGATATCCCCGGTTCAACGGTGCGATCACACCTGAAGCGTGGTCTCGCCACATTGCGAAAGGAGCTGGAGTCATGAATCGATTCGAAGAACGTATCGAAGAAGGCCTCGGTCGTTTCGCAGAGCATGCCACTCCATCATCGACGGCTTTCGAGGCGTTCCGAACCCGGATCGCCGAAGGAGCCGACCAATCGGAAGTGGAGATTGTCATGTTGCAGAGAAACGAAGAATCAACAAATAGGCGAAACGTTGCGTGGATGGTCTCGGCTGCCGCGGTCGTCGTGGCCGTCCTGGTTGCAGCAATTCTCATCCAGGATGACGACACGGTCATCATCGATGAGCCCGAGGTAACAACTTCGATCCCCGAGGAGTCAGCCTCCCCAACAACGGTGGCCGAGGTTGACCCGACCACGACAACCGAGGCGGCACCGGATATCGCGGAAGCACCGACCGTGGCCAGACCCGATCCAGCTCCGGCCGCAGCTCCGTCCGATTTG
>SHLQ01000049.1 GCA_004282895.1 Acidimicrobiales bacterium
GAGCTCGGTCGTCGTCGGGTCCTCGTTCTTCTGTTCATCTCCGACAACGCAGTCGAGCACGGCCCGTCGCATCTCGGCTGTCGGCTTCGTCTTCGTGTCGGAATAGAAGTCGTGGATCACGGACCAAAGCTACGTCACAACCACGGCGTCAACGCAGAAGTGCCGACCCGAATGGGCCGGCACTTCCAACTTGCACCCCGTACGGGATTTGAACCCGTGTTACCTGCGTGAGAGGCAAGCGTCCTAGGCCGCTAGACGAACGGGGCAGAGGTGCTGCGGCGTGAACCGCAGTTATGTCTTTCCGGAGGTTATCCGGATAGTTCGGGGAGGAGGACTTGAACCCCCAATGGCTGTACCAGAAACAGCTGTGTTACCAATTACACCATCCCCGAAGGACCATAGGAGCGTAGCGAAAAGTGCGCCGATCTCCCACTTCGATATCGGTCACACACTCCGGGGTCTGACTCAGTTCTTGTTCGCCACGAAGTGGGTATTGGTACGGTCGGAGCGCACTTCGTGGGTGGTGATTCCGGTGAACCCGGCGTCTGCGAGGTATTGCATCGCCAGCTGCGTCCCCCACGCCGTGCCCAGGCCTTCGCCGCCGCCGGCGATCGAGACACTCATGCAGTGCATCGTGGACATCGTGTAGACGTAGGGCGCAACCGGGTCGTCCATGTTGTCGGCCAGATTCGATTCGGCCTTTGGTTCGACGCAGAGGTAGTGGCCGTCGTGTTTCAGTGCGGCGTGGATTCCTTCCAGCACTTGATGCGGATACGCCTGATCGTGGATGGCGTCGAACGTGGTGATGAAGTCGTACGCGTCGATCTCGCCGATCTGCGCCGCGTCCCGTTCGACGAAGTGTGCATTGTCGAGACCGAGCTCCTTGGCCCGCTCGTTGGCGTGGGTGACTGCCTCGGCGGAGAAGTCCATCCCCGTGAACGTGCTGTTCGGATACTCCTTGGCCATCAGGAGCAACGCATGTCCCTGGCCGCAGCCGACGTCGGCCAACGTCGCACCGGCCGTGAGCTTCTCGACGGCATCGGGGATGTTCGGGATGATCTCGCTGATCAGCGCCTTGTCGTATCGGGCGGCGCTCTCCTCGGCCATGATGGCGCCGAACTTCGGGAACCGGCTGTAGGGGACACCGGCGCCGGTGTGGAACGCCTCGACCACGTCGTCTTCGACCTGTGCGAGCAGCGCCATGTTCTGCAGCGCGCTGGCGATGTTCAATGGCCCGCCGGCGCGGGTGACCAGTGTTTGGTGTTCGACCGGTAGGACGAAGGTCTCTGCGTCGGCGTCGTAGTCGACGATTCGCCCGGACGCCATGGCCGCCAACCACTCGCGGACATATCGCTCGTCGAGTTCGGCTGCATCGGCGATCTGCTGACTGGTCGATGGGTCCATACCCGCCATCGAGTCGAATAGCCCGGTGCGGTGACCGATGCTGCACATCAGTGCCAGCGCGCCGCCGTTCATCACGCCGATCATTGTTCCCGCGAATGCCTTCGCACGAGCTTTGTCCATCTCGTCGATCCCCTTCGGTTGTGAAGGAGCCTACGAGACGGCGGAATCAGCTGGCGAGCGCGGGAATGGCTGCGGGGTAACCGGCAGCGAGGAAGTTGGCGTGGTCGGCGACCGTGTTCAGGCAGTTCATCCACCATTCGGAACTGATCTGTCGACCGGCCGGTATCTCTTCAAGCATCTCGTCCACCGTCAACTCGAGTCCGAGGTCGCGGCCCCGGCCGAGGTTGCGGAGATCGAGCAGGCCGTCGACGACGGCCGCTTTCGCCACCATTGGTCCGCTGATTCGTTCAGCGAAGTCTCGGGTCTGCACCCGGAGGTCCCGGTGCAAGTGCATGTCGTGTTCACTCACCATCCCAATCTGGGTCGGCGGCGACCACATTCACTTGAGCCGAACGACTCAAATTGTGCCTTGTTTGGTGCTTTTCCTTGATTTTTCAGTCAATCCAAAATCGATTTCTGCCGTAGATGTAGGGGACGCACACGCCCGGGAGAGGCCGATGAGGATCGAGAGTCGACAACGAAGTGGGTGGACAATTCCCACGATCGTCGCCGTTCTTCTCCTCGGGTTCACCTTCATCGCCTCACCGTCCAGCGCACAGGCCACGCCCACCTGCAACGGCCTGGATGCCACCATCGTTGGAACGGACGGCGCGGACGTTCTCGTAGGCACCGACGGCGTGGACGTCATCGTGGCGATGGCCGGCGCCGACACGATCTACGGCCGCGAAGGCAACGACATCATCTGTGGCGGACCGGGCCCGGACTTCATTCTCGCCGGGAAGGGTCACGATCAGGTTTGGGGCAACGGTGGAAACGACCGCATCAAGGGCGATCTTGGTCACGACGTGCTGTACGGCGGCAACGGACAGGACGTTCTTGTTGCCCAGGCCGGCGCCGACGAGGTGTACGGCGAATCCGGACGTGATCGCCTCCTCGGCGGCCGAGGCACCGACGTCCTGCGCGGCGGTGTCGACGAAGACAAACTGTTCGGCAACAATGGCACCGACCTGCTCTACGGCGACGATGGCGTCGACTACTGCGAACCCGACGCTGCCGATCCGCTGCAGGAATCGTGTGAGACGCCGCAGGTTGCCGCTCCCTCACTGGGCGAGCTCTACGAGAGCGAGAACCTCAAGATCATCAATGCCGAGCGAGAATCACGAGGCGTGGCCGCCCTACAGCGCCACCCCGACCTGGATGCCTACGCCCGAGCGTGGGCCGTCGAAATGGCGACCATAGGACTGCCCTTGCAGCACCAAACCCACCACTCGCCCGCGTTCACCGGCAGCAGCTATCCGTTCCAGAACCTGCCCTCGTCCCAACCGTGGGTCACCGCGTTCGAAAACGTCGGTTATGCGACCACCAGTCCGCAGGAATCACCTTCCGCGGTGATGGAGCGCCTGTTCTATGCACCCAACGGGTACGGCTTCATGAGCAGCGCGGGGCACCGGTGCAATGTCCTGGAGACCGCAGCCATCGAAGTCGGACTCGGAGTGTTTGTGGATGCCGACGGCAGCGTCTGGGTCGCTCAGGTCTACTGGGGTACCGAATGGCCGGTGCCCGCACCAATCGCCGAGTGCGCCAGCATCGCCGGCCGGTAAACGACAACCCGGATTGTCGCCGGACGTTTCGCCGAAGGCGAAAGGTTAAGGAACTCGAAGAGTTCCCGCTGTCGGGAAGGGGAGATTCGAACTCCCGATCTCCTGCTCCCAAAGCAGGCGCCTTAGCCGAACTAGGCCACTTCCCGGTCCCGTCGAGGCTAGCGGCAAGACTCCAATTCACGCGCGAAGCGGCCGATAGGTCTGTGTGACCGAAACCAACGAGGCCGTGGACGCGGCATTCGCCGAGATCGCCGCCCGGCGCAAAGCCGATGCGGATCACGAGCACGCCAAGAAATCACTGTGGCTCGCGCACCACTGGCCGGAACGGTACGACCGCTGCATGGTCATCGGTGGCCGCCACGTGTGCCGACGTTGCACCGTCTTCTACTCGATCTCGTTTCTGGTGGCCGCCCTCGCGTTTGCGGGTGTGGCTCCCTGGCCCGAATCATTCGATATCTGGGCCGTGTGGCTGATGCCGATCCCCGCCACCATCGAGTTCGCACTCGGAGAGATGACCAGGCTCCAGTACAACGCTCGCCGTCAGATCGCCGTCACGGCGTTCATGTCACCCGCCGTCGGGCGTGGCATGGCGGCCGAGCTCGCCGATCAAGGCAGTTGGCTCTTCTGGGGTCCCGTGCTTGTGTTCGGCACCAGCTGGTTCGTTTTCGCCGTCATCGGGTGGTTCACCCGAAAAGGCCAATACCGCTAGACGAGTGCCTTCTCGACCCGGTCGGTGGCGTCATCCTCGCTGATCTCCAAGGCAAAGCTGAGCTCGCTGACGAGCACGCTGCGCGCCTTGGTGAAGAGTGACTTCTCGCCGGCGGAGAGGCCCTTGTCGGCTTCGCGCAATGCGAGGTTTCGAACAACCTCAGCCACCTGGTAGACGTCACCAGACTTCAGCTTTTCCTGATGGTTCTTGAAGCGGCGGCTCCAGTTTGGTGGCTCGCGGATGCCACGCTTCTCGAGCACCTCGAACAAATCCTCGACGTCTTCGGTGCTGATTGGCCAGCGCATGCCGACCTCTTCCACCTTGTCGACGGGCACCGACAGCGTCATTTCCCCGTGCGCCATCTCGAGCACGAGGTATTCGGACTTTTCACCGAAGGCCTTACGAACCTCGCGTTTCGTCACAATGGCAGCACCATGGTGCGGATAGACGACGCGATCACCAACATCAAACACAGATGGACCTCAGAAGCAATACGAAGGGCGGATAACCCAAGGATGCCACCGGCAGGTCGAAACACCAAAGCGCGAGCGAGATTCCCGGTGATTTATTTCACTCAGGGTAGTTGTAGGGCGGTCAGTGTTCGCTCGGCGGAGCCGGTGAGGGTCGCATCGTCGAATGCCGCCCCGCTTATGGGTACCGCCTCGGTATCGAAGATCTCCCATGTTCCGCCGACATCAACCCAGGTCGGACGGGCAAAGACATCGACCACACCCAGGGACCCGTCGGGCCGGCGGTCGACGGTGAATTCGAGCAGAACACCGTCCTGGCTCTCCAAGGTGCACGCCTCGGGGCACTCCGGGGCGGCCGACGACTGGTTCGACAACAGATTGCCAAGGCCATAGGCGATGTACTCGCCATCGATTTCGTCCACCCGTTGTACGACGTGCGCGGAATGGCTGACGATCAGGTCGATGTCGGCCGAGGCCAGAAGCCGCGGCCCGAGGCTCGCCTGCTGATCGGTGAGCTCCGGGCTGAACTCGGTTCCCCAATGCATGCTGACGATGATGAACTCGCTACCGATCGCCCGTTGACGAGCGGCGTCGGCCAGAATCTTCGCCTCATCGATGCGGGCGACCTGATGGGCCGGGACATCGGCCGCGTCGCGAGCGTTGATGCCGTAGGTGTAGGCGAGATGGCCGACGAGGGTCTCGCCGATCTGGAACTGCCAGAGTTTGTCGGCCTGTTCGAAGTCCGCGGCGATGCCGACATGGGGGAGTCCGACCCGGGTGAGCTGGTCAATCGTGGACGTGACGCTTGATTCGCCGGAGTCGTACGCGTGGTTGGAGGCAAGTGAACACGAGTCGAAGCCGGTGTCCTTGAGTGCGTCGGCCACCTGGGTGGGCGCACGAAACGCGTTTCGGAACGAGAGATCGGTGTTCGTGGACGACAGAGGTGATTCGAGATGGCAGATCGCGAAATCGACCGACTCGATCAGTGGCTTCACGTTGGCGAACAACGGGCGAAAGTCGTAGGTGTCCCCGGATTCGGCCGCCTCGGCGACCCGGCCGTGAATGATGATGTCGCCCGACGCCGAGATCGTGAACCGCTCGGACAACGTGTCCGCTGCTCCCTCTCCTGACGACGCGCCCGTGTCGTCCGAAGTGGTTTGGTTGTCGCCGTCATCCGACACCTCGTCAGATGTGTCGTCGGTTGTGTCCGCCGTGGCCACCTGATCCGAGTCATCTCCGATCGGTAGGACCAGCCCGAGCAGCGCCATTGCGATAAACGCGGAGATCAGCAACCACACGTACCGATCGGACGCTTGTCCCGGCTCCGGGTTCTCGTCCGCTTCGGCCGTCACACGATCGCCGATCGGATGGCCGTACCCGGTCGGGCGCTGGTGTTGACGCCGTTCGTTCGCACGGCCTCACCGAGAACGAACACGTGCTGTACACCGACCGACTCCTGGGCCGGATCGGCGATGGAGCTCTGGTCCCGGATGGTGAGCGGATCGAACACGGTGACATCCGCATCTGCACCGATCTGCATGCGACCCTTGCGCCGCATGTCCGGTGCGCCGACGCCCAGCATCTTGGCCGGTCGGATCGTCATCATCGCCAGTGCGTTCGGCAGCGAGACGATCTGCTGTTCGCGGCTGTAGAAGCCAAGCGCGCGGGCGAAACATCCCGTGCTTCGCGGATGGTTGTTGTGTGAGCTCTCGAGGATCGCGTCGGAGCCGATGATCATAAAATCCTGTTGGAAGCCGAGCTCGATGTCGCCGGGCGGAATGGCGAAGGCCGCGGTGAGGAGATTCTGGTCGTAGGCGGCACCAAACGTGGCTTCGGTGAGTCGTTCGGACGTGCCGGCCACCTGGAGGTCGTTGTACGACAGGCCGAACTTCTCCTGCCAGTCGCGGAACCGAGCGGACTTCAACGTCGTCGCCCAGAACTCGTAGGGGTACATGCAGGTGGTGATCCGGAGACCCTCGTCGATCGCGGCCTGAACCTCGCCGAGTGCCTCGGCCATGCGCCCGGTTCCGCCGGTCGAGTTGATGTGCTCGACATGAACGTGGGCTCCGGTCTCGCGAGCCACCTGCACCAGCTCGGCGGTCGCTTCGCTTTGCAGACCGGGAGCGAAGTTGTCGGAGTAACGAGCGTGTACGCACAGCGGCACATCCAGTTGCGCGGCGATTCGACCAAAGTCGAGCAGCTCGAGCTGGCTGATGCCGGGGGCGTACTCGGGTTGCGCGTGTATGCCGATGAAGCCGTTGCGCACCTGGGTTTCCATGGCCTCGGCGATCGACGTGATTTCGGCGCCTTCGGCCTCCTGGTCCGGGCCGAACCCCAGGCTGTTTCGGACCGAGGTGCTGTGGGCCGCGCCGCCGAAATGGACCGGTGAGCCTTCGCCCTTCCACCGGTTGTAGAAGGCGGTCGGCTCGAACTGCAGACCATGCATGGCCATGTTCGAGGTCACCCCGTCCGCGACCTTGAACCATTCGCCGTAGCCGTTTGGGGTGTAGCTGAGGATGTCGATGAACCCGGGGGAGATCACCTGACCCGCGACATCGATCGTCTGATCGGCAGCGATGGGCTCGTCGGAGATGGCAACGATGCGGCCGTCGAGCATGGCGATGTTGCCAATGCGGTCGAAGCCGGTGTCGGGGTCGATGATGCGACCGCCGATCAGCGCAACGGCGGCCGACTGGCCTTCGGCGAGAGCGAAGGACGCATCAAAGACCGGTGCCTCGAATGCCGTGACCACCGGCTGGGTGGTGGCCGGAGCCTCGGTTGTGTCGTCAGCCGCGCTGTCCGTGTCTGCGTCCGTATCGCCCTGATCGACCACGCTGGTCCCGACGCGGGTCGTTGATCCCAGCCCGCGTAATCCCGCCGCCGTCGCCACGCCAAAGCCCATCGCCAGCACGATCTTTCGGCGGTCGACAATGAAGTTCGTCGGGCCGTCCAATGGCGTCGGACCCGGTGTTGGCCTCGGGGGGATGGGCTCGTCCGGCACGGCCCGAATACTAGCGGTGTGACGTTGGCCCGCAGATCAGCCCCCGGCACAGTTCGTCGAGTCGACCCAACGACGCGCGAATGCTCGCCGTCGTGCCGGATCGGGACCGGTATTCGGTGGCTCCGTGGTGAAGCCGGTCAACGGCATGAGCGAGCTGCACGTGGCGGGCCGCGGCCGGGGTTCCCAACCGGCAGGCGGTCGCCTCGGCCAGCACAACGATCGCCGACCACGAATCGGGCGCGGCGAGGTTGGCAAGGTCGCCGAGCGGGTCGTTGGCTTCCAGCTCGATGACCTGCATCGACACAACGTCATCGCCAAGTTCGACGCCGATCAGTTTGGGGGGCGTGGCATCGAGCGTGTTGAGCGCCCATGACGCAAGCGGCGCGAGCATCGAATGGGCAGCGTTCGTTTCGGGCAGTAGCAGTGACATGGCAGTTTCCGGTGATGTTGGATGGCGGCCACGTCGTACGAAGGCGAGAGGACTCCAGTGAACCAGACCGGTGTGACAGCGCCGATTCGTCAAAGAATCCGTGCAGAGGTGCCCCGATTCTGTCAACCATTGGAGGGAGATTTCGTTTGTCGTGAGGCAGCTGCGCTGCCGCTATTTGGAGAAGATTCCGGTTTTGTGAGGGGGTTCACGGACCAGGTTCGTTGAACAGGTGATGGAACACTCAGGGGAGTCCGACGACGCCACGAACAGCGTGGCGAAGGGAGCCTCCTCATTCGCGAACATGTACGACACCCACGTCGACGAGGTGTACCGCTTCGTGCACAGGCGCTGTCGAGACCACGCACTCGCTGAGGACATCACACAGGAGACGTTCATGGCCGCGATGCGTAGGACCGATGATCAGCCAGAGATCACCATCGGCTGGCTACTCACGGTCGCTCGCAACCGGCTCCTCGATGTCATGCGGCGACAATCGCGCTACGAAGGCAAGCTCCGGCTGGTCGGTGTGGCGCAAACCACCGGTCACGACACGGCCCTGGCGGAGAGGCTCCGTGTCGAGGGGGCGCTCGGAGAATTGAGTGTCGATTACCGGCTCGTGCTTACTCTGCACTACATAGACGGGCTGACGGTACCCGCGTTGGCCGAGCACCTCAATCGATCCGTGAAGTCGATCGAGGGGTTGGTCACGCGGGCCCGCCGGGAGCTTCGAGCAAAGCTTGATGAGCGTGTCGATGGCGAGTCCGCAGAAGCGGGAGGCAGCGATGGCTGACGACCTCGAACTGTCCGTGCGTTCCATCGAGGGCGAAGGACCCTCACCCGAGTTCGTCGCCGATCTGCGAAGGCAGATCATGGCGAACACGGAATTGACCATGCCGACTCAGATGGCCGATGACGATTCCGTCGTCCTCATTGATGTTCGGTCGAAATCGGAGGAACACACGATGACAAATACACGCTGGATCTTGGCTGGCCTGGCCGCCGCCGCAATCACATTGATTCTGGGATTCTTGACCCTCAGCGGTGACAACGACACCGAGGAGATCGAGACGATCAACACGAGCACTACGACGAACACGTCGACGACAACTGCTCCTTCTACGACCTCGGAGTCACCGCCTGCTCCAGAGGACACCCCAGAACCTGAGGAGGGCGACCAATCAGGCGCCGGCGAAAGCCTTACTCCAGAGGAGCAAGCGCTCGCGTACGCAAACGAATACACGGATGCGCTCGTCAACGATTTGCCTCCGACGTCCGTCGACGTCTTTGCGCCAGGGGCCACATACAACGCCAACGGCGAGTCCTCGACGCTCGAGGAGCTCAACCTCGGGAATTCCTTCTACGTGGCCTCGGACGCCCGTTTCTTCGATGGCGAGTGCGCAGAACCGGTGGCCCAGGGTGACGACATCTTCGTCGTCGAGTGCACGCGAAAGATTCTCAGCTCGGCACAGCTCGCCATCACTCCTCAGGGTGCCTGTGAGACTCTTTCGACCATGGCCATCGGGTCGGATGGAATCATCGACCTAAGCGACGTATTCGATTGCAGCGAACTGGTCGACATTTCCCAGCCGTACTTCACCTGGCTCCGCGACTACCACATGGACGGGTTCGATATCGGTCCGCCGTTCCTCGGTGGAGTGGACGAAGCCATCGAGGAGGGCCGACGCGATGGCGAGCTTGGCCAGCTGTGGGCTGACTACAACAGTCGATTCGGATGCACGATGGAAAACTGGTCGAGCTGTGGTCCCTTGCCAGTCGCTCGCACCCTGTTCATCAACCGGCTTATGGGTGATGCCGACAGCATGGCTTCGCAATTCGATTCAGCAGCAGTACTTGTGGGCGATGCCAACGTGCCCAGCGATTATCAGGAAATCGTGGCGTTTGAGCAAGCCACCGGCCTCCTATTCTCGCCCGTCGTCTGCAGCGAGGACGGTACCGAGCGTCCGGCCGCCGTTGTGTGTGAGCTCGGCCTGGCGAACGACTTCTCGAAGGCGCTCGGGGTAGGACCGTTCGAGACCACCTTCGATCTCACAGTCGCCGACGATGGGTCCATCGTTGGGCTGACTCGGTCGCCGGATCCGACGGAGTACACGAACCAGGTGTGGGCTGTGGTACTGGCGTGGCTCGACACCACCCACCCGAATGACGTCGCCACGATCATCGACGAGGACGGTCGACCGATCACGACCCCCGAGGCCGTCGAGCTCTGGGAGGCGTTCACCCTCGAGTTTGTCGAGGCACAGGCGTAACCGCCCAGCTACTGTCGAGCCATGGAACAGCGCAGCACTGCCGTGGCTTCGGCGATGGACGACATTCGCAACATCGAGACCGAGATGGGGGTCACCCGAGCGGGGGTCGAAGCCATTCGGGACCGACTGATCGAGCTCGCCGGTCAACGCGATCTCTTCCCTCTCGAGGACTTCCCCGCGCCGGACCCCGACGCCGGAGTGTCGAGCCATATGTACCGCCTCGCCCAGGATGACGACGATCGCTTCGCTCTCTACGCCCAGACGACATCGGGCGGGACGTCCACCCCCGTGCACAACCACACCACGTGGGCGGTTGTCGTCGGATTCGATGGTCAGGAGCTCAACCGGTTCTACGAGCGCAACGCCGATGGTGGCGTTACCCAGGTTGACGAGCACATGGTCGAGGCCGGCACGGGCGTGGCGATGTTGCCCGATGATCTCCATGCGATCCGCATCGACGGCGGTTCGCTCAACTTCCACTGCTACGGGCTTGCGCTCGAACGCCTCGATCAGCGGGAGTACTACAACGAGGCCGAGGGCACGTGGAAGATCTTCAACAACATCGACGGGATCAAGGAAGCGCGAACCGGCCTGCAGGCCTGCTGATGGACGTCCGGTACATCGAGTCCTCCACGTTGCACGAGTGGCTTGTCGACGGTGAGGAACTCGCCTTGCTTGATGCCCGAGAACAGGGCGTCTTCTTCGATTCCCATCACTTTCACGCCGTCCCCGTCCCTCTCTCGTCGCTCGAGCTCGAGCTTCCGTCCCTCGTGCCTCGACGGAACACCCGAATCGTCTGGTGCGACAGCGGCGAGGGTGATCTGGCCGAGCGGGCGGCAACAACTGCGGCCGCACTCGGATGGGAAAACGGCCACGTACTTGAGGGCGGCACGGCTGCGTGGGCGGCGAGTGGCGGTGAGCTCTACTCGGGCGTGAACGTGCCCTCCAAGGCGTTTGGGGAGTATGTGGAGCACACGTTTGGGACCCCGCGGATTCCGCCGGAGGAGCTCGCCCGCCTCATCGACTCCGGGGAGGACATGGTGGTGCTCGACTCGCGCCCCATCGAGGAGTTTCGGGTGATGAGCATCCCGACGGGCGTGGATTGTCCGGGCGCCGAGCTCGTCCATCGGGTGAAGGAGATGGCACCCGACCCCGACACGCTCGTCGTCGTGAACTGTGCCGGGCGCACTCGCAGTATCATCGGCACGCAGTCGCTGATCAATGCCGGGCTGGAGAACCGGGTCGTGGCCCTGGAGAACGGGACGATGGGGTGGCAGCTCGCCGGATTCGAGGTGGAGCGGGGCCATGACGTGCACGCACCCGATCCGTCCGAGGCCAGCGCGGAATGGTCGGAAGCCGCCGCCGCGGCTGTCGGAGAGCGGTTCGGCGTGGAATCGGTGGACCACGCGCAGGTGGCCGCGTGGCTGGCGGACGATGACCGCACCACCTACCTCCTCGACGTCCGTACACCCGGTGAGTTCGAAGCCGGGCACCTGAGCGGCAGCACGAATGCCCCCGGTGGTCAGTTGGTGCAGGCGACCGATGAGTACGTGGGCACGCGCAACGCCCGCATCGTCCTGATCGATGACAACGGTGTGCGGGCGACGATGACCGCGTCCTGGCTGCGACAGCTCGGCTGGACCGAGGCCGTGGTGTTGGCCAACGCACTTGCGGGCCAGGATCTTGTGTCCGGGCCTGTCCCGCGCCAGTCGGTTGGGTCGGCTCCTTCGATCTCCGTGGCCGAGTTGGCCGAACGGCTTGGGTCTGCGGAACTGGTCGTGCTCGACATCGGAACGAGCCTGAAATACCGCAGCAAAGGCCACATCCCCGGATCCTGGTGGGGTGTGCGCAGCCGTCTCGCCGAGGCTCAGGAGGCGATCGGTGAGGTCGCCACACTTGTCCTCACCTCGACGGATGGCCAGCTGGCAAAGCTCGCCGTGGCGGAGGCCCAGGAGCACTGGCCCGACGCGGATGTGGTGGCGCTCAAGGGCGGAAACAAGGCGTGGCGTCACGCCGGACAGGACATGGAGCCCGGGTTCACAAACCCGACGACCACCGACAACGACGTCTGGTACAAGCCCTACGAGCGCGACGACGCCGTTGGCCAGCACATGGTCGACTACCTCACCTGGGAGGTCGCCCTGGTGGAACAAATCAACCGCGATCCGACCGTGAATTTCCCGAAATTCGTATAGGGGGTCTGGTCTCTAGCCCTATTGTTCTCGGCACTTCCGGCCGAGATCCGCGGAAATCTACATGGGCCTCCGCCGCAGGCTCCGGCCCCTCCTCGCCTGAGGCGCTGTCGGTGCGTATACAAGCGACGCGGGGAGCCCAGTCAACGCTGGCCGTATACGCACAAACGGCGGCTCTGCCGGAGGAGGGGCGACTTGCTGCGGAAGTTGCCCATGTCGGCTCGGAGACCGATGTCGGGTTCCGTCCCGACAAGTGACTGTCACACCCCATCCGTAGGTTGTGTTCCAACAGTTCGTAGCATGTTCCGAGCGGTCGGAGACTGGCTACGACGCCAGAACTCTCTTTTACCGGAGGCTCCCTCGTGGAACCGACTGCTACACCTACAAACGGCACCGCATCGAACGGCACCGCGTCCGCCACCACCAAGCGCAACCCGACCTCGACGCGGGCGTTCGGCGCCGGAAGCCGTGAAAGCCACGACGCCAGTGAGTTCTACGCCCGGTTCACGCCGCCGGTCATCGTCACGGACGAGGACATCACGCCCTTGCCATCGCCCGAGTCGGTGGGCCTCACCGATTGGTGCATCAATGGCGACGCCCGCCACATGGAGCAGATCCCTGACAACTCGGTTGCGTTGATCGTCACCTCACCGCCGTACTTCGTGGGCAAGGAGTACGAGCAGGCGGTTGTGGGCGACCGCGACCGGCTTCCGGCCATTCCCACCTCGTATCTCGACTTTCTGCAGATGCTGCGCGACGTGTTCGCCGAATGTATGCGCGTGCTCGAGCCAGGTGGCCGTATGGCGATCAATGTGGCCAACCTCGGCCGCAAGCCGTACCGCAGCCTCTCCGCCGACGTCATCAGCATTCTCCAGGACGATCTGGGGATGTTGTTGCGGGGCGAGATCGTGTGGCACAAGGCCGAAGGTGCGACCGGGTCACTTGCCTGGGGTTCATACCGTTCCGCGACCAATCCGGTGCTGCGTGACATCACCGAACGCGTGATCATCGCGTCGAAGGGCCGCTTCGATCGCGCCATCAAACCGGCCAAACGTGAGGGTGAAGGACTGCCCCACAAGAGCACGGTCAGCGCGGACGAATTCATGGAAGCCACGCTCGACGTGTGGCGCATCGACCCCGAGAGCGCACGTCGCGTCGGCCATCCGGCGCCGTTCCCGATCGAACTGCCTCGGCGTCTCATCGATCTCTACACCTTCGAAGGCGATGCCGTCCTCGACCCCTTCCTCGGATCGGGTTCCACCGTCGTCGCCGCCGAACGTACCGGCCGCGTGGGCGTTGGCTTCGACCTCGACCCCGACTACATCGAACTGGCCCGAGAACGGGTCGCCGCCGAGAGGGCCCGGCGACGTCACCGACCCGTCGAATCAGCAGGAGATGAACCATTGCCACTACTAACCCCAGAAAACGTTGAAGAGCGCGTCGAGCACTTCCAGGCCCGCGCGACCAAAGAAGGCAAGAAAGCGCAGGACCTCGCCAAAGAGGTGCTCGCCGAAGCCGGCTTCGAGATCGTCCAGGAAAAGGTCAAGGTGGCGGGGGCAGGCGTCCAGCTCAACTTCCTCGTAACCGACCAGGCGGGTGAACACAGCTACTACGTCGACATGTCCGGTGCCTTCACCAGCAGCCGCCCCGGCCTCATGCGAACCGACACCCTCTGGAAGATGCTCGGCCGAGCCCATGTGCTCAAGACCGCGCAACCCGACCACCGGTTGCTCGTGCTCACGTCTCATCTGCCCCGCAAAGGCAGCGAAGGCGACCGGGCGCTTCGAGCCGTTGGTCCGTGGAGTGTGTTCGATGCCATCGAGATCTTTGATGAACACGTTGGTGAACTCGACATCGACACCGGTGAAACGGCTGGCGTGCAGCGTCTCCGGTCCTATGCGCTCAACGGTGCGGAGGAACCACTGCCTGGTTTCTGGACCGAGAAGGACATCACCGAGCGGTTCAACCCCACCGGCAGGGCATGACGGCAGTTGCCTACGCGGTGGTGCGCGACACGCCACCCACCGTGTACGCGGCAGAGACAATCGACGTTCTGCAACGGTTGTTGGCCCTTGAGGTCGTGGCTCGAACACCCCCAACCGAGCTCGACCGCCACGCCAAGGACCGCATGCGCAAGGCGCTGCTGGACGAGCGATGGGCCGACGCGGTCGTCGAGTGGATCGACACGACCGGCATACCGATTGACGTGTACACCCACCTCCACGTCTACGGCGAAGTGGAGTTGCCCAACGACCTGATCGGGGCGCAGCTGCAGTTTGCGCCACTGTTCCGGGACTGATGGCTTCCTCCCGCACGAAGATCACCGAGATCGTCACCGGTCTCGCAATGATGGGGTTCCCCAGCGTCGACCGGGCTCTGGCGGTTCGCCCCGATTGGTTTCACAACGTCACCGACGACGAGTACGACCTCCTCGCCGACGAGCGGGCGCAAGGCGACTTCGAGTCCGACTTCGACACCGCATGGCACCACGGCGAACGGTTTCTCGCATCAGCCGACGGTCTGCGGGGGCGGGTGCCCGATCGGGTCGAATGGCAGGGCCCGGGCAAGCCGCCGGGCTACGACCAGATCCCCGCCGACCTTCGGGTGGATCACGTCTTTCTCGTCAGCTGCAAATACGGGTCCGACATCTTGTACAACGCCTCGCCCGCGCACGTCTTCGATCGGTTGCTGGCGGAAAAGCGCGGCGATCGCACCGATTGGTTCCTCGAGGTCGCGCCCGAGGCTTACCATGACCTCTACCGCCGCAGCGTCGCCGCCGCCGGCCTTGACGACATGCCCGAGACGGTGGCCCAGCTCGATGGTGAAACCCGGCAACGGCTGAAGGACGCACTTCCCACTCGGGGCGCATGGCCGGACGAACTTGCCGCGCCCTACCGGGACTTCGTCAACGCCGTGTCGGTGGCGACCGCGCATCGATGGAAGGACAACCTGGCCGATCGGTCCGACCAGGAACTGATGTTGTGGCGTCTGCTGCGATTCCAACCAGCGCCCTACTTCGTGCTGGGTCAGTCGTCCGATGGCACGCCACTGCGATTTCGGGTGGGTACACCGTCGGACTTCCGTCGTAACTACGCCATCCGTGCGTTTGACGTGTGGGCCGACGCCATGGGACAACCGATGGTGCGATGGCGAGCCGAGCTACGCGGTGCTCGCAAACCGATCGAAGGACACGTCGAAGTGCGATGGAGCCGTGGTCGTTTCGGTGGTGTCCCGGAAGCCAAGGTTATTCTCGACACGCCTCATCACGACGTCGCCAACTATCACCCGATCGCTTAGGTCAGCTGATCGATCGATCGGCAAGCGTTCGCCCAGCGGCGAAGTGCCAGCTCCCGGGTGAGCACCGCGTCGCTCGCCACGTATTCCGCCAGCTCAGCCGCTGAGAGCCGGTGAATGTTCTCGCGGTCTACCTCGACCGGGCGTAGGCCGACCATTCGGGCCAGTGGTTTGAGCCCACACGGCAAGCCGAGCGACGCACCGACGTCGCGGCGGTAGACCTGATACGCGTCGAGGTGTTGGTGGTGGTACCAGGCCGCCACGTACCCGCCTTCGTGTCCGGGCAGAGGGTCGCGATAGGTGCGGAACCGTCGATCAGCGACGATCCGCAGACCGAGTTGCTGGTCGTGGAGGTTCGCTCGATCGGCAAGAAACGGCAGGTCGAACCGTGATCCGTTCCAGGTCACAAGAACGCCAGGATCGAGCTCGCGGATCGCGGTGTCCAGCTCGGTGAGGAGGTGGTGTTCGGGACCATCGAATACCCGCTGCCATCCGTCGCCGGCGAGCGCCACGGCCACGATGGCAGCCGTTGCGGGGTCGAGCCCGCCCGTTGTGGTGTCGGTCTCGATGTCGAGTCCGTAGGTGGGCGGCGGCGTGGTCGTGAGATCCATGGGGTCGCCTCGCACCCTAGTGATCTGCAGTGACACGCCGATCATGCCGCGCGAACCGCGCGAGATCCACCACGCTGCGCGCGATCGTTTCTATGATCGGCCGTGGTGTCTGCGGTTTCCACGGGCGCGGAACGGGCACCGAGGAGTATCAACGTGAAGGTCGCAGCGATCCAGCACGACATCTTTTGGGAAGACCCCGCAGCGAACCTGCACCGATTGGACGGGATGATCGCCGGCGCGGCTGCGAGTGGCGCCAAACTTGTGGTCTTCCCTGATCGGTCGACGACCGGCAGCACACTTTCGCCGTACATGTTCGAGGGCCGCAGCGGCGTGAGCACCAGCTTCATGCAGCGGGCGGCGAGCGATCACGGCGTGTGGGTCGCCGGCACGGCGGCGGTTGAGGAAGACGGCGTGGCGACCATTACATCCCTGATCGCCGGCCCTGGCGGCGAACTGCACGCAGGTGGCAAACACCATCTGACACCCTCGGAATCGGAGGTCTTCGCGGCGCACATGACGATCGACTCGTTCCTCATCGAGGACGTCCGCGTCGCGTCGTTCGTCGGGACCGACCTACGATATCCAAACGACTTCTGGGATGTGGCGGCCGACGTCGACCTCTTCATCGTGCACGGCGCCGAGCCGGAGAGTAGAAGCCAGCAGTGGCGGTCACTGCTCGCCGCTCGAGCGATCGAGAACCAGTGTTATGTCGTGGGCGCCAACCGGGTTGGGACGGGCGGCGGTCGCACCTACTTGGGCGAGAGCGCCATAATCGACCCGAGCGGACAGCTCCTGGTCTCCGCATCAGCGACCGAAACCACGCTTATCGCGGAGGTCGAATCCGCGCTCGTTCGTTTTACCCGCGATCGCAGTCCCCTCCTCGGCGAACGCGAACCACTCGTCATCACCCTCACCTAAGGGGTCTGACCCCTTCAGCCAAAAAGGGGTCAGACCCCTTTTTGGGTTTTGTTAGGGGCAGGTGGTCAGGACGTCGCCGGGATTGTCCGGCTGACCGAGGGACCAGCCGGCGCAGCGGTCGTTGCCGATGCCGCCGTCCACGGTGTCTGCGCCCCGTCCACCCTGGGCTCGGTCTGGTCCCGGGCCACCCTTGACGATGTCGATACCAGCGCCGCCGTTCATACGATCAGCGCCCTTCCCGCCAATGAGTGTGTCGGCTCCGCGTTCTCCGGCCAGGACGTCGATCGAGGTGCCGCCCAGCATGCGGTCGGCGCCATCACCGCCGAAGAGTCGGTCCCGGTCGCCGTCGCCGAACATCCGGTCGTTGCCATCGCCGCCGCGCAGCACGTCGTTGCCGTCGCCGCCACAGAGCCGGTCGTTGCCGCCACCACCGTCGATGTAGTCGTGACCAGGGCCGGCCAGGATGACATCGTTGCCGTACGTTCCAACGAGGGAGTCGTTGCGGGTGGTGCCGGTGATCGTCGGCTGCCGTCCATCACACAACCCGACGACGGGTACGTCGATGAAGGCGCTGCTGTTCGGTGAGGGCTGGTTGCGATCGATGAATACGTGGCGACCGACATTCCAGGCCCGGCTCTTCGCTCCATCGCGACCAAACCGATCACCGTCGTGGCCGATCAGGAGTCCACGATCAATGACCTCGATCGACTGGACCCCCTCCAAGGCATCACTGCCGGGGTCCCACAGCAAGGCGTGGCCGGTAGCCGGGTCGAGCGCCGCCACCTGGTCCCGATACACAACTTCGGGGGCGAATCGATACGCGGGATGACTTCCGTGGCACGAGAAGTTGTTCGAGAAGCCGGTAGGGCCTGGGTATGGGTCCCGTGCGAGCTCACTTTCCACCCAGCAGAAGTGGCCGCCGACGTACACGACGTCGTCGGTGACACCCACCGCGTAGGAACTGTCGAACATGCGAGCAATCCACGCCACGGGTGTGTTGGCCTGGTTTCGGTTCGTCAGGTCGAATGCAACCACCGAGTCGCGGCCGATGAAAGGGAAGTCGCCGCCATCTCCGCCGAGTACGAGCAGGGAGCCGTCCGGCGACACCTCGGCATCAACCGTCGTCACCATGTTGTTTCCCCAGAACGAGGTCTGCCATCCGAGAATGTCATTCGTGTTGAGATCGATGAGGGTGATGCCCCGCCGCACTTTGCCATCCACGCGGTTTCCGCGGTGGGCAACGACGAGGACGTTGTCGGGCGTGACGCCGAGGTACTTCGGGCCGAATGGATCCGTCGCGATCTCGCGGGTCGATTCCGTAATGTCGGCGCGGAAGTCAGCGCGGACTGCGCCTGTGGTGGGCTGCAGTTCCGCGAGCCGGCCACGGTTCTTGCCGTTGACACGATCGAATTCGCCGCCGATGAAGAGGCGTCCGTCCGAGAGAACAATGTCGCGGACGGTGCTGTTGGCATCCGCCGCGAACGAGCTGGACGGGATTCCGGTGGTGACCGAGATGCGACTGAAGTTGCGATGGGCTGCACCGGCGACGGTGTTGAACTTGCCGCCGAGGTACACCCCGGTTCCGTTCGCGGTCGGCTCCACGGCCAAAACCGCCGGGTCACCGTTCTTGCGGGTCAGCGTGGGCAGGAACGAGGGGTTCAGCGCACCCGTGTTGATGTTGTAGGCAAAGACACCGACCTGATCGATCTCCGATCCATCCTGCAGTCGCAGTCGGGTGAAGTCGCCACCCACCACGATCCAGTCCCCAACCTGCGCCGCGTCAAACGTTGTGCCGTCGAGCACCTTGGGTAGATCCTTGCGCGGGATGTCGGGCGGAAGATCAAACGGGGCGGCCGCGTCGGCTGCGCCTTCGTCCTGGCTGGAGAACGCCACGAGTGCGGCGATCCCGAAGAGCGCAACGCAGAGGCCACCGAGAAGCGCGATATAGGCCGAGCTGCGGCGAAAGAAACACATGAAGGTTTGAT
>SHLQ01000203.1 GCA_004282895.1 Acidimicrobiales bacterium
GGTGATGCGCTGGCCGTGGCTGCGCTCATCTTCTTCGCCGCCTACTTCGCGTTGGGGAAGGCGGCTCGGGAAACACTTTCGGGCATAACACTGCAGACGCACTCGCTCATTGCCGGCGTGCCCGTGCTGGCCGTCGTCTTTGCGGTGGACAGCGGTGGCCTCCCGATCCCTGCCGCGGGTCAATGGTGGTACGTGTTCGGCCTGATTGCCTTTCCCAGCACCGGCCACTTTCTTCTCAACTGGGCCCACGCCCACGTGAGCCTCACCCTGGTGTCGCTGATGACCCTGGCCGTGCCGGTTCTGTCGATTCTCGGCGCGGCGGTGTTGTTCGATGAGCCGGTCAACGGCTTGCAGGGGGCTGGCATCGTTGTCGTGCTGATGGTCCTGAGCTTCGCGGTGGTCGACACCTCAAGGCTGCAAGCCGAACCGGCATAGCTGGCTACAACCGTCCGGCCCCGGCCCAGAGTCGCTCTGACATGATGCCGGCGCCGGCTTCGATCGCTGCGGCAGCGTCCAAGCACCGGAATTCGTCAAACGGTGCGCCGATCAGCTGGACACCAACCGGCCCGTCCGGGGTGAGCGTGGCTGGAACGGCCGCGCCGGGCAAGCCGAGGTAGTTGACCGCTACGAGACAGGTGTGGCCCTCGAGAATCTCGTTGAATCGTTCCCGAGACGACGCGTCGTCATTGGGTGCGAACGGAACGAGTTGAGAGACGGGAGCGAGGATCAGCGGTTGTTCCGCCAGAAACCGCAGCCACTGTTGGAGGATTGTGTGGCGTCGGGCGTACGCATGAACCAGCCCGGCGACGTCGGTGATGTGGCCCGCGAACATCCATCCCACTGCGTTGAGCAGATCATCACTCATGTCGGGAATGGCACCAATATCAATCGTGTGGGCGGTTTCCGTGGCGAGAATTGTTCGCCACCCCGAACGGATCTCGTCGAGGTTGGGAGGGTCGATGAAAGAGACCTCGTAGCCGGCGTCGATCAGGAATCGCGCCGCTGCGTCGATTGCATCGCGCGCTTCAGCGTCAATCGGTCCCAATCCGTAGGTGGCTGCCACCCGACAGGGGTGTGGCGGGGGAGCGGTTTGCCCTTGTCGGTACCACGGGTCTTGGTGGCTGGGTTGCATCATGATCTCGAGTCCGGTGCGGACATCGGCAACCTCTCGCCCAAGCGGCCCCTGCACGGACATGAGCTGAAGCGCCAGTCCCCGGTCGATGCCCTCGGCGCTGGGGTTGTGGGCCGGCACACGTCCCAAGGAGGGTCGGATACCGGCGAGGCCGCAACAATTGGCAGGTTGGCGGACGGATCCGCCGAGGTCGTTGCCGTGGGCGATGGTGCCGATGCCAGCCGCGACCGACGCGGCCGCGCCGCCGCTCGAACCGCCCGGCGTCCGGCTGGCCGACCAGGGGTTGTGGGTCTGGCCGCGCAGCGGATTGTCGGTATGCCAGCGATAACTCATCTCCGGCGTGTTGGTACGCCCGATGATCACTGCCCCGGCGTTCTTGAAGTGTGAAACCAAGGGAGAGTCGGCTGGTGCGACGACTTCAGCGTTCGCCAGCATGCCGTTGGGTGTGACCTGCCCTTCGACGTCGATGTTCTCCTTGATCGTCACCGGCACGCCGTGTAGTGCTCCGGCCGGGCCGCTGGCGGAGAACGACTCATCGAGCTCCGCTGCTCGGGCGATGGCGGACTCCCGCACGTCGTTGGTGACTGCGTTGAGCAACGGGTTCACCTCATCGAGACGTGCCAAGTGGGCGTCGGCCACCTCACGAGCGCTGATGTCACCCGAGCGGATCCGCTCGGCCGTGGTCGAGGTGTTCCATTGCCATATCTCAGCCATGGGGAGACATTACAACTCATCCGTCCCGACGGAGTTCGTGTTGCGTATCCACCGTGAGGTCAGAGAACTTACCAGTCGAGCCATCGGGCCAATGAACGGTGGCCGTCACGGGGCCGTCGTAGTCACCGAGACCGAAGTGCAGCCGAGGATCTTCGGAGGAGAGATAGCTGGACCCCGTGTAGAGCTCGCGAGTCAGCTCCTCGCCGCTCTCAAGCCCGACCGATACCCGTGTTCCGGGAGGGGAACCCGCCAGCGCCAGCTGTATCCAATGACCTCCCGGTTCGACGTTTTCCAGCAAGGCCAACGGCCCGCCGATGGTGTTGATTGCCACGTCAGGGTCACCGTCGTTGTCGAAGTCGGCCACTGCGCTACCGCGGGCGAGGAGCGGACCGACAGCGTCGAGACCTGCGGCGGCGGTCAGATCGCGGAACGTGCCCGGCTTTCCCTCGGCGAGCTGGTTTGCGTAGAAGCGGACCAGCTCAGGGTCCGAGTCAAGGTCGGTTACCGGCACTCTGCCGTGAACGATCAACATATCAAGATCGGTGTCCTGGTCCAGATCGACCCAGGCCACGCCCCACCCGGTCTTGTTGTTGCCGAGCCCGGCGAGCCCGATTCGTTGGGTCATATACGAAAAGCTCATGTCGGCACTGGACGATTCGTTCGCATACAGCGCGTTCAGCTCCGCTTCCCAATTGGTGACGAGAATGTCGAACGCGCCGTTCCGGTCGTAGTCACCGCCGGCTACGCCCATGCCGCTGCCGGAGTCGCCCACACCGACCTCAATCGTCACATCCGTCATGACGACGGTGTCGTCGCTGGCAGAGGAGTCGTTTCGGTAGAGCCGATTGGGATGGCCGTCGTTGGCGATGTAGAGGTCGAGATCTCCGTCGAGATCGACATCGCTCAACAGAGCACCGAGTGTTCGCTCGTCGCGGTCCAGCTGGGCAGAGTTCGTGATCTCCTCGAAACGAATCGAGCCCGGGCTGCTCAGGTTGGCGAAAAGTCGATCCGGAATCCCGACGAAGTCTTGCGGGAAAGCCCCCGACGGTTTCTCGATCTTGAGATCAAGATCGATGTAGGAACCAACGAACAGCTCGGGTCGTGCATCGCCGTTCAGGTCACCGACCACGGCCGCACTGTTCCACTCGTTCGTATCGGTTCCCGAATTTCCGGACACGTCCTCGAAGCTGCCATCGCCCCGATTGTGGAACATCACATTCGGACCGTCGGCCGTCACGAAGATGTCGGTGGCCCCGTCTCCATCGAAGTCGGCCGCCACACAACCGTTCCCCCGATGCGCGATCGCAACTCCGGCGTCAGTCCCGACCCGACGGAAGCGTCCCTCGTCGTTGTGAAAGAGCTCGTTGTGGGGCAGGCCGCCTTGAGTACCCCAATACTCGACCTCCGCGAGAGCATGGCTGTTGACGACATACAGATCGAGCCAGCCGTCGGAGTTGTAGTCAATCCAGCAGAGCCCGCCGCCCATCGCCGCGGTCGGATCATCAGAAAGTCCCGTCGCGAAGGCGCCGTGAACGAAGTCGATACCTTGGTCGCCCGCCACATCGCGCATCACCCACGGCGTTGTCGCCGCCTCTGGTTGCGCCGGGGCTGTCGCGGGTTGCTCTTCCCAGGACAGTCGCAACAATCGTCCGCTGAAGATCTCTGTGACGTAGAGGTCACCGTTTGTGTCCTCGATCACCGATCCAGGAAAGTCGAGGCCGGTCAGGACCGTCGTCGTCGAACCGTCGTCCTCCAGTCGGCTGAGACGCCCGGTTTCCGGTCGGTACCCTTCGCCGGAGAAACAGGAGGAATCCGGGTCGAACTGGGCGAACTCGAGCAGCCATATCGATCCGTTCGGGCCGCGCTCCACATCGATCGGCATGTTGAGGCCTGTGGCCACCGTGCGCTGCGCGCGTTCTGGCCCGGCGGCCACGACAACTCCGGCGCCGGCGGGATAGGGGCACCCTCCGGTCAGTGTGACGTAGTACTCGTCCTCGACGCGGGTAACCCCGGTAGGCACTGCGTCGATCTTCAAGCTTCCTTGCTGGGGGTCGTTCAGTTTCCCAAAACGATGGGTGAAGATGACAGTGCCGTCGGGCTTGGCCGTGGCCAGCCCATTGCCACTGGCATCGGTAACGACGGGAACGCCGTTTGTGTCGAACGTGATGTCGAAGGGGTTGACCAGAAACACTTCGTTTAGTCGCGTCATCGTCGGGGTGAGCTCGTCGATCTGGAGCGCAGGGTTCGCCTTGGTCGCAGGTTGCAGGCCCTCTTCGGGTATCGGGAAGGTGAGCAGGCCCGGCGCCCCGAAATGCGCGACATAGGCGGTTCGTCCATCCGGCGAAACGCCGGCAAGAGGTGCGCCCGAAAGGTCACCGGCGTCTCGGCTGCTCGGAAGTCCGTCGACGACTCGGCCGACCCGGCCATCGCTGGTCAGCACGCTCAAGCCGGCGCTGTTGTCGCCCTGTCCCGTGCCCTCCTCTGCGATCAGAACTCCTCCATCGGGAAGGGCGGTCAGCCCGAGTGGGTTGATGAGTCCTTCGGCGACAACAGAAACGTAGGGCGGATCAATGGTGAGCGGCACGTCCTCTCCGCACGCAGTCGCGAGGAGTATCAGCGTGATGCCAGGGAGAAGGCATCGGATGAGGATCCGAGCAGTCATGGCCGACTGGCGATCTCCTGAATCAGCAGATCCGGACGGTCGGTGATGAGCCCGTCGACTCCGAGGTCGATCAGCCGATTCATGTCTGACGTGTCGTTCACCGTCCACGGGATCACCATCATTCCAACCGCCTGCGCCTTGTCCAAACCGGATGCGGACAGCGACCTGTAGTCAGGTGACCAGATCTGGGCGAAGTCAGCGAGACCGGCATCGAAGGGAACGTTGCGGCGGCTGAGTGCGGCGAGCGATATCGAGTCTTCGATCGTCCGGATCGCCCGTAGCGAGCGGTGATCGAAGGATTGGATCGTCACCCGATCCTTGACTTCTCGGGCGGTGATCGTCTCAAGGATCGCGAGTTCGAACGGGCCGGGGTTCACTCCATCGAATCCGTCGTTGATCGTCTCTGGCCGCTGAGGCTGTCGTTTCGTTTCGACGTTGAACCGCACGGACTCGGCGTTGGTTCGCTGCTCCTCGGTTTTGAGTTCTGACGTCGAGTACGCGGCGACGAACTCGAAGAGCTCGTCGAGGGTCACGATCGAGTAGTTGTCACCCGCCAGTGCGGTGGGGGTGGCGGTCTGGTCCGGGAAACGACCGGCGTCCGGATTCTTGTCGCATCTGAACCCCGCGAGCTCGGCTCGCGACAAATTCGCAATTGCCGAATCGAGGGTGGCTGCGTCCGGAGAATCCCCGGTCTCGCACTTCTCGGTGGGGACGGTCGGGTCGTGCCAGACAACAACCTGGCCGTCACTGGTGAAATGAAGGTCCAGCTCCAAGGTGCTGACCTCGCTGTCGAGCGCCACTTCAAATGCTGGCAGGGTGTTCTCCGGCTGGAGCCCACGAGCCCCGCGATGACCCTGAACATCCAGTGGGTTCGACGGCGCGGGATCGGCCGCCGAGGGCGAGGTTGTCGTCGTCGAAGGGGAG
>SHLQ01000050.1 GCA_004282895.1 Acidimicrobiales bacterium
GCCCATAGACGAAAACCGAGACCCAGAACATCGCGCGCACGAGGGTGATTGAGTAGGCAATACGAAGGTGTCGCTGACCGAAGTACCTCTTGATATTCCGCAACGGATTGTCAGGTGTTCGCGTCGGATGACGAAGAACAACGGAGCCTTCCAACCGCAGCTTCCAGAAGTAGGCCAGCGTGATCAGTGCACAAATCGACGAGAGGATGAACGGCGCCGACTCGTCAACGTTCTGCCACAAGAAGATGCCCAGAGAAGGCCCCACGAGCCAGGCCATTCCGTTGGCAACCATCCGTCGGCTCTCGTTGCGGGAGAGATCGCGCTTTCCGATGTAGTCCATGATGTACAACGTCAGACAGACGGAAAAGATCGAGGCAGCCGCTGATCGAAGCGCCACGGCAGCGACGAAGGTTGGTCGCATTGACGGGATGAAGAGCAGTGCTGCGGCATACAGCGACACCAACCCGAGTGTGGCCACCCAGCGTCTTTGAATCAGCCGCTCGAGGGTTCCGAGGTTGAGTGTGACCATGAGCGCCAGCACCGCGCCAACGGTGTACACCTGCGACACGGCACCCTTGGATCCAAGCCGCTCGAGGGCCACGAGCGGCACGGTGCCGACCAACATCGAACGGGCGAAACCCTCCAAGCCGGACAGGCGCGCCATTCGATGGCCGACGCCCGTTTCGAGCTGCAGAAGGGCCGTCGGCCGGTGAACGCGCATTGGCGCCTTGCTTTCGCTGCGCCCTCACGACGAGGGCGATTCCCGGCAGTCTGTCAGCGATCGCGCCGACGTTGGCGGAGGGGCAAACCTGCTAGTTAGTGAGGCGCGACCCCAGAGGTGCTGGCGGCAAGTTCGATGGTGACACGGCCGCCGGGGCCGGGGTCGGCCCAAATCCGTCCGCCAAGAGCGTCGATGATGCCCTTCGATACCGCGAGGCCGAGGCCCGCGCCACCGGACGCTCGTTCACGAGCTTCGTCGTGGCGGCGAAATGGCTGGAACGCTTCGTCCACGAAATCCGGTGGGAAGCCCGGCCCCTCGTCGACGACAGAGATCTGCCGCCGGTCGCCGTCGACCTCGATGTGGACCGTGCCGCCGTTGGGGGAGTGACGGACCGCGTTGGAGACGACGTTCGTGAGAACTCGGTGCAGTTGGTCGACGTCAGCCGACGCGGTGCATCGGTCTGGCGCGGTGGCGTCGAGCTGCACGTCCCGGTGGTGGGCGATAAGGGTGAGGCCTTCAATGACGTCATGAACGACCGGCACGATGTCCGCCTCATACGCCGTGACCTCGAGGCGACCGGCTTCGAGTTGCCCGAGGGTGAAGAGGTCGCTGATCAGGGTGTCCACGGCATCGATGTCGGCCGCGATCGTGCGGAGATAACGCTCCGGGTCGACGGCCACCCCATCGATCAGTGCCTCGGTCGCCAGCCGCATGCTCGTCAACGGCGTGCGCGCGTCATGGCTGAGCGACGCCATCGTGATCGATCGCTCGTGTTCGGACGCGTCCCGCGCGGCCCGGGAGCTGGCGATCTCCTCGACCATCGAGTCGATCGCCTCGGCAAGCTCACCGACCTCGTCCATCCGTTTGAGCTCCGTGCGGGCGTCGAGGTCACCTCGACCGACACGACGAGCAACGTCGGTGAGACGGGCGAGGTCATCCGACAACGGTTGGGCCAGCGTGTACACGACGCCGACCGCCAACACCGTGGCGAAGGCCAGGAGGATGAGTAGGAAACGAATGTCGTTGTCCTTGATGATCATGGTGCGCGATCCAGCGGCGATCGCGATCGCAACGACGATCGGACCGCTCACCACGGAGAGGAACATCCGTCGAGTGAGCGATCGGGGCGCGAACGCCCGCATCGCCAGCGTCCCGCCCACCGCGACGGCACCCAGCACTGCCATCAGGGCGATGAGGGTGTTTCGTTCGCCGGTGGTCGGTGCCATGACGATCTCGCTGGTGAGCATCGACGCCAAGCCGGCCAGAGTGGCGAGAACACCGAGGGCGATCGCCAACCGGATGAGTCGGGAGCGGCCCATTATGGATCGAAGCGATACCCGACGCCGAAGACGGTGACGAGGTGTTTGGGGTCGGAGGGATCGTCCTCGAGCCGTCCGCGAAGTCGTCGAACGTGCACGGTGACCGTGGAGGGGTCCTGCCACTCCGGTGAGGAGCTCCAGACCTTGTCGAGCAGGTCCTCGCGGGTCAACGCGGTGCCGGCGTGGGCAAGAAAGCACGTGAGCAGTTCGAACTCCTTGCGGGGTACATCGATGAGCTCGCCGTTCTTCGTAACCGTGCGCTTTGCGGCGTCAACTTCGATATCGCCGAACGATGTGAGGATGTCGCGAGACTCGGGCCCGCCAGTGCCCGCTCGGCGAAGTACCGTCCGCACGCGGGCTGCGACCTCTCTCGCGGAGAAGGGTTTGACCACGTAATCGTCGGCGCCCGCCTCGAGGCCACGCACTCGGTCGCGTTCCTCACCGCGGGCCGTCAAGAGGATCACGGGCAGCTGGGATGTCGTTCGGATGAAGGAAAGCACCTCCAAACCGTTGCGTTTGGGCAACATGAGGTCGAGCAGCACCATGTCGGGGTTGTGTTCGGTGATCAGTGCGATCGCTTCCTCGCCGTCGCCAGCCTCGAGCACGGTGAAGCCGTCATTGGCCAGGTACTGCGCCAAGACTTCTCTGACCATTGGCTCGTCGTCGACGACCAGTACACAATCGGCATCCGTGCTCATGGGACCACGGTAGGCAGTATCCGGGCATGGAGCCGATTCGACTCGATTTGTTCTGCCGTTGGTAAGGATTTCCCTCGGTTTCTCGTATTGGATTGTGGCGAGGTCCCTCCTAGACTTGCGCTTCGGACTCGCCGCCCAACCTCGCGGCGCTTGCAGGAGCTGGCAATGACCACGACCACACCAAAAGCTGGAGAAATCGAGCGTGCCTGGCACATCGTCGATGCTGAGGGCCTCGTTCTGGGCCGTCTCGCGACGGAGGTAGCCAACGTTCTTCGCGGCAAACACAAGCCCACATACACTCCGAACCTCGACACCGGCGACCACGTCATCGTGATCAACGCCGACAAGGTCGTGCTCACGGCGGGCAAGGCAGATCGCAAGATGGTGTATCGCCACTCCGGCTACCCCGGCGGGCTTAAGACCACCACGTACGCCGATGACATGGCGAAGGACGCCGCCAACGCGGTTCGTCGCAGCATCCGGGGCATGGTCCCCAAGACTCGCCTCGGCGCCCAGCAGCTCACGAAGCTCAAGGTCTATGCCGGTGCCGAGCACCCGCATGGCGCCCAGAAGCCGCAACCGCTCGAAATCGCACACGCAAAGGATCGCCAGGCCGACGCCTGAGCGATTGAAGGAAGACGTTTCTTATGGCAACTCCCATTCAGACCACCGGTCGCCGCAAGCGTGCGGTTGCACGAGTTCGGCTCACCCCTGGTGATGGTGCGTACACCGTCAACGGCCGTCAGATCGACGACTATTTCCCGAGCGCCGTGCACCGTCAGCTGATCACCGAACCCTTCCGTGTCACCGAGACCGAAGGCAACTGGGACGTCGATGTCACCATGCATGGTGGCGGTCCGACCGGCCAGGCCGGAGCCATGCGTCTGGGTATTGCTCGAGGTCTCCTCGAGGTGGATCCCGAGTTCCGTGACTCGCTGAAGAAGGCTGGCTTCCTCACCCGCGATTCCCGCAAGAAGGAATCCAAGAAGTACGGCCTCAAGAAGGCACGTAAGGCTCCGCAGTACTCGAAGCGCTAATCACCACGAGCACGTTTCCGATGGCCCTTCTGTGAGCCTGAAATTCGGAACGGATGGGGTACGCGGTCGAGCGTTCACCGAGCTGACCGAGGATTTCGCGCGGGCGCTCGGCGCAGCTGCGGTGACCGTTCTCGAGACGTCGTCGATGATGATCGGCCGCGACACACGCGAGTCGGGACCAGCGCTGCAGGCCGCGTTCGCCGAGGGTTGCGCTGCGGCGGGTGCCTCGATCGTGGACCTTGGTGTCGCACCGACCCCGGCGGTTGCATGGATGTCGAAGTCCACTGGCCAACCGGCTGCCGTCCTTTCGGCCTCCCACAACGTGTGGCACGACAACGGCATCAAGATCTTCGCGGCAGGTGGAACCAAGATTTCCGATGCGGCGCAGGACGCGATTCAGGAGCTTCTCCTCCGAGGCGACGTGCCCGAAGTCGTGGAACCTGAGGTCACCACGATGAGCATCGGCCCGTACGTGGATGCCGTCGTTGCATCGATCGATGGTCGCAGCCTCGAAGGCACCCGCGTCGTGCTCGATTGCGCCAACGGCGCCGCCGTGGACACGGCGGCGACCATCTTCGGCCGGCTGGGCGCGGAGATCGAGCTGATCGGCGTCGAGCCTGATGGACGAAACATCAACGACGGCGTCGGGTCGACGTACCCGGCGGAGATGCAGAAACGAGTTCTCGCGACGGAAGCTGCCGTCGGGTTCGCGTTCGATGGCGACGCGGATCGTGTACTTGCCTGCGGGTCCGACGGCGAGATGATCGATGGCGATCAGATCATTGCCATGGCGGCGGTTGACCGCCGAGACCGCGGCCACTTGGCATCTGACACGGTGGTGATCACCGTGATGACCAACCTTGGATTTCGAAAGGCGATGGACGAGCTCGGCATCACCGTCGTCGAGACACCCGTCGGCGACCGCCACGTTCTGGTGGCGCTCGACGAGGGCGGATTCAGCCTTGGCGGTGAACAGTCCGGGCATGTGATTCACCGCGACCTGGTGACCACCGGGGACGGTGTCCTGAGTGCTATCCAGCTGCTCGACGCCGCCTTGCGGCGAGGAGTTGATATTGGCCAATGGGCCACTCAGCTCATGACCCGCTACCCGCAGGTGTTGGAAAATGTACGGGTGAAGACGCGCGTCAAAGACGTGGATCAGCTGCTCGCGGAGGACATCCGTGCAGAAGAGGATCTGCTTGGAACCTCGGGTCGAATACTGGTTCGGGCCTCCGGGACCGAACCACTGATTCGGGTAATGGTTGAGGCTGCCGATCGAGACACCGCAAATGCGGTGGCAGGGCGGCTGGCCGACGCGGTAAGGCGAGCAGTACCGGCGTAAGAACTGCGCCACAATCTAGAATCGACAATGGGCCAGTAGCCAGATGGCAGCCGGCGAAAGGTGTCCAGAGAATTATGTGCGGAATCATCGCGGTGGTGCGGCGGCGCTCGACCATGGAGGCACCCAGTCACGCCCACATCGAGTCGTTGCTGCAAGACATACACACGTTGATCGACGCCAACATGGTCGCCTATGACGAGGTCGGTCTTCGCGCGGCGGTGGAACGTCTTGAGACCCTCAACGGCCTCCTGCGAGGAACTGCCGGCGTCCGATACCTCATCGATCATCACGCCGAGGTGGTCCAGATCCGGGCCGAACTGTCGAGGGTCACCGATGAGCTCGACCTGGTCGAGGAAGAACTGGATGAGCACGCCTCCGTCGGCGCGCTTGACCTGGAGCACATCAACTCGTTGTTGGTCAGAGCCCGTGACGCCGTCTGGGCGATCGAGCGCGATCGTCTTCGCTCGGCCATGGGTGTCATCGACCTTGGCGGACGTGAGGTTCACGACGCGGGTGTGGACGCAATGCTCTCCGTTCACCAGGCGCTCTCCTCGCTTGACCGTCTCGAGGTCCGTGGTCGTGACTCGGCCGGCCTTCATTTGTTGGTGAGCGATCATGGCCTCGATCTCGAATCGGCCGGGATCGCCGCCGAGCTGGCCGAGCGTGCCGCCGACGAGCTGTTCACGAACACCGCCGTCCGGGTTGTGGGTGGTCGCCTGAGCTTCGTGTACAAGGTGGCCGCAGAGATTGGTGAGTTGGGCGACAACACGGCTGCCCTGCGCGATGCGATTCGATCCGATGAACTGCTGCGCCGGGCACTCGACAATGACACGGCCGACGTGGTCGTGCTCGGACACACTCGCTGGGCGAGCGTTGGAATCATTTCCGAGCCGAACGCCCACCCGATCAACTCCGAGCTGGTCGACAATGAAACCGGCACCTACTGCACCGCCGTGCTTAACGGTGATGTCGACAACTATGGCGATCTCATTCGCAGCGAGGACCTGTCGATCGCAACCGACATCACGACGGACGCAAAGGTCATTCCCACACTTGCCGCCAAACACATCGACGACGGCCATGGCATCACGGAAGCGTTCCGACGGACGGTGTCCGTCTTCGAGGGTTCCGTCGCGATCGGGCTGTCGAGCATCGAAGCTCCCGATGACCTGCTCCTGGCGCTTCGCGGGTCGGGTCAGGCCATCTACGTTGGGCTGGCCGACGACTGTTACATCGTCGCTTCCGAGCCCTACGGCGTAGTGGAGGAGACGGACCGCTTCATTCGTATGGACGGCGAAACGCCAGCCAACCCGGCGAACGCGAACGCGAGCCGCGGGCAGATCCTTCGCCTGGCTGGTGCCTTTGCCGGCACGATCGAAGGTATTGACCGCGTCGCCTACGACGGGACCGTGCTCCCGGTGACCGATGACGATGTCGCCTTTGCCGAGGTTACGACCCGGGACATCGACCGTGGCGATTACCCGCATTACCTGCTCAAGGAGATCACCGAGTCGCCCAAATCGTTCCGAAAGACGCTTCGCGGCAAGTTGACGGAAACCGACGGCATGTTTGGCGTCGTTGTCGACGAGTCCATCATGCCCACCGACATCGCGGAGAAGATCGCCGATGGCGCCATCGACACCATCACCGTGATCGGACAGGGAACCGCGGCGGTCGCGGGCCAGGCGGTCGCCGATGCGATCCGTTCCGAGGTTGGCGGGGAAGTCAACGTCAACGCAATCGCTGCGACAGAGCTCTCCGCCTTCGGGCTTCGCAAGGACATGTCCGACACGCTGATCGTGGCGATCAGCCAGTCCGGCACCACCACCGACACCAACCGCACCGTTGACGTGGTCAAACAGCGCGGCGCATCGGTTATCGCCATCGTGAACCGGCGCGGCAGCGACCTCACGGACAGGTCACACGGGGTGCTCTACACGTCCGACGGCCGGGACGTGGAAATGTCGGTGGCATCAACGAAGGCGTTCTACAGCCAGATCGCGGCCGGGTTCATCCTGGCCGTGGTGATAGGTGACCTGCTCGATCCGACGGCCGCAGGCTCCGATGAGCGACAGTCCCTGCTCCGTTCGCTGCATGACCTTCCCGATGCGATGACTCGCTGTCTGGAACTTCGCCCGACGATCGCTCACGCAGCGACCGAACATGCGCCGTCACGTCGTTACTGGGCCGTCGTCGGCAACGGCCCGAACCTGATCGCGGCTCGGGAGATTCGTATCAAACTGTCTGAGCTCTGCTACAAGTCGATGGCGGCGGACTCAACGGAAGACAAGAAACACATCGACCTGTCGAGTGAACCGTTGATTCTTGTCTGCGCCGCCGGTCTTGTCGGATCCACGGCCGACGATGTTGGGAAGGAGGTTGCGATCTTCCGGGCGCACAAGTCCGCGCCGATCGTGATCGCCAACGAGGGCGAGACCCGATTCAACTCCGCGCTCGAAGTAATTCCGGTACCGGCGGTTCATCCCCGTCTCGGCCACATCATGTCGACGATGGCCGGTCACCTCTTCGGGTATGAGGCTGCACTGGCGATCGACGCGCAGGCGCGGGAACTCCGCCAAGCGCGCGCCGCCATCGAATCGCTGATCGAGGAGACCCGCGGTGGTCTCTCCGGCGACGAGTTCCTCCTTCAGGTGCGCCCACAACTCGAACCCGTGGCCGCACATTTCATGGACGGGTTGCGCCGCGGCTCGTACAACGGCCATCTCGAAGCCGGCACCGCGGTTCAACTCGCGTCTCGTTTTCGATATGCGCTCGGCGCCGCACCGCTCGACAGCTATCAACTCGAGTTCGGCAAAGTCGGCACTCCCGGCGTTGTCATCGAGGACCTCACCGCCGCGCTCGGCCATGCGATCGACGAGCTCACGCGGCCGATCGACGCGATCAAACACCAGGCAAAGACCGTCACCGTGGGCATCTCCCGCACGGACGAGACCATGCTGGAATTCCCACTTGTCGCCGAGGTTCTGGCCAGCGGAACTCCGCGCGACCGGCTCAGCTACGGCACGATTCGTACGCTCGCCAATCTCGATCCGGCGGTCGCCGAAGTGGTCGGGTGGACCCGGTACTCGATCGACCCCGGTCCTTCGGCCGACGACCCGGGCACCCTGTCCGTCATCGACCGCGGCGGTATCTCCACCACGATCCCGAGTCGTACGGACAAGCTGCCGGTCCTTCGAGGCACGAAACACCGTGTCGCCGAGGAGCGAGAGGTTCTGGTGGCGCGCGGCCGCTCCGACGGCCGACCGATCATGATGATCCCCGAGGTCAAGGACAACGAGACCACCGGGATGACACTCCTCCACATCACGTTGCATGATCACCTTGATCCTGAGGTGATGCGTGGCGTTCTGCAGGGCTACCGCAACCGGTACTCAGCGCTGCATGGCGCGGTGACGGAGACGGAGGAGACGTTCCGCCTCGACCGTCTCGGCACCGAAGATGTCGGCGATCTGTTGTGGGTCTCGATCCAGGAGTTGGCTGACCGCTGGCGCAGCTAGCGTTGAGCGGGTGGAACCATCGCCGCAGCCCTTCGAAAACCCGCCTATAGACATCGCCGGGTTACCGACCCTGGACGACAACGACTTCATACCGCTCGACCCGCGTTATCTCATGGTGTCCCTCGTCGGCATGGGCATCTTCGCCGCCATCGTGCTCCTTGCGGGCGTCGTCGTGGCAATAGCGGTCGAAATGGCGTGGATTCCCCTCGTGGCTGCCGCGGGGGTGTTGGCGATCATCGCCATCTCCGCCGTGCTTCGGGTTCTCGAAGTTCGAAACATCGCCTATCAGGTGCGCCAACGCGACATTTCCTATCGCCGCGGGGTGATCTCCCGAACGGTCTCGACCCAGCCATTCGTCCGAGTCCAGCATGCACGCGTGAATCGAGGACCCATTCAGCGCCTTTTCGGTCTGGCCACGGTGCACATCACCGCGGCCGGCTCCGGTCTCGTCATCCCCGGCCTCGCCAATGAAGAAGCAGAGCAGATCAAACAGCTGGTGATCAACCGGGCTGGCGATCTCCAGGAAGACCTGTGATCGAGGCTGATCGGCGACTATTGGCTGAGCCGCAGCGACAGTCGCCCGTCGCCGTGGTCTTCCTGCTCATCAAAGCGATCCGCAACCTGGGCATCGTCAACATCGGTATCGGCGCGCTGTTCCTGTTCAACCTTCGCTCGAGCGTCGCCTTCGCCATCGTTGCGCCGCTCCTCGTACTAGCAGCGCTGGCAGTGAACGTACTCGCCTGGTGGAGGTACACGTTCGTCGTCATCGACGACGAGCTCGTGGTCACCAAGGGAATCCTGTCCGAGCAGCGTCTCGTCATTCCGCTGGGGCGGGTCCAGTCGGTCTCGATCGAGCAGGACTTTCTGCATCGGCCGTTGGAGTTGGTGCGGGCCTCACTCGACACCGCAGGCTCGTCCGACACAGAGTTCGAGATCCAAGCCGTCACTCGGCCCTTGGCCGAGGCGTTGCAGCGCCTTACTGCCGAATACGTTGGCGCCGTCACGGCGCCCCCCGGAGAGCCGGGCGAGCCGGGTCAACCTGCTCCGCTCGCCGCACCAGTCGAGCGAGTGCTGCTGCGGCGAACACCCACCGATCTGGTCAAGGTTGGTCTGGCCCAGTCGCCATGGGCGGGTCTGGCCCTGATTGGCCCGTTGTTGATCTTCGTGGATGACTTTGCTGGCGTCTTCGGTTTCGATCTGGGCGAACAGACCGCGGCGGCTGAGGATTTCGAAGCCGGCTTGTGGGTCATCTGGGCCGTCGTTGGGTTTCTGGCGCTCGCCACCGTCTTCAGCCTCGTTCTTCAGGTGAGCCGGGCTGTGGTCACGGACTGGGACCTCACGCTGTTTCGAACTCCCACCGGGCTGCGACGCACGAGCGGCCTGCTGGCGAAGAAGAGCCGAGCCAGCAGCGTGGAACGAATTCAACGGCTGGAGCATCGTCAAACGCCGGTACAGCGGTTGGTTGGCATCAACCATCTCAACCTCGTGACCATCGGCGAAGGCGACATCGCGCTCCCCGGCAGCACGGAGGGCGATATCGCCGGCATCCGCGACGTCGTGCTGGAACCCGACAGCCAGGCGACGGAGCTGGACCGTCGGATTTCACCCAAGGCGGTGATCCCACCTATTCGCAACGGCATGATCGTCCTGCTCCTCGCGATGGTGGGACTGTACTTCTCGCCGATCGGATGGTGGAGTCTGCTGGGACTCCTGGTCGTGCCGGTCATCTGGTATCTGGCGCAACGCGAGATTCGACTACACCGCTGGTCGGTAAATGGTGCCGGTCTGGCGCAGCGTCACGAGGTGTTCACGATCCGAACCGAGGAGATTGCGCTGCGCCGCGCCCAACGAGTGGATGTTCGTCAATCATTCTTCCAACGGCGCCGCAACCTGGCCTCGGTCACCATCGACATGGCCGATGGCTCCGTACAGATCCCGATGATTCCACTGGGCGAAGCGAAGGCGTTGCGAGACCTCGGCTTGGCGTGCGCGGAGACCGACCCCCGTCCGTGGATGTAGCGGTCGGTACACTCCTCTCGTGATCGGAATCGGGACAGACCTTGTCGAAGTCGAGAGATTTCGCACGACGCTGGAACGAACCCCGTCGATCAAAGACCGCACCTTCACCGAAGCCGAGCGCGCATACGCCGACAAGAAGAACGACCCGACCGAGCGATATGCCGTCCGCTGGGCCGCGAAAGAAGCGGTGATGAAGGCCATGGGCGTTGGGCTGGGCGAAGTGGCAATGATCGATATCGAAGTCGTTCGGGCCGAGAGTGGCGCTCCATCGATTCAGCTCCACGGCACCGCGGCTGGTAGGGCAGCGGAGATGGGCATCAGCGAGTGGAAGATCACGCTGACCCACACCGAATCACTGGCGCAGGCATTCGCCGTGGCGCTGTAGACGTCGAGCGAAGTCGTGTCGGTAGGATTGGGAACGTGAATGGATTCGAAGAACCCGGGTCACCGACCGACGACCTCCACGAGATTTCCACCGACGACCCCGAACCACCAACGGTGGACTCGCTCGAAGCGGAGCTGACCGGCGTCGAGGACGCCATGGGTCTGCTGCAAAAGGGTGATGTCGACGCGGCCGAGGCGGCGATTGAGGTCCTCGAGAATCCGGTGGATCCGAGCCAGGGGGAAAGCGAATGAGTGTTGCCGAGGAAGAACTCGAGAGCAAGGGAACGGCAACGCTTTCAGAGGAGATGATCTTCCCCGCACCGCCCACCTTCGACGACGTCGCTGCCGAGCGCGACTATCGCAAAGAGCAGCTGGTCGAAGCGCTCCACATCATCGGCGACCGGCGTTTGGCCGAGGGTGCGGCCGGTCATATCACCGTTCGGGATCCCGAGCACAGCGACCGGTTCTGGGTCAACCCGTTTGGCATGTCGTTCAAGGTCGTGCAGGTCGAGGACCTCATCCAGGTCAGCCACGACGGCGAGATTCTGGCTGGCAACCGACCGCTGAACAACGCCGCATTCGCCATCCACGGTGCGATCCATGCTGCTCGGCCGGATGTGGTTGCGGCGTGTCACACCCATGCGATGTACGGCAAGACCTTCTCCGCGTTCGCCAAGCCCTTGCAGATGATCACGCAGGATGACTGCATGTTCTACAACGATCATGCGGTACATGCTGACGACGGCGGCGCAATCGTCACCGACCTCGATGCGGGCCATCGGCTGGCCGAATCGTTGGCCGACAACAAGGCGCTTATCCATCAGAACCACGGCGTCGTCACCGTGGGAGAGACGGTGGCCGAGGCGGCCTGGTGGTTCATCGCATTCGAGCGTTCGTGTCAGAGCCAGCTCGTAGCCATGGCAGCGGGTACCCCGAACGTGATTTCCCACGAGTACGCACAACATAGTTACGACCAGTCCGGGTATGCGTTTGCAGGATGGTTCCAGTTTCAGACCATCCGACAGGAACATGGATTCGCTTGAGACCAGAGTCCCGCCCGTCGTCATCGGGTTGGTCGGGGCCGTAGTCACCTGGATCGCCAGTCTGTTTGGTGAGCGCTTGCTGGAAGCTCCTGCGTTCGGAGTAGTCGGGTTGGTGTTCGCCCTTGCGGGCATGGTTCTTGGAACACTCGGTGTCTCGAAGTTCCTCGAAGCCCAAACGACCGTCAATCCTCATTCGATCGAGAAGGCCAGTTCGCTCGTGACGAACGGCGTCTATCGGTTCACTCGCAACCCGATGTATCTCGGGCTTCTCAGTTTCCTGATCAGCTGGGGGCTCTGGTTGGGTACCCTGCTCGGCCTGATCGTCGGTCCGCTGTTCTACGTCTTCACTCTCACGCGTCTGCAGATCTTTCCCGAGGAGCGGATGCTTCGCTCCACGTTCGGCGCGGACTACGAGAGCTATTGCCGCGACGTTCGTCGCTGGCTCTGACGTGACGGTGACCGCATCGGCGGTTTCCTATCCGCCCGATCTTCCGATAACCGAGCGGCGGGAGGAGCTGCTCGAGGCGATTCGTGATCATCAGGTCGTTGTTGTGGCGGGGGAGACCGGCTCGGGCAAATCGACGCAGCTTCCGAAGATGTGCGTTGAGCTCGGACTGCACGAGGCCGGTTGGATTGGCCATACCCAACCGAGACGGATCGCGGCGCGGTCCATAGCGGAACGGGTGGCGGAGGAACTCGGGTCGAGCGTCGGCGAACTCGTCGGCTACAAGGTTCGGTTCACTGATCGTGTCTCCAACCAGACGGCGATCAAGACGATGACGGACGGCATCCTGCTGGCCGAGATGCAGCACGACCGCCTGCTCAAGAAGTACTCCGTGATCATCGTCGACGAGGCCCACGAGCGAAGCCTCAACATCGACTTCCTTCTCGGGTATTTGCGTCAGCTCCTGTCGAAGCGGCCGGATCTCAAGGTGATCATCACTTCTGCGACCATCGATACCGAACGTTTTTCCTCCCACTTTGGTGACGCGCCGATTGTGGAGGTCTCCGGTCGCCTCCATCCGGTCGAGATGCGCTATCGACCGCTGGACGAGATTGAGGACGACCCTCTCACCCAGGTCGAGGGGATTGTCGAAGCGGCGATCGAGCTCGAGCAAACGGGCTCCGGCGACATCCTCGTGTTCTGCAGCGGCGAGCGAGACATCCGTGAAGCCGCGGCCGCGCTGAAGGACGCTCCGCTCAAGAGCACCGACATCCTTCCTCTGTATGGGCGTCTGTCCGCCGCCGAACAGCACCGGGTGTTCGATCGTCCGAAAGGCGGCCCGCGCCGCATCGTGCTGGCGACGAATGTCGCCGAAACCTCCATCACCGTTCCGGGGATTCGGTTCGTCATCGACCCCGGCACGGCGCGCATCAGCCGGTACAGCCACCGCACGAAGGTGCAGCGCCTGCCCATCGAGGCGATCAGCCAGGCGTCGGCGAACCAGCGGGCAGGTCGGTGTGGCCGACTCGGCCCCGGGGTCTGCATTCGGTTGTTCAGCGAAGAGAGCTACGAGCAACGGCCTGAGTTCACCGAACCGGAGATCACCCGTACGAACCTTGCTTCCGTGATCCTGCAGATGGCCGCCCTGGGCCTCGGTGCGGTGGAGCAGTTCCCGTTTGTTGATCCCCCGGAGCTGCGCAACATCAAGGACGGTGTGGCGCTGCTGGAAGAGCTGGACGCCGTGCGTCCTGGGCGGGAAGGAACGAAGAAGTGGCTGACACCGATCGGTCGTCGGCTGGCGAGGCTGCCCATCGATCCCCGATTTGGTCGCATGGTGATCGAGGCCGCGGCCACGAACTGTCTCGACGAAGTGATTATCATCACCGCCGGACTATCGATCCAGGATCCGCGGGAACGTCCAAGTGACAAGAGTGAGGCCGCGGCAGAAGCCCATCGCCGCTTCGCTGTCGCCGGCTCGGACTTCCTCTCCTGGATTCGGCTGTGGAACTACGTCGAGGAGGAACGCGCCCAGCGCACGGGCAACCAGTTCCGTCGCATGTGTCGCCAGGAGTTCCTGCATTTCAATCGGCTTCGGGAGTGGCAGGACATCGTTCGACAGCTCCGTTCCGCCGCCAAGTCACAGGGCTGGGAACGCAATGCGTCGCCCGCGACCGACGACCGGATCCACGAGGCCCTGCTCACCGGTTTGTTGTCCCACGTCGGTGTAAAGGACTCGCGTAGCAATGAGTTCGCGGGCGGCCGAAATGCCCGGTTCCTCATCGGTCGCAGCTCGACGCTGTCACGCAAACCGCCCACCTATGTGATGGCCGGGGAACTCGTCGAAACGAATCGCTTGTGGGCGCACAGCGCAGCGCGGATTCAGCCCGAGTGGGCGGAGAAGGCCGGTGCTCACGTCGCCAAACGGTCCTACGACGAGCCGGATTGGGACGCTGACATGGCCTCCGCGATGACCATCGAACGGGTGACGTTGTACGGGGTGCCGATCGTGACCGGGCGACGCGTGCACTATCGCAAGGTCGACCCGGACGTGGCCCGCGAACTCTTCATCCACCACGCGCTAATCGAAGGAGACTGGACCACCCACCATGCCTTCTTCGAGCAGAACGAGTCGGTGCTTGACGAAGTCCGTCAGCTCGGCGCCCGCCAACGCCGAGACCTGTTTGTGGAGTACGACGTGCTCTTCGACTTCTATGACGATCGGGTCGACCGGAAGGTCACCTCCGGCGCGGACTTCGACCGCTGGTGGAACCAGGTACGAATCGAGCAACCACGATTGCTCGACTTGAAGCTGGAGGAGATCTTCGATGCCAACGTCGTGGATATCGGCGAGGAGGAGTTCCCCGATGCGTGGCAGGCCGGCGACCTGGACCTCGCGATCAGCTACGACTTCGACACGGGCGCGGAGCACGACGGCGTCACGATCACGGTGCCGCTGGCGGTTCTCGGCCATCTCGACCCCGCGCCGTTTGAATGGAACATCGTCGGCGTCCGCGAAGAGCTGGTCACGGCGCTGATGCGCTCGATGCCGAAGTCGGAACGTAAGCCGTTCGTCCCCATCCCGGACACGGTGCGCGAGATCCTGCCCGAGCTGAACGACGAGAGCGGGAGCCTGCTCGACTCGCTTCGACGGATACTGCAGAAACGAAGCGGGGCGTCCCTCAGCGCTGAAGCACTGTCGATGGACCGCCTCCCCAATCACCTGAGGCCACGGTTCCGCATCATCGATGACGACGGTGAACAGCTGGCTGTGGGCCGCGACCTCGAGGTTCTGCACGACCGCCTGCAGGACGAGGTGCGCAGCAGTCTGGCGTCAGGTGCCCACGAGCTCGCCGCCACCGGTCAAACGGGTTGGACGTTCGGTGACCTTCCCGCCCGGGTCGAGACGGTCGCAGCCGGACAACAGGTTGTGGCCTATCCGGCCCTTGTGGACGAGGGCGAGACCGTGGGGGTGGCACTGCTGGCCGACCCGTACGCCCAGAGATCCTCGATGTGGCTGGGTACGCGACGGTTGCTGCGTCTCAACGTCGGGGGAGCGGCTCGGGCGCTGAACGAGCTGCTCGACACGCAGGCGACACTTGCGCTTGTTGTCAGCCCGCATCAGACGAAGGTCGGATGGATTACCGATGCGAGCGACTGCATCTTTGCCCGGTTGTTGCGGGATGGCGGTGGTCCGGTGCGAACAGAAGAAGCATGGGAGGCACTGGTTGTGGATGTTCGCGGCCGACTTCCCGAGGCCGTGAAGGACATTGGCACTGCAGCACGAGACCTCTTGGTCAGCGATGCCCGCCTGCAGAAGCGGTTGGAGGCGATGACGGCGGGAAGGTTGCAGGCCGCCCGGCAAGACATCAGCGAGCAGCGGCAACGGCTGATCTACCCGAATCACCTCACCGGTGTGGGGCCCGACCGGGTCGCCGATCTGCTCCGTTACGTGGATGCGATGCACGTCCGACTCGACAAACTCTCCGAGCGAATCCCCCGGGACTCGGCGCTGATGTCGACCTGTCGGTCAATCGAAGCCGAGTTCGACTCCTATGTGGACCGTTTCGGTCTCACATCCGAGCTCGAGGAGATCAACTGGATGCTCGAGGAGTTCCGCGTCGCATCGTTCGCCCAGCATCTCGGCGTGGGCGACAAGGTCAGCGAGCGGAAGATCAGGGACCGGCTTCGTGATCTGTAACGAGGCTCGTGAAGGTGTCGAGGCCGATGTTGCCTCCCGACAAAACCACGCCGACCCTGCTCTCCGCCGGTGCGATCAAGCGATGCAGCACTGCGGCGAGCGCACTCGCCCCGCTGGGCTCGACCACAAGCTTGTGATGCAGGAACAAAAGCCGCATCGCCTTCACGATCTCTGCGTCGGAGACCGTCACGAAGTCGTCGACTAGGGCATCGTTGATCGGCCATGTCAGCTCGCCTGGCGCCTTGACCTGCTGGCCATCGGCGATCGTCCGTGGCACGGCGTCGAGTGAAACGATGTGCCCGGCTGCTCGGCTGAGCACATGATCATCACCGGTTTCCGGCTCGACCCCGATGATCGAGATCGATGGATGGAGCTGCTTGGCGATGGTGGCGCTGCCGGAGAGCAACCCGCCACCACCAACTGGAACAACGAGCAGGTCGAGGTTCGGCACCTGTTCGAGCATTTCGAGTGCCACCGTTCCCTGGCCGGCCATCACCCACGGGTGGTCGTATGGAGGGATCAGCACGCCCCCGGTCTCGTCGCGCACGCGCGCCGCGGTGTCCTCGCGCGACTCGGTGTAGCGGTCGTAGGTGACGATGTTCGCGCCCCAGCTCCTCGTCGCCTCCACCTTGATCGCCGGCGCGTCGGTCGGCATGACGATGGTCGCCGGATAGCCGAAGATTCCCGCCGCACGGCTGATCGCCTGGCCATGGTTCCCTGACGAGAACGTGATGATGCCACGAGCAGCGTCCGCCGGATCCATTGCGGAGATCGCGTTGGTCGCACCCCGAAACTTGAACGCCCCTGTCCGCTGAAGACTCTCCGCCTTGCAGAACACGGATGCGCCCACCCGCTCACTGAGTTTCGTCGAGTGCACCACCGGCGTCCGCACCGAGTGAGGCGCGATGCGCTCCGCCGCGGCCAGAACGTCGTCGCTCGTGATCGCGAAGGTCACTGCAGATCGACCACACACTGTTGCGGGGCGTCGGCCAGGTCTCCGGCGTGACCCAATGAGACCGCTATCAGGAAACCTTCGGCCCGCTCGGCCTTGGGGTACGCGGCGACGAGCTCGTGAAACCGGCGGGAGTGGTTCGGTTCGGTGAGGTGGGCGAGCTCATGAACGAGCACGTAGTCGATCACCCACGCGGGGAAGGAGGCCATCCGGTCCGAGATCCGAATGGAACCTTCCGATGGGGTGCACGAACCCCAGCGCAGTTTCTGTCGAGCTGACCATTGCACGGATGTCGGCCGGGGTAGATCGAATCGGCGAGACAACGTTTGCGCCCGATCGAGCAGGTCGATGTGCTCGGCCGACCGTTGCCGCTCGACTCGGGCGACCAGATTGTCGACATGGCGGTCGCGTTGGTCGACGGGCATGGCCGCCGGCACCCGAACCTCGATAACCCCGTTGACCACCCGGGCGGCGACGGTCTTCTTGCGACGACTGGAGGCGATGACCTTGACCGGCAGCGACGACGAGGTCACAACAGGTCTGACTCCTGTGCGGATTCCAGCTCAGCTTCGTTGATCAGATGTAGCCGTTCGCCAACGGTGACATCGCCGTTCTCGCCGATGTCGAGCCACAACGCGCCGAGATTCGGGATTCGTCCTGCACGACGACTCGAGTCGTCCTCGAGCAGGTAGATAACCCCGCCGTGAGCCACAACGAGCGCAGTGCCGTCCGGTCCGACGGTCTCAGCGATCTTCTGCAATCCGCTCAGGACCCGGATGCGCAGAGGATCATCGAGCTCATAGGAGGGTGGGCGGCGACCGTCGGCCAAATAGCCGGGGTATTGGGTTTCGATGTCGGCGCGGGTGAGGCCGGACCATTCGCCGGCGCTGCGTTCCACCAGCTCGATCATCGGTGTGATCGGACCGACACCCAGGTTGTCGGCGATGATCACCGCTGTTTCCCAGGCGCGAAGCAGTGGCGAAGCCATGTAAGCGTCGAACGTCCCCAACTTCGCCGACGCGGCGCGAGCCTGGGCCCGGCCGAGCTCGGAGAGCGGAATATCCGCCTGCCCCTGCCATCGGCCCTCTGCGTTCCACTCGGACTGTCCGTGCCGGACCAACAAGATGCGAGTCATTGCTCCCAACGTACACTTCCCCTATGCCAACGCTCCGTTTGTTCGCCACGATTCGTGTTGCTGCGGGCGTCGGCAAAGCGGAGATGGAAGGCGAAACCGTGGCGGACGTGCTGGCCAACGCAACCCTTGCCTACGGCGCCGGGTTCGCGGAGCTGATTCCCAGCTGTCGTATCTGGGTAAACGGGGAATCCGCCGAACCCGACACCCCGGTTTCTGAGGGCGATGAGGTTGCGTTGCTTCCACCCGTTTCTGGCGGTTGATGTGGATTTCGCGGCCTTGCTGCCGATGGGCACAAGCGAAACATGCAGCGCCGCCCCACACCCCGCGAACTAGATTGGGCCGTGGATCGGACCTACCAAGGATGGCCATGACCCCCGAACTCGACGTCGTTATCGACCCCGCATTCGTTGCCGACCTCTCGGCGCGTCCCATGGACGAGCTGCGAGCGATGCGCGCCCGCTGTCAGTCGTTGGAGAACAGCCTCTCCTACGTGCGTCGACTCATCCAAGGGCGTCTCGACATCGCGGGCGGCGAAGCGCAACGTCGTCGTGATGGAGGAACCGAAGGTGAGGTGTCCGACCTCATTGGTCGTCTCCCCGACATCCTCGCCGAAGGAAGCCGCA
>SHLQ01000051.1 GCA_004282895.1 Acidimicrobiales bacterium
GTCGATGGTGTCGCCGGCGATACCGGTGCCGACGAGGACATCGGTCTGTTCGACATCGAGGACGGCGGTTTGCAGCAACGGTGTGATCGTCGGATCGTCGGGTTCGCCGTCGGCTTCCAGATCGACATTTGAGAGATCATCAGGATCATCGGCGATGTCGGTCACGACGTTCGACCCCGGATCCGTGCCTGTGGCCACTGCGGTGCTGGAGACCTGGCCGAGATCAACTTCGCCCTGCGTGACGGTGTGCGTCGAGGTACAGGTGAACGTCTCTCCTGGTGCAAGTGTGCCTGGTGTTGGCGGCGTGCAGATCAGGCTTACGTTGGCGTCGCCGAGTGTGTCGGAGACTCCAATGTTGTCGACCGTGACGTTGCCGGTGTTCGCGATCGTGATGTCGTAGTCGACGGTGTCACCCGCGATACCAGTGCCGTTGAGTGTGTCAACCTTCGTGACCTGCAACTCGGGAGTCTGGGGTAGTGGCGTAATCGTTGGGTCGTCCGGATTGCCGTTGCCGTTGGTGTCTGCGTCGGTGGCGTCGTCGGGGTCGTCCGAAAGGTCGCTCACAACCTCGGACGCGTAGTCGGTGCCGGTCGCTGTCACGAACCCAAGGACCTCGCCCGCGTCAACTTCGGCCTGCGTGATGGTGTGCGTCGATGTACATGTGGCCGACATGCCCGCTGCGAGTGAGAAGGGTTCCACGGGCGTGCACGTGAGGTTGAGGTTGGCATCGCCGAGAGAATCGACGAGGTCGATGTCCGTGATGGGCAGATTGGTCGGGTTGGTGACGGTGATGGCATAGTCGATCGTGTCGCCTGCGTCTCCGGTGCCGATCAGCGTGTCGATTCGATCGACGACGAGCTCCACTGGTTGGTCGACGGTGACCGTTGACGACTCGCTCGCCGGATCTGGCGATTCGGTGCTGACCACTGTGGCTGCGTTTACGAGATCGAAGGAGGCGTCACTATCCACAGTGCCCTGATACGTAATGGTGAGTTTGTCGTTGGAAGCGAGCACGAAACCGTCGGCAGGAACAACGAGGTTGCCGAGCTCGGGATCACCCTCGACGAGATCTGCATTGATGCCGCCAGGAACGTTGTCAAGCACAACCGATGTGGTCGACCCGATGTCCCAGCTGAACTCGACGTTGTCGATGAACGCCTCTTCACCGCCATCCCACTTGTCATCCTGCGCACGGAACCGGACCTGTGTGTTGGCAGAGGTTTGAGGCGCCGTCAAGGTGTGGCTGATTGTTCCTGCTGGCGTCGTCATCGACGACTCCAGTGTGATGACCTCATCCCAGGTCGTTCCGTTCCAGAGCTCGACAGCGAGCACCTCATTACCAAGGTTCGTAACGTCATAGTCGAGGGTGAGTGTCGTAATCGTTATCGTCGGATCAGAGAGATCCACGGCGCGTGAGAGTTGACGTTTGTCGATGTCGTCCAACCACAGTTGGCCACCGGTTATCGATATTCGAGAGTCAGCCGGACCGTTGTTCTCGTCGAACTCGATCCAATCCCCGGCCCAAGGGTCACTTCCGTCACTATTCGAATAGGAGACCGATGAAAACTCATCGCGCGCCGTGTGTGTTACCAAGTCCGAGCTTGTACCGGTGGCGACTGTCGATTCGGCGACGTAGGTCATTCCGGCAGGCAGCAGGTCCGACACATTGATGTTGGTTTGTGTGAGCAGATCCGTGTTCGTCAGTTCGACGGTGTAGGTCACCACCTGGCCAGGGTCCACGATGCCATCAGCGTCATCGTTTTTTTTCACGACCGCGAGAGACGGCCACTTCAGTCGAATCAACGCGCTGGCTATGCCGTTGCCCGCTGACGTGAACATCGTGATCGTGTTGATCAGCTCTGTCGTCAGGGGGTCGGTGTCAGGGTCGATCAGCATGTCGTAGGTGTACTGAAACTCGGTACCCGGCCCAACGAGCGGGCCGAGGTAACCGGCTCCGTCCAGCGGGAACGGAGTCTCGGGGGAGAGTTCATCCGGAATGGAAACCCCGTTGCCGAAGGTGGAGTTGGGAACATAGATCACGTTCGGGTCCGATGTGTCCACGACGACGATGTCGGTGGCAGCGACGGTGCTGTCATTCTTGATCGTTGCCGCATAACGAATCGTGTCGCCTGGATCGGCCAATCCGTTGCCGTTGAGGTCGATCTGAACGGTCGCGACCTTGCCAATACCCACGGACGGCCCCGGAAAGACGGTCGTGCCCATGTCGAGCCCCGGGCTACCGGCGGAGGCGACGGAACCGTCCTGGCCCCACGCGCCGGAGAGTCTGGTGCTGTCCAAAGAGAACACGCGGACGCCGGTCTGATCATTGTCGGACTCGAAGATCCGAACGAGCTCGAGCGCCACCACGTCCATCTCGAGGTCAAAGGCTTCGCCATTGGGAGCCGTGAAGGCGCCGACACCGTCACCGTCATAATCAATGTAGATGCGGGCGTCGTCCGAAGACACAAGCCAGATCGGGTTGCTGTTCTCTGTGGCCACGTCGGCGCTTCCCGGAGCCCAGCCAGCTTTCATCGTTCGGGTCTGGCCGGAGGCCGGCAACAAGGTCAAGCCCCAGTCACTTGTCGAGGTCGAGTCGTTGGTGTCAACCAGCGCAACCGCAAAGAATATCTCGGTCGAGTCGAGTCGGACACCGGAGTTCGTCTGTGCGACCGGGAGTGTGGCGATCTCGTTTCCTCCTGCGGGAACGACGACGTCGGTCGTGGAGAAATCGCTGTAGGTGAGCGTCACTGTGATCGGGTTGGGGCTCGGATTGAACAGGAACAATGAGGCGTCGGCGGTGTTGGTACCGGTCGTTGCCTGGGTACTGATCGGCGCGAAATAGGTGGTATCCCAGCCGGTGCTCGGAACCAGCTCGAAGAAGCGAGCCTGATAGTTGCTCTCCAGACTGGCTGCGGCCATGTACGCCTGAACCGGCGAAGTGGCCGAGATGGTCGCGCCGGCGTTGATCTGTTCGCCGAAGTTGTAGTCCGTCCTTCCCGGGTACACAAGCGTCCCCGTGGTGAGGTCGCCGTCGACGTGGATGGCCTCGCCGGCATTCAGGGTCTGGGTGATGTCGGTGGTGCCGTCGGCATCGGTATCGATGGTCACCACAGTTCCGTCCTCGGCGGCCATCACGAACAGAGTCGTGAACTCGGCGAGACGGTTGTACTTGGCATCGGTGAGATCCTCACCGAGCGGGACGGTGAAGTTGGCTCCGTATCGCAGCGTGTCGTACACCTGAACGGCACCGCCGATCAGCGAGCCGGGATTGCCGTTGATCGTCTCCGGTTGCGAAGCCTGGCTGACCACGATGAACGAGGAAGCGTCAATTCGATCGCCGCCATCGAAGAACAGGTTGCTGGGATCGCGAGGCTGGGCTTCGATGTTGTCCTCGACGATGAAGACGTCACCTTCCGCCACAGAATCGAGAAGGTCCGTGCACGGCAGGATCGGCGGAACTCGTCGAGCCGACGCACAGCCATTGGCGGCATCACCATCACCCCAAACTTCCGTGCTGGCCTGCACGGGGTTCCGAGCATCTACCTCGTAGCCATCTTCCCAGTGGTCGTAGCTGATGACGGCGCTGTCCTGCGTCGAGATGATCGAGACGACGTTGCTCACAACGGAGCCGGCATTGTTGCCCGTGAGTTCCTCGTAGGTATCGATGACCTGCGCTTCGGCGATGGGCACGTAGAACGTCATGGCGATCGGGGGGATCGTCGCGGATGCGGGCGAACTAAGGATGGCGACGGTGGCGAGGCTCGGAAGCAACACGGCGAGCACAGCAAATGCAGCCGTGGAACGGCGCGCCAAGGGGCGAAGTGAGGTACGCACGCGCCGTCGTGATGCCGGCCTGCCAGCCCGGGCCTTTTCGAATGCCAATGTCATGGTCCTGTGTCAGTACTGCGAACACAGGGCCTATCGGCCTATGTAAGGGAAGAACTTAGCCCCTGACCGCCGTTGAAATCGCGGTCGTTGTCGCCCGGAGTTTCACCGAATCGGCGTGAACGTCGTGGGAAGGTGCTTGATCCCGTGAATAAAGTTCGACTGCAGGACTTCAGGTGGGCCGGACGCCTCAATGTCGGGAAGGCGACGAAAGAGCTCGCGGAACATCACGGTTATCTCGCGTCGAGCGAGGTGAGCACCGAGACAGAAGTGCGGACCGGGTCCCCCGAATCCGATGTGGCGATTGGGATTGCGCCCCACGTCGAAACGAAGCGGATCAGGGAAGAGGACCTCGTCGCGGTTCGCTGCGAGGTAATACATCGCAAGCTTGTCGCCCTTGGCGATCGAGACGCCACCAAGTGTGGTGTCCTCGGTGGCTGTACGGCGCATGAAACTCACGGGACTGGCGAGGCGCACAATCTCGTCGACCGCGGTCGGCGCGAGGGCTTCGAAGTCCGCCTGCCAGCGCGCTCGTTGGTCCGGATTCTCCGTGAGATAGTGCAGCCCCCAGCTGATCGCGTTGCGGGTCGTTTCGTTACCGGCGACCGCCAGAAGAATGAAGAAGCTAGCGATCTCGCTGTGGTCCAGCTTCTCCCCGTCCAGCTCCGCGTTGACGAGGATGCTGGTGAGGTCCGTGCCGTCGCCTCCGCGTTTGCTCTCGGCTACCTCGGTCATGAGCTCGGCGAGAGCGGCACCGGCGCCAAGGAGAGCGGATATGACGTCTTCGGCCTCCGACACGTATTCGGGGTCGCTGGCACCAAGGATGATGTTCGACTGGTCGAACACGAAGTCGAGGTCTGAGCGGGGCACGCCCATGAGGTCGCACACGATGCGCAACGGGAGCCGAGCGGCGACGTCGACAACGAAGTCGCAGGATCCTTGTCCGCCGATGTTGTCGATGATCTCGTCGGCCTGTTGGGTGACGGAGTCTTCGAGCTGTTTCATGATCCCCGGGGTGAAACCCTTTGAGACGAGTCGGCGCATGCGGGCATGTCGTGGGTCGTCCATGGCGATCATCGAGCTGAAGAATTCGTTGAACTCCGGCGGTGTGTCGAGGACGGTGATGCCCTGCGCCGACGAGTAGATCTCCGGGTTCTTCGACATCTCGAGGATGAGGTCGTACTGCGTGATCACCCAGGCGCCAGGGCCGTTGGGAAGCCCGATGCCCTCGGTGGGTTGCTCGGCGAAGAACGTCGGTCCGTCCGCTCGGATCTCGGCGAGTCGTTCGTCGATTACCGACGCGTCCTGGATCCAGAACTCGGAGAGCAGCGGATTGGTTGCGGTATCGGTATCGGACATCCCGGTGATCGTAGGCGCCGCTAGTCGATTCCGTGATCCAGCGCGTAACGAATCAGTTCCTGTTTTCGGTTGAGCTGCAACTTCTTCAAAATGTTGCGCACGTGATTCTCGACGGTCTTGGGGGAGATGAAAAGTTCCTCGCCGATTTCCTTGTAGGTGTGGCCGCGGGCCACCAGCTGGAGGACTTCGCGTTCCCGTTCGCTCAGCGCCTCACCGGGAATCTCGGTCTTGTGAAGCCTGCGGAACTCGGTGAGAACGAGAGCCGCGAGTGTGGAGGAGAAGACGGGCTCACCCTTTGAGGCCTTCCACAATTGGTCGCGTAGCTCTTCTGACGACGTGGACTTCACGAGATAACCGAGTGCACCGGCTGCGATCGCATCGAGCAGGTCGGCCTCGGCCTCGCTCACGGTGAGCATGACGACCGGCACCCGATCGCCAACGGCCTTGACCAGAGCGATCCCGCCGCCGTGTGGCATGTGCAGATCCGACAGGACGAGATCGGGGTCGGTGGCTTCGATTACCTGGATCGCCTCCTTCGCGTCCGCTGCTTCTCCCACGACCGTAAAGTTTTCACCAAGATCCGTCCGCAGCCCGGAGCGCCAAATGGAGTGATCGTCTGCGATCACAACTTTTACTGGTGTCATGGGAGTCCTTTCACAACCACATTCGCACCTCCGTGCCTCTGCCCTCAGTGCTCGTGATCTCGACTCGGCCGCCAAGTTCCTCCAGGCGGCCTCGAACCGATCTGCTCAAGCCGATGCGTTCCGTTGACTCCGCCGGGTTGAATCCATGTCCGTTGTCTTTCACACTCACGAAGGCGGTTTCATCATCATCGGCTGGTTCGGCGTAGATCGTGACCCGTTCAGCTTCGCCATGTTTGCCGGCGTTGGTGAGCGCTTCACCGATCGCTCCGATCAGCGCGGCCACGGTCGGTGGCGACAGCTCCGGGAGGTCGTTGGCGACGAGGACGCTGACCGCGCCGCCGTGGATCGACTCGTACCGTCGGGCAAGACGATGGAGCTCGGGCTCAAACGGTGTGGGTTCATCCACGGAACTCGAGAGGTAGCCGCGAAGATCGTGCTCCTGCTCGCGCGCCAATGCCGCGAGCTCGGGGTCATCGGATCGGCGTTGAATGACCGCCAGGGTCTGAAGCACACCGTCGTGCAATTGACGGGCCACTTCTTCTCGGGCTCGCGCCACGGAGATCTGGGCCTCAGCCCTTCTCAGCCGGGCGACGATGTAGCCGGCGAATCCACCCGCAAGAAGCCACAGGCCGAGCTTTGAAAAGGTGCTGACCCAACCGCTGTCGCGATCGAGAAGAAGCACCTCCGAAACGAGGCTGGCCCCTCCGGTGATCAGTGCGGCCACGAACCCGGCGCGCATGCCGAAGGCCACACCCGCGGCCATGACCCCAGCCGCCGGCCACGACCAGGGCAGCGACTGTGGTCGCATATCCGAGTAGACGAGTCCGTCACCCACGAGAACAACCACACCCACCACGAGTTCCATGACGACGGTCGGCCATGCGGTTGGATCAAAGACGGAGCGGGATCCGGGCCAGATGGTGAACACCAACGTCGCGACGATCATCAACGCCACGAGCGCTCCGGCGACAACCGGCCGATCCAAGTGCTCCGTGGACAGCGCCACACCCAGCAGCGCCCACGCCAGCGCCGCGCCCCGGAATACCGACAGAGCGCGGAGAAGTCCGGCAACCAATGCGCCTTCGGCGTCGCCGTCCTGTGACCAGGTAGTCAGTCGTTCCGTGATGCCCAATGTTGGCAGACCCATCGGATCCCCCAGGGGGTTTTGGGGGATTCCCCCAGTGCGCTCCGAACCTCAAATGCCGTCAACTATGTACATGAGCACTACAACAGCTACCCCGACCAGCCCGACACTCCGCGAACTCGCCGCCCAGGCGAAACCCGACCGAAACCGGGCGGTGGATTTCTACCGTGTCGTCGCCATGCTCGCCGTGGCCGTCGGCCACTGGATTGCCATCACGGCGAGCAGCGCCGATGGTCAGCTTTCCGGAGGCAACGCATTGTCCGAAGTGGCCGGACTCTCATGGGTGACCTGGATCCTCCAGGTGATGCCGCTGTTCTTCGTCGTCGGTGGATTCGCCTCCGCGATGTCACTCGATGCGCACCATCGCGATGGTGGGCGTTCCCAGGATTGGATCGCTGCCCGCTTGCGGCGCATGCTGCCCCCGACGGTCATGCTTGCCGCTGCCTGGTTGGTTGCGATCATCCTCGGCGCCGCGGCTGGCCAGGCCGGTCTTGTAATCGCTGGTGCATCGGCGGCGGCGATTCCGCTCTGGTTTCTCGCCAACTACACGATCGACACCGCACTCGCCCCGTTCGTGTTTGTCCGATTTCGGGCCAACCCGCGTCGCTTCGGGGTGGGAATCGTCGCCGTGTTTGTGGCGATCGAAATCGCCCGACTCTCCGGTGTACCCATGATCGGCCAGCTCAACTGGGTCCTCGGCTGGCTCGGGTTTCAGGTGCTCGGTATGGCATGGCGCGACGGCCAGTTGCCGAGCGGTCGCCGTCTCGTCGCTGTGGCGATGACGTTCTGGGCAGCCGCGGTCGCTGCCGTGAGCTTTGGCCCCTACTCCGTCTCCATGGTGCACTTCCCCGGAATCGAACATTCGCCTACCCACCCGCCGTCTCTGAGTCTGGCGCTCTTCGGTCTGGCGTACAGCTTCACGGCCATCGCCGTCGCTCCCCGGGTCTCGACGTTCCTGGTCGGTTCTCCCAAGCTGTGGGCCGCGGTTGTTGCTGGCAACGGCATCGCGATGAGCGTGTACCTCTGGCACATGACCGCGGCGATCGTGGTGTATTCGATTGCGCACCTCACGGTCGGACTCGGAGACACGGTTGTGGGGTCGGCTGACTGGTGGATCGCCAAGGCCCCGATGGTGTTGGCTTCAGCGCTCGTCCTCGCGCCGATCGTCAAGTGGGTTTCCAAGGTTGAGCGTGACGCACTTCTCGCTCCCCGTCGACCGTGGAACGGAGGCGTGATTTCCGTGCTGGCCGTTGCTGCACTTACCTCGGCTGCGTTCAAGGCGTGGACAACCGGTGGGCCGATCTTCGTCGTCGCCGGATCTGCGACCATCGTGCTTCTTGGCATGACGGTCTTTCGGATCGACCGGCCTCGCTAGTGTTCGGTTCGTGGAAGGGGACCGGTAGTGACGCAGCAACGCTGGGCGGTTGTGGCACTCTCATCCGGGTTCCTTGCCGCTGTCACGTTGGTGTTGCCGTGGCTGACCATCTCGGGTCGGTCACGATCAACGATCGATCTGATCGGCAGTGCGGGTGCCCTCGATGTTCTCAACGGGTTCTGGAAAGCGCTCGTCATTACGGGTTGGTTTCTCTTCCCCGCAACGGTGGCGGCGGCGATGTTGGTGGCGGCCAGTGGAAGACTGCGAATTGCGGCGTGGTTGGTGCTGCCGCTCGCGGTGCTCCTGGCCGTCTTGGTGGTCGGGCTGCGGCTGTTGCTCGGCGAGGGAACCATCGCCTGGGGAGCGTGGCTCACCGGTTTGTTCGCGGCCGCGGCCACGGGATCGGCAATCATGGTTCTGTTTGGCGAAAGGACGTTGTCGTGACCGAGTTGCACCTGGAGTTCATCGATGAGCTGACGGTGGCGACGCCGGACGATCCGGTGAGTTTCGGCCGTCAGGCCGATGTGGTTGTCGATGAAGCCAACCAATACATGCACCGAGTGATCGGCACGTTCTTTCATCAGGACAACAACTGGTGGCTCGTGAACAAGAGCAAGCGCGGTCACCTCACGCTGATCGCTGCCAACGGCTCGCACTCGAGCCTCGCCCCGGACGCAATATCCGGGCTGACCGACACCAGGGGCACCGTCCGATTCGAGGCCGGTCCTTCCACGTATGAGCTCGAGTGGAGTCGGCCTGATCCGTCCGCTCTGGCTGCTCCTGGTGACGAGCCAGCCGAAGACCTGACGCAGGAGATGACGACCCAGTTTGGCGTCGTCATGTTGAACGTCGAGCAGCGTCAGCTTCTGGCCGCGTTGTCAGAGCGCCACCTGACGGACTCGATGGCAACGGCCTCCGACCTGCCGTCCAACGCTGCGGTCGCCCATCGCCTGGGATGGACGCTGAAGAAGCTCGACCGCAAGCTCGACTACCTGTGCGCACGGCTGGATCGTGAGGGTGTGCGAGGCCTTCGAGGCGGCAAAGGAATCGAGGCAGTCGAACGCCGAGCTCGCCTGGTCGAGCACGTGATTTCGAGCGGGATGATCGGTCAGCGTGACCTCGAGGAGTTGCCCTCGTCCTGAGCGGGGTGAGACGTCATCGCCTCTCGGACGTGATGGATGCCATAACATTTCCAACGAGTGGGGCTGGAGTCTCGGGGCGAACTACCAGCGATCGGGGAACAACGTGTCGATTCACCCAGCAGCCCCATGGGGCACGCGACGCCGCGTGTCCTTGGTACTTGGCGTGCTCGTACTGCTGTTGACACTGACTGCCGCTCGCGCGTCCATGGCGCTTGAGGCCGACGAGGTTGTGGTGCTGTCGGGGACGGTGGATGACGATCGGGTGGCGGGTCCGCGTTGGTCGGGGGTGGTGTATACGCCGACGGTGAGTGGTGAGGAAGACCTTGTTCTGTCGTGGTCGGGGGGCGGCGATTTGGCCTTGAGTGTGTACGTGTTGGCGTCGAATTCGTGGGTGGGTTCGAACAAGGATTCGGATGGTTCGCCGAAGTTGTTGACGGTGGATCTGGATGCGGGGGTGGCGTATCGGTTGGGGGTGTGGTCGCGCTCGGGGATGGGTGTGTTTGAGTTGACGGTTGGTGGTGGTGAACCGCCTCCACCGACAACAACGACCACCACCACCACAACCACAACCACGGTGCCAACGACGACGACCACGACGATTCCGGTCGAGCCGCCGCCTGGCGGTCAGCCGAACATTGTCGTCATCAATCTGGACGACGCGAGGCCTGAGGGTCTCGACGTGCTTCCGAAGACGCTTGAGTGGTTTGCGGATGACGGCACGTCATACAGCAACGCCTTTGTGACGACGCCGTCGTGTTGTCCGTCCCGAGCGACTCTCATGACCGGTCAGTACGTGCACAACAACGGTCAGATCGACCAGAACACCCCACTGACAGACGAGACCATCACCATTCAGCGATACCTGCAGGATGCCGGGTACTTCACTGGGCATGCGGGCAAGTTCCTGCACTATTACCCGCTGATGAGCCGGGCCCCGTACTGGGACCGATGGGCGTACTACAAGGGCAGCTACATCGATGTGCCGTTCAACATCGACGGTGTCTATACCCGCAACGGCGTCTACTCGACGATCAACACGTTCGATCAGGTGATCGACCAGGTTGAATCCTTCGATGCGCTCGACGATGCCACGCCCTTCTATCTGCACGTGACGCCGACAGCGCCGCACGCTCCGTATGATCCCGAACCCCAATACGAAAACGCTCCCCTGCCGCCGTGGACCCCCGCGCCGTCTGTCGGGGAAGCGGATCGCAGCGACAAGCCGCCGTGGGTTCGTTACCTCGACGTGTCCCAGGAGGAGGGCCAGATCCGCCGCGACGGCCAGCTACGCCTGCTGATGAGTGTGGATGACCAGATTGATCGGCTGATGACGCGGCTCGAAGAGCTCGGTGAGTTGGACAACACCATCGCCATCTTCACCTCGGACAACGGCTACTTCTGGGGTGAACACGGGCGCAAGGGCAAATTCCTCCCGTACGACGAGGCCGTCCGCGTGCCGTTCATCGTGCGTTGGCCGGGCCAGGTCGCAGCCGGCGCGGACAGCGCCGAACTGATCAGCCATGTCGACATCCTTCCGACCGTGCTGAGCGCCGCCGGAATAAGCCCCACGCACACCATTGACGGGCGGAACATTCTTGGGCCGAGCTTCAGCAGGGCGAACATCCTGACCGAGTACTGGCTAGACGTGGCCAACAACAACGGCGTGCCCGACTGGGCGTCGATCCGGAATGTCGACCGCGTCTACACGGAGTACTACGGCGAAGACAGCTCCGTTCTGTTCCGCGAGTACTACGACCTCCAAGCCGATCCGTGGGAGCTCGTGAACCTGCTTGCCGATGGAAGCCAGGCGAATGATCCGGACATCACTGGCGACGAAGCGCTACTCGACGCGGCCTACGCCTGTGCAGGATCGAGTTGTCCATAAGGGCTCAAGCGGCGTTTCAAAAACGCCGAGTTCTCTCATGTTGTCACTGTTGCAGCCACCCGGCGGGTGTCCGGTGGGGCGGGTGACGAAACGTGGAACGGAGCGACATGATGGACGGCGACACGAACAACCCGTGGGGAGACCAGGCACCCCCCGCTGATCCGTGGGCCCATCCAGGGGCGCCCGGCCGCGATACGCGCTGGTCGAGCCCTCCCGCGCCAACTGGGACGGCCGTCGCCGCACCATCGGCGATCGCGCCCCCAACTCCAGAGGCGCCAGCTGGCACAACGGTCGTTGGTGCTCCGGTGTTCAGCGATGCGTACGGCACGCCGGAGCTTCCCGCTGCCCCAGCAGCGCCTTCCGGGTCGGGTCGAGCCCCCTGGGTCCTCGCCATGATCGGCGCACTCACTCTGCTGCTCGGTGGCGGATTCTTTGCGCTGACCGCATTTGGCGCGCAGGGCGGCGCTGAGTCTCCCGAAGCGGCCGTTGACGCATTGATCGACTCCATGAACAACGAGGACTTCATCACGATGGGCGAGATGATCGACCCGGCCGAACGCCGAACGATCATCCAGCCGGTCATCACCGATGTGCTGCCTGAGCTTGTTCGCGTCGGTGTCTTCGCTGATGACCTCGACCCGGCGCAGGTTGACGGGGTTGACTTCAACATCACAAACGTCGAGTACGAGATCGATGGTCTTGTCGGACATCCCGATGTTCGCCTCGTCTGGTTCACGGATGGATCATCGACCTCCACGTTCACGGCCGCGGAGTTCCCGCTGGGCGACGCCCTTCGGGAGTTCGCTGGCGACGACTTGAAAGACGACCAGCAGACAACCGCCGTGGTGGACGATGGCGTGCCAATGGTCCTCGTTGAACGCGACGGTCGTTGGTTCGTGTCGATGTGGCACACGGTGGCCGAAACGGCCCGAGTGGAGGCCGATCAACCGGTTCCGAGCGCCGCCGATCGTCCGCTCGCTCTGGGCAGTGCCTCCCCGCACGTCGCGGTCGAATCGTTCATTGCCGAGATGACCTCACTGGATCTCGAGGGCCTGATCGGGCGACTCGACCCGGAGGAAATGGACGCCCTGTACCGCTATTCGCCGCTGTTCCTCGACGAAGCGCAACGAGAACTCGACTCACTCAACCGCGAGGTCGCCGACGCCGGTGTGAGCTGGGAAATCACCGATCTTGGGTTCGATGTGGAGACAAATGGTGACGACGCCGTGGTGTCGATCGTGGCTGGCACCCTGCTGATCGAAAGCCCCGACGTGCAAGCGCAGGTGCACTTCTCGACGCAGCGGATCGCCGCCACGCTTTCCGGTGAGGTCGATGGTGAGGTATTCGAGGGCACGATCGAAATGACCCCCGAACAGTGGCGGGCAAACGGACAGTTCAACGGTGAAGTCGTCGAGCTGGAGATCACCTTCAATCACGACACGGACTTCATCGCGATGAGCGGCCGCGGATTCGACGAGGTGCTCGAGGGAACGATCGACCTGTCCGACCTGGACTGCGGCAGCTACAACATCATTGTCTCGGGTGAGATCGAGGCCGGATGCCTCAACGAGAACGGTGAGAGCGTCCAGAGTTTTGTGACCCTTATGGAGCAGCTGGAGGAGGGATTCGACGGCATGGCAGTGAAGACCCGTCGCACCGAGGGTGAGTGGTATGTCTCGCCTATTGGAACCTCCATGGACGGCATGGTCGGCTGGCTTCGCAGCATCGAAGACGACGGCATCGAGCAAATGCTCGACTCTGCGGCGCTGGCACAGACCCCGCTCGGCTTGGTCGGCGGCTTCTCCACCATCAACCCGGACGACAGCTTTGTGGAACTCAGCCCCACAATCGAACCTGACGCTGGCTTCGCGAGTCCCGACCGCGTCGACTTCGACATCGACCCGCCAGCAGCACCCGCGGTGTTCGTCGACCTGCTGCCAGCGAACGGCGAGCACGGCTATTCGATGCCACTGACGGCTGGTCAGGTCGTTGGTGTGACGGTGGATGGCACAGATGGTGGGATCCAGGATCCTCAGGTGCGCATCGATGGTCCGACGGGAAGCCTCGCTTGGGCTGACGACGAGGTTGGACTCAATGCCGCACTCGTGTTCACGGCCCCGACCGATGGCACCTACGACATCGTGGTTGCGGCCTGGGATGCTGACCCCGGCGTGTACGAGCTCGCCGTTCACGTGGTCGCCTCCGGAGACGTGCCCGCCATCGGTTCCGCCGGATCCGACGGGTCATTCCGGACCGAGATACCCGAGGGCACGACCATGTCCCTCGACCTCTCGGCTGGTTCGCTCGTACATCGGGGCGAGCTCACCGATGGTGCCAGCGACACCTTCCTGGTCGACGTGGCCGCCGGTTCCGAGTGGATCATCTCCTATGAGGCCGACGCCTCCAGCACGATCGATCCGTACCTGAGTGTTCTCGACGAGTCGTATACGACCGTAGTCGAAAACGATGATGCCGTCGGTGTGACCCTCGGGTCGAGCTACGACAGTCAGGTCAGCTTTGTTGCACCTGCCGATGGTACGTATGTGATCGAAGCTCGTTCGTTCGGGTTCACCGGGGGCGGCTCGTACACACTCACCGTCACACCCGCAGGCTGAGTAGTCTCGGCCCCGATGACCACCACGTCGGAGACACCGTTCCGTTTCTACGACAACCGGCAGAAATATCTGCAGTTCGTCACGACCACCAACGAGAAGTGGAAGGTGGCCGAACGCGCAGCGCGAGAGCTTTCGAGGCTCCGCCCCGAGCCTCCGGCACTACGGTTGTTCGACGCTGGCGTCGGCGACGGCACGGTGCTCTCGCACCTCCTTCGGGCCATGCACCGGGAGTATCCGACCATTCCGTTCTATGTCGTCGGCAAGGAGATCTCCCTGGAGGACGTCCGACTGACGCTGGAGAAGCTTGGCGATCGGTTCATCGAACATCCGCAGACTGTGATGGTGGTTACGAATTTGCACTACGCCGAGGCGCCGCTATTGCTCCCGAACACGCCGGCGAAGCTTGAGAGCATGGTGTTCGAGTACGTCGAGCTTGATGGAGACGATTCGCACTCCTACGGAGAGCAGCTGCGAGCAATGGATGACTTCATGGTGCAGAACTGGGCAGTCAAACGCAGCGAAACGACCGGCAACCCGATCTATGAAACACCGGCGGCGATGGTGATCTATCGCAAGGACCAGAAGTTCGCCTTGAACCAGGTGATTCCGTCGCCGAAGGAACATCGCGCTGACTACGACCTCGTCGTTGCGTCACAGCCGTGGCGGTCGAGAACCGGGTCGGATTTCAAGGTGGAGAAGATCCTCTGTCCCCTGAGCCAGAGTCTTCGCAGCTATGGCGTGCTGTTGGGCATTCAGTCAAAGGGGGACGACCCTGGTCTGGAGATCGTGCAACAGATCTGGCCCGACGAGGAACCGTTCCCGGTCGACCGCCACGAGCTTCTCCGCGCGTTGCACGAGTCATTGGGCGACAATGTCCGATCTTTCGACCTGATGGCGTTGCCCGAGGATGAATCAGTCCTGCAATATCAAATGCACACCCTGCCATCGGAGATCGGCAGCACGATCGGAACTTCGACGCTGTTCGCCGCATGGAACGCAGCGATCTACGTCGCCCAGATCGAAGACCAACGTGTAGAAGATGCAGCCCGGCACGGCACGTACATCGAAGCGACCGCTGATGTCCTGCAGCGCCGAGGCGGACTCTGGTTCAACGACGAAACCTTCGTCGTGAGAAAGCACTAAGGGGTACGGACTTTCGCCCGATCATCGGCTGTCTACGGCGGCAGGGCTGGGGTTCGTGCCGGCGCCCAGTCGGGCAGCCTCGGAGGAGTCATCGCCGCCGGGGATCACGACATCTGACATCGTCGCCTTCGTCATCATGTCGGCGAGAATTCCCTGGAAGCGGTGGAGTGGTTCCTCGAACCGGGGAATGAGCGGCCCGGCCGGAACGGCGCCACGGGTGAGGCCGCGCTGGCCTCGTTGCACGATGTCGATGTCCTCATTGTTCACATCCAGCCAGAACGTTCGCGTTGGTTCGAATGCCTCGTCGCTGGCATCTGCTCCTGATTTCGGCAGCAACCAGGTGCAGGTCTCCTTCGTGACACCAGGAGAAACGGGGTCGAGCTGCATGACGAACACGTGATTCGGCAGGACGGACAACAGGACGTTCGGGAAGATGGCGACGAAACGTCCGCTCACCGCATCGCTCTCATCGAGACCATCGGCTGGTGGCAGACTCAGCCAGTCATCCCGCTCATCGCCCGACACCGGTGTCGTCGTCTGTCCGCAGTACATCCCGGCGCCCTGATACCGGTAGTGATCGTCGACACGAGAGACCTTCGCCAGCTCCGGATGAACCCACGTGAGGTGGTAGTACTCCTGGAAGTTTTCGCTGACCAACTTCCAGTTCGCGTCGATGTCGAGTTCCTGGCTGTGGCGCGGCTGCCAGTCATCGAGTTCGTACCCAGCCATTCGAGTCTGCAGGTCACCCAGCCACTCGCGTAGGGGAGGAGTGGACTCGTCGAGACAGGCGAACAACAGCACGCCCCACGCTTCGACGCGTACGGAAGCGAGGCTGAAGTCGGCCCGATCGAAGGCGTCCCGAGGAATGTCGTCCGCGTGCGGTGCGGATTTCAATGCACCATCGAGGGTGTAGCCCCATCGGTGATAGGGGCAGCGAAGTGTGGAGGCGACGTCGCAGTCGCTGTCGTAGAGCTCGGTGCCGCGGTGGCGACAGGAGTTGAGGAAGCCGCGTAGCTCGCCGTTGGCGTTGCGGGTGATCAGAATCGAGCGCCGTCCCACCGATCGCACGAGCATTCGGCCAGGGGAAGCATCGGCTGCGATGCCCACACACACCCATGCTCGCTCGAACACCTGCATCTGTTCGTCATCGAAGAAGTTCGGGTCGGTGTAGGCGGCCGGATTGAGGCCAGTCGAAGATCGCAGCGGCGCACGCGTTCCGGCCCAGAACGCGTCGTCTCGCCACGCTGGGGAGAACTCTCCGGTGGCTTCGATCCTCATCCGCTCAAGATGGCACACCCGCTCTGGAAACACCAGACCTGAACTGACCGTCGGATCGCGGACTGGGCACCGCTATCGTTGTGCCTTGGCCATCGTCAGATGAGTCTGATGCCCCCATCGTCCAGCGGCCTAGGACGCCTGCCTTTCACGCAGGTAACACGGGTTCGAATCCCGTTGGGGGTGCTAGGGAACGCTTCGCGTTCCAGGAGATTTCAACTTCGTCGAAAGCTCCCCGCCGTTCGCTTCGCGTTCCAGGAGATACTCAGCAGGTGCCGTCGGCGGTGAACGTGATGAAGTCGCTGGCGACCATACGACCGGCGGCATTCACAATCGGGGCTCCATCGGCGTCCGCTACGAATGGTGCGTCACCCTCGGGGCCTATCGCCATGAAGTAGTACGTGCGGACCGGATGGGCCGGCAGGGTGAAGAGCACCGAGTCACCGGGGCGGATGAAGACCAGACCGGTGTCGCTGCCCATGTCCCATTGCTGGAATTCGGGCTGCCCGTCATCGGGCGACGTGGGAGCGGTTGATCCATACATGACGTGGCTGGAGATGTTGCCGGATCCGGTAGTTCCAATCTCCAGCTGCACAAACGCGCACGTCGCAGTCTTCTGTACGGGAGTCGTGATCCGTGCTCCGGAATCCCAGTTGCCTCGGCTCGTCAGTGCGGGGGAGCCATCGGCGTTGTGCACGAGCACACCGCTCGCCATTGTGATGAAGTCTGCGTTGACCCAGCCGATCGCGCGGAGGTTGCTCGGATCGAGGATCTTGGCCCAGCTGGAGCCATCAGGTATGGCAACGGTTTCTCCACTGTGGAACACGATCTCACCAGTCGCGTACGACCCCTCGACCGCAGACTCCGCGCTTGGTTCGACATGAACGACGAGCACATTACCTCCGGCATCGACGCGGTGGTACCGACCTCGAGCCGCGACATCCATTGTCGTGATGAGCTGTTCAGTCTCGATGAGATCCGCCGCGAGAAGCCAGCCGATCGGTTCGCTACTGAACGGAGCGCTGACGAGCACCCAGGAGTAGCCCTGAAGTTCGACCATCTCGAGCGCCTGGACCACGGTGCCGTCTTCGATGATCTCGTCTCCGGCGCCACCGCCCGCTTCTGTGGAGGTGATGAGCATGCCGGATTTTGATTCCGTCTCGAAGAACGTGCCGACGTCGGCCGCGGAGGTAAACGCCAACGCCCTCGGGATCGTGGTCGGCGGAGCTTCGCTGGTCGTCGACGTGGTTGGGGCCGCGGGGGGTTCTGTGGTGGTAGTCGTCTCCTCGACCGCCTCCACGTCTTCCTCCGGCTGTTCTTCGACAACCGGAGCGGATGTGTTTGCGGACACCAGGGACTCCGCCGGTTGGACGGCCACCTCCGCGTTCTCCACGCCGTCGGAGCACGCCGAGGTCACTGCCAGCAGCAGCGCAAAGATGATGGAGATTGTGCGTGACATCAGCTGTCCTTTGCGCGGGAATTCCCGCGCCGTGAGATCGTGTTGTTGTCCCAGTCGGCTAGGGAGGGTGATCCATGAGAAGTAGGCCATACGACCCATGCACCTTTCTTGCGGTTGTGACCGATTCGAGTGCCCAGCTGACCGCCGCGGAGGCGGCCGCAGCCGGGGTCACCGTCGTGCCGATCGTGGTCACGATCGATGGGTCGGCTTTCCTCGAAGGGATCGAGCTCTCGCCCGAAGACTTCTATGCCCGGGTCGCCGATGCCGGCGATGTCGCTCTATCCACGTCGCAGCCATCCCCTGGTGCATTCGCCGAGGTATACCAGCGCCTCGCCGAGGAGGGCGTGGACGAGATCATCTCGATCCATGTCACTGCATCGTCGTCGGGGACCCTGAACGCGGCGCGACTCGGCGCAGCGGAAGTTGATGTGCCGGTGCATCTCGTTGACAGCAACATGACGTCCTATGGCCTTGGTGTGCTCGCGTTGGAGGCCGCAGCCAACGTCCGCACAGGCCACTCGGCGGCCGAGGTGATCGAGGGCGTGCAGGCGATGATCCCGGCGATGTCGGTCGTGTTCCTTTTGCAGGATCCGAAGTACACGCTGCGGGGAGGCCGTCTTCGCCAGACCGCCGCGACCGAGGGTGGGGAGGACGTGTTGATTCTTGGCGGGACGGGCGGAGGGTTCGATGTGGTTGGTTCCGGATCCACCGTTTTGTCGCTGGTCGATCAGATGGCAGCCTTCCTGTTGCGCGGCGATCACGACCGCCACGTCGCCGTTGCCTTCGCCGGCCCGGACACGATCGATTTCACCGAGGGGCTCGAAGCAGCGCTGACGTCCAGCCCGAAGGTCACTTCCGTTCACCGGTACCGCATGAGCGCCAGCGTCGCCGTCCACACCGGCGTCAACACCGCCGGCGGTTTCTCCTGGCCCACCGGGCCGTAGGGTCTTGGGCATGCGAGTTGTTGCGGTGGTCGCAGCGGTGTTGCTGGT
>SHLQ01000204.1 GCA_004282895.1 Acidimicrobiales bacterium
CCGTTACGACAAAGAGGCCTGCGTTCCGTTGGAAGCGGCGCCCATCGATCCCTCGACCCCACCTCCGGACTCCAGGACGCACAACTCGACACCGGCGCACGACTACACATCGTGCACAACGACATCGCCCGCGGCGGCCACATGATGGTCAATATCCGCAAGTTCACGGGCGTCTCGTTCCGCTCGCTGGAAGAGTTGGTGAACAACGACATGCTCACCCAGGAAGCAGCCAACTTCCTGCGCGCCTGCGTCCGAGGGAATCTGTCGATGGTCTTCGCCGGAGTGCCCGGTGCCGGCAAGACGACACTTATGTCCTGCTGTGCCGCCGAGCTTGATCCAAGCCTCCGGGTGGTCATCGCAGAGGAAGTCTTCGAAGCCGACGTTCCGCTACCGAACGTCGCCAGCATGCAAACGAGGGACGCTCGCCCTGACCGGCCCGGAGTCGATCTACGAACGCTCGTGTCAGGTTTTCTGCGCATGGCGCCCGACGTGGCGATTGTGGGCGAGGTTCGAGACCGCGAAGCGCTGCCACTGATGATGACGTTGTCGAGCGGCGTGGCGGGTTTCACCACCATCCATGCGGGATCGGCGCGGCAGGCACTTACCCGTCTCCGTTTCGTGTGCCAGTTGGCTGACACATCCAACGACATCCCGATGAACGCATTGAATGACCTGGTTTCCCAGGCGATCGATGTCGTCGTACACGCCGTTCGTACTCCCGAGGGTCCCCGAATCAATCAGATCTCCTGCGTGGAAGACCTCGCATCCGACGCGGGTAGCGCCCAGTTCACGATCACCGAGGTGTTCAAACGCGATCCAGTTTCCGGACGTCTCGAATGGACTGGCCACATCCCGGCCCGGGCCACGGAGGCGTTGGCGGGACACGGAATGGACGTTCGCAGCTACTTCCCCGCGGAGTTGGCGCCGCCGCCCCCACCGTCCGGGCCGCACGCATGATCCTCCTCCTGCTCGCACTCCTCGCGGGGTACGGCGCCCATCTGATCTTCTCGGCGGTCATGTACGGCTGGCGCGGAATTTTGCCCGGCGCTCCGTCGGCAAAGGACCAGTCGAAGGGCTCGATGCAGGACTTTGTTGGCCATGCCGGGCTCGGAGATCTCGATTGGCGCACGATCGCGGCTGCGATGGCCGTGTTCGGCGCGGTCGGATTCGCCTTCGGAATGCTGCTCTTTGCGGGACCGTTGGCGGGGCTGATCATGGGTTTGTTTGCCGCAACGGCGCCGGTCGGAGCCGCGCGACTTCGGCACCAGCGCACGATCGAGCAGGCGCACCGCTCGTGGCCAGGGATCATCGAGGAGATCCGGTTGCTCAGCGGATCACTCGGCCGCTCCATCCCACAAGCAACGTTCGAGGTCGGCCTGCGTGCCCCGGAGGGGTTGAAGGAAGCGTTCGATCAGGCGCATCGAGAGTGGATGATGACGACGGACTTCAGCCGATCGATGGACGTCTTGAAGGCGCAGCTTTCCCACAACACCGCTGACGTGGTTGCCGAGACGCTGGTTACCGCCCATGAACTTGGCGGCGGCGAAGTCGGTCGTCGCCTCGAAGCGTTGGCCGAAGATCGACTGACAGACCAGCAGCATCGACGAGATGCCATCGCCCGGCAGTCCGGCGTCCGCTTTGCCCGTTGGTTCGTTCTGGTCGTGCCGTTCGGCATGGCGGTGGCCGGCTTGTCCATCGGGAATGGCCGTGCGGCGTACGCCGAACCGGTCGGTCAGGTGCTCGTCGCGACCGCTCTCGGCATGGTCGTCGCATGTTGGGTGTGGGCGGGCCGAATCATGCGGCTGCCGGTCGAGGATCGGGTCTTCGGATGATCCGCCTGATCGCCGCATCGGTGCTGCTTTTCTTCGTTGGCACGACGCTGGTGCTCAGCGAGATCCGTTGGTTTCGGGCGAGATCTCTCGCCACATTGATCTCGCCATACCTGCCGGGAGGTCGGCGGAATCGTGCCAGCGAGCTGTTCTCGATGGAGTCCTTCGGCGAGTTGTTGCGTCCCGCTGCACAAGCCATCGGCGGACTTGCCGCCAGATTGTTCGGCGTAAGCGAGGAGCTGCCACGTCGCCTGCGGCGCGTGCACTGGGAGATGGACGCGGCGGGATTCCGGCTCCGCCAGATGGGATGGGCGGTTCTGGCAATGGCCGTCGCGGCGCTTGCCGTCTTCACGCTGGGTGTCCCAGCCCCGCTGGCGGTGATGGCGCTCCTCGCCGCTCCGGTGCTTGCGTTTCTCGTGGTGGAGCAACAACTCGCCAACGCATCTGACCGCTGGAAGCACCGCGTCTTCCAGGAGCTGCCCATTGTCGCCGAACAGATCGCGATGCTCCTTGGGTCCGGCTATTCGCTCGGTGCAGCGTTGAACCGCATTGCCGATCGCGGTAACGGCGCCATCGCCACCGATCTCAAACGGGTCGTCGGACGAGTCCGTCAAGGAGCCTCGGAGGGTGAGGCCCTGCGAGAGTGGTCAGATCTGGTCGACGTCGACCAAGCCCAGCGCCTCGTGAGCGTCTTGTCGCTCAACAAGGAAGCCGGTGATCTCGGTGGCATGGTCGCCACAGAGGCTCGCACGACCCGAGCGGAGGCACACCGGGCACTTCTGGAAGACATTGAGCGGAAGAACCAACAGGTATGGATTCCGGTGACGCTGGCGACACTCGTCCCCGGTGTGATTCTCATGGCGATTCCGTTCTTCGACGCCCTTCAGTCGTTCGGGTGAGCCGGTCTTCCCATGGCCACGCAGAGTGAACATGTGATACAAAAATCTATACACGCGAGAAGAGGAACATCCGATGCACAGCATGATTACCACGGCCCAACGGCTAGACATCCTGCGATCTCTGGTCGTGCGGCGAATCCAGACCGAACGAGGCGAAGGTGTGATCTCGATGGCAATTGCCGTGCTCGTGATCGCATTCCTGGGCGTCGCCATGTGGGTCGCCTTCAAAGGTTTCGCGTCCGACACCAACTCTCGCGTCGGAGACCAGGTCACGAAGATCGGCCAGTAGCGCCGGCATTCGCCGGACTGATGCATCGCACCGTTGACCGAGGCGCCGGCCTGTTCAGCATGGCCGTTGGTGTTCTGATGTTCTTCGCGCTTCTGGTGTTCGTGTTGCAGGTTCTGATCAACCTGTACACGACGTCGGTCGTGACCAGCCTTGCAATCGATGCCGCCCACGACGTTGCGCGGCTCGACGGCGTAACGGCGGCGCAGGCGGAGGCCGAGTTCGCCAATGCAGTCGGACCAGCGGTTCTCTTCGACGTCTACAGAGACGGCGACGAGGTCGTTGCTCGCCTCCAATGGCAAACGAAGTCGCTTTTCCCGGCGATAAGCAGCACCCGAGCGTTCGGCGTCATCGATCGCTCGTTCCGGGTCAGGGTCGAGGAACAACAATGAGTCTCCGTCGACGAATACGCGAGCAGCGGGGAGCGACCGCCGGCCTGGAGGTCATCCCCTTCGGTTTCTTGATCTTCGTGCTCGGTGCCGTGATGATGATCAACTCCTGGACGGTGATCGACAGCTGGATGGCGGTGTCCGCCGCGGCGAGGGAGGGCGCTCGCACCTATGTGGAGTCCGACCCGGTGACCGCGTGGCCGGACGCACAACGAGCCGTACAGAACGTCATGGACGACTACGGCCGGGGGGTGAGGGCTCTGCCGGCCACGCGCTCGTCGGACGACTATCGCCGCTGCGAAGTGGTCACGATCACGGCGTCGTACGACATTGCGTTGATCAACGCACCCTTCATTGGCTCATTCGGATCGTTCACAACGATCGACAGCAGCCACACCGAACGAATCGACCCGTTCCGCTCCGGCGAGTTCGGTGGGAGCTGTTGATGAGCACACGTTCCCACGTCGATCGAGGCCAAGCCCTGTTGCTCATGCCAGCCGGATTTCTGATCGTCATCGTGCTCCTTTCGCTGGTCGTGGAGGCCGGAGCCATGCACCTGCACAAACGACAGCTCGTCGACCTCGCCGACTCGATCGCCAACGACGCGGCAACGTACGGCTTCGATGTCGAGAACTTCCGCGCCACCGGGGACGTCGCCATCGACCAATCCGCAGCAGCCTCAATCGTGGGCTCGTCGATTGCCATCTCTGAGCTGCCGACGGCAACCGTCGTCGGGGTGCGAGTGACACCCGGCCCCGAGCCGTCGATCGAGATTGACCTCAGCTACGTGCATGAATACGTCGTGGCCGGCACCCTCGTTGGAGGATCAGACCGGACACTCAACGCCACGGGGCAGGCGACACTTGTGCTCTCGAACCCATGAACGCCTCCCGGTGGATTCGAGCGATTCTGGTCATGTCGGTCCTTGCGGCTGTCATCGTTGCCCTGCACTACGCAGCCCGCTTCGATCTTGGCGGCCCCGCGGGGATGGACGACGTGAATGATTGGCTGAATGATCCCGTACTCGTGGTGGCGACGATCGCACGGTGGCTGGCACTGATCATGAGCTACTACCTGCTCGTCATCGTCGCCGCGACAGCAACGGCCGAGACGGGTACAGGTCGCCGATGGATCTCTCGCATCATTCCGGAGCGTTCAGCAGCCCTGGCGGGCCTGCTGCTCGGGATCGCCGCCGTGGCGGTGCCGCTGGCCGACAACGCACACACAACGACATCCAAGGCCACAGACGCGACCGCCGCGGCGCCGCTGACACTTGTTAGGGCCTCCGATTCACTGCAACTGCAGCCAGTCGACTCACCTCGCCGTGCGCAAGACAGCGTACGGCCTATTCCAGAACCACCCGCAACGACCTTCACCCCGATCAGCGACGACGCGGATATCTGGGACGTCGCCAGTGGCGAGAATTTCTGGCTGATCGCAAGTGAAACCCTGGAAGAACACCTTGGTCGAGACGATCTCGAGGATGCCGAAATTGCGGTCTATTGGAGGCAGCTCATCGCCGCGAACGAAGACCGCCTGATTGAACCGGGCAACCCGGACTTGCTGCTACCGGGTCAACAACTCGTGATCCCCGACCCCAAAACCTGAGATCTGTGGAGTTTGCGGCGCGTCATACGCACCAGAAACTCCACAGATTCGTTAAAGAGGGGTCAGACTTTGGCGGGGACGAAGCTGAGGCCGAGGGCATCCAGACGAGGCGCTGCGCCTTCGATGCCGGTGCCGAGAATGGCGGCCAGTGCCTGTAGGTCGTCACGGCGGATCGTAAGCACTCGGCCGTTGAAGTCCTGGCGCTGCACCTGAATCATCGTCAGGTAGCGGCTGAGCATGTCGGCCTCGGGGCCGGAGAGCTTTTCGAGCTTGGTGAGGTCAATTGTGAGCGATCCGGTGGCCGCACGGGTGGGGCGCTCACGCAGGTCGATCGTCTCGTCAACCTCAACCCCGAAGTCCGGGG
>SHLQ01000315.1 GCA_004282895.1 Acidimicrobiales bacterium
CCCCTCCGACACAAGCGTTAGTACACGCTGGTTCTTCAGCCACTTTTTCGGGAGCTCGATGGCCTTTGCCACTCATCTCCTGCGGGCTACACGGTCGGCACGGTATTGGTCGCCGCTGTACTCGGTGATCGCGACCACGGCTCCGTTCGACGTCCGGAGGTGAAAGGCCGTCTCGTAGTCGAACGGCTCGCCACCGACCCTTCCTGCAAACCGAACGACGACAACCGCCCGTGTGCCTGCCGCGATCACTTCGGTGACCTCGACGACCGAAACGGTCGTGTCCTCGCTGGTCTCTTGGGCCAAGGCTTGCGCGACGGCCTCATGTCCGTGGTGCAAGCCGGCGGCGCCGCTGCGACCGGGCACGAGATAGACGACTTCATCGGCCAGAAGGTCGCCGAGGTCAGCAAGATCGCCGCCTTCGATGACGTCCGCGAAGATGCTGGCGATCTTTCCTGCCTCGGTCTCCGGCACATCGTGTCGCGGATAATCCTCAGCACCAAGAAGGTGCTCGTTCGTCACCTCGCTGGGGTCGTACCGATGTGCTCCAGTCTTCGATCTTTGAACTCGTGACCTCACCTCGGCGACGAGACGACCTACCGCTGTCCGGGCGGTCATGAGCGAAGCGCTTCCGTCGGAGCGAGCTTCGCAGCTCGCATGGCGGGGTAGAGCCCCGCGATGGCGCCGATGGCGATGGCACCCAAGAACCCGCCCACTGCCGCCTCTTGAGGGATGATGACTCGCCATCCCTGGCTGGTCGCATAGATGTAGGTCGCGCTGACACCCACGATCACTCCACCGATTCCACCGAGCACGGACAGGATGACGGCTTCGGTAAGGAACTGGCGACGGATGTGTGCTCGAGTTGCGCCGAGTGATCGTCGCAGGCCGATTTCACCGCGCCGCTCGATCACGGCGATCACCATGACGTTTGCGACACCGATGCCGCCGACGAGCAGCGCCACAGCCCCGAGTCCGAGGAACAACGTCGTCAGTGCATCGTCGGCCGCTGCTTGTGCCTCGAGCGCGTCGGAGGGTCGGCTGACCGTCACCTCTTCGGGGTTCTCTGGATCGGCTGTTGTGGGCAGGACGTCTCGCGTCGAATCGATCGCTCCGTCGATGACTCTCGTGTACACGACCGCAGGATTCTCGCCCGCGTCGTAGAACTCGATCGCGGCTTCCTTGCCGATGAGCACCGCACGATCCAGGTCCGCGGCGAGCGGGAACTCTTCGAGAATGCCGATGACCTCGACGTAGTCGTCGCCGATGAGAACGTAGGTCGGTTCGTCCAGATCGCGTATCCCCAGCCGTTCGGCAGCGATGGAACCCAGGACCGCGTTCGGGTAGGCGCTCGTCGATTCGTCGAGGAACTGACCGATAGCCAATTCGCCGTTCAGGGTCTCGACGAGTTCCTCATCGGCGGCGACAACCCTGACGCTTCCCGTCTCTCCTTCGGGGATGAACTCGTTGCGATAGACGTCGGCGTCAACTTCCCAAACAGCGCTGGCGTCGGTCACTGTCGGTATTCGAGAAATGGTCCCAAGCGCGGTGTCGGGAAGTTCGGAATCGCCCGCCCCGAATCCTCCTCCGGCCTCGACCGTCAGCAGGTTCGTGCCGAGACTCGATATCTCGTCGAGCAATGCCGACTTCGACGACTCGGACA
>SHLQ01000052.1 GCA_004282895.1 Acidimicrobiales bacterium
GGTTCGCGTTGATCAACAACGAGGAAGCAGAGATGGGGTTCGGATCGTCGGTCCCGCGGAGCACGATGCCATATTCGGTTTCGACACCGATCGTTTTTGGTACCGCCATCTACAGGTACTGGCCTGTCCCGACCCGTTGCACTTCACGGCCGCCGGTGGCGGACTCGGGATCCTTGCCGACGAGTGTCCTGATGTAGACGATACGTTCACCTTTCTTGCCGGAGATCTTCGCCCAGTCGTCGGGGTTCGTCGTGTTCGGCAGATCCTCGTGTTCGCGGAATTCGCGACGGGTCGCAGCGATGAGATCCTCGGTTCGGATGCCGCGTTCACCACCGCTGATCACTCGTTTGATCGCAAGTTGTTTGGCTCGACGAACGATGTTCTCGATCATGGCACCGGACGCAAAGTCCTTGAAGTACATGATCTCCTTGTCGCCGTTCTGGTACGTGACCTCCAGGAATCGGTTGACCTCATCGGTGCGATACATCTCCGCCACCGCATCATCGACCATGGAGGCAACAGCCTTGTTGCGGTCGCCGCCGCCGGTCGTTTGCACCAGCGTCGCATCGATGGGCAGCTCGGCCACGAGGTACTGGGAGAAGATGGCCGCGGCCGCCAATTCGTCGGGCCGTTCGATTCGGATCTTCACGTCGAGTCGACCTGGTCGTAGGATCGCCGGATCGATCAGATCCTCTCGATTGGATGCACCGATCACGATGACGTTTCGCAGGGTCTCGACACCGTCGATCTCCGCCAGGAGCTGGGGAACGATCGTGGATTCGATGTCGCTCGAGATGCCCGAACCGCGGGTGCGGAACAACGACTCCATCTCGTCTAAGAATACGATGACGGGCCATCCCTCCTGGGCCTTCTCGCGAGCCCGTTGGAAGACGAGACGAATCTGACGTTCCGTCTCGCCGACGTACTTGTTCAACAGCTCCGGGCCTTTGATGTTGATGAAGAACGACTTGGCCTGCTCATCACCCGACACCTCGGCTACACGCTTCGCGAGGGAGTTCGCGACCGCCTTGGCGATGAGGGTCTTGCCACAACCAGGCGGGCCGTACAGCAGGATGCCCTTCGGCGAAGGAAGGTGAAACTCCGTGAACAGATCGGCGTGTACGAAGGGCAGCTCGATTGCATCGGTGATCTGTTCGATCTGCTCGTCGAGACCGCCGATGTCGGCATAGGAAACATCGGGGACCTCCTCGAGCACCAGTTCTTCGACGCCGGGACGGGGGAGCTTCTCCAGAATCACCCCGGAGCGATTGTCGACCAGGACGCTGTCGCCGGGGTGCAGCTTGGTGGGATCGAGCGACCCACCGATCTCGACAACCTTCTCCTCGTCCGCACGCCCCACAACCAGCGCTCGGCCCTGGTCGAGAAGGTCACGAATGCTGGCGACCTCACCGGTGGTATCCGCGCCGCGGGCGAGCACGATATTGAGCGAGTCGTTGAGCACGACCTCCTGCCCGGCTTCGAGTTCCTCCACAATCTCCGGGCTGATGGCAACCCGAACCTTGCGGCCGCTGGCAAACACGTCTGCGGTCTCGTCATCGTTGTACGACAGGAACGTGCCGTAACTGGCCGGCGCCTGGGTGAGCTTCTCGACTTCCTCGCGGAGGGTGGCAATGTTGTCCCGGGCCTCACGCAGTGTGTAGGTGAGCTTTTCGTTTCGGGATACGGCCTTGGCCAGCTGACCCTTGGTTTCGAGGAGACGTTCTTCAAGCGAACGGACTCGGCGGGGCGATTCGAGCAGGCGATGTCGTAGTGCGTCGACCTCGTCCGACAGCACCTTCACGCGTTGACGTTCTGCGGCCAGCTCGTCATTCATTTCCTGGTGAGCATCGTCAGTCATGATCGAGCCTCCCTTTCCCGGGACCCTACTCGTGCCCGTGAGGTGTACGGGGGCACGTCTGCAATGTTGCCATGAATGTCGCAGCTCTCGAGATCAGATCTCGATGAAGATGCACTCCCCCGGGCATTCCTCTGCGGATTCGATGACGCCGTCTTCCTTGCCATCGGGGACCGGAGCGAGTCCCTGCACCCCACCCGGCTCGCTCAGGATGTTGCCGCCTTCCTTCACGTAGGCCAACCCGTCGTCGAGCAGCGCAAACACGTCAGGGGCGATCTCCACGCAAATGCCGTCGCCTGTACACAGATCCTGATCGATCCAGACCTTCATGGGTATCTCCTTGACGTGATCATCGTGGCGAACGACGACGATTGTAGCGACTGATCCGGCATCTTCTAGTCGACCAGAAGTCGAGCGGAGGTGAGAAACCCGGTGTGGCCGACCATTCGATGGTCGGGCCGTACTGCCTGTCCTTCCACATGCCACCCGCGGTTCATGACCTCAACCGTCTGGGCCATCGCGAAGCCGTTGGCGTTCAGTGCGTCCCTGAATCGACTCACTTGGGTGACACTCGGCGTGTAGGCCACGATGATTCCTCCGGGGCGAAGCGCACCGGTTGCGTGCGGCACCACCTGCCACGGCTCGGGAAGGTCCAACACGACCCGGTCCATCCCCACTTCGTCGATTCCGTCGTAGGCATCTCGAAGCTCGACTCGATAACGGGACAGTGCGTCTTCGCCAAGAATCTTCGCCACGTTCTTCTGCGCTCGCGACGCGAAGTCCTCCCGCAGCTCGTAGCCAACGATGTCGGCGCCCGCCCGCAGCATCGCCATCGACAGTGCGCCGGAGCCAACCCCCGTTTCGAGCACGCGAACACCGGGACCGATATCCGCGATCATGAGAATGGGACCGATGTCCTTGGGGTAGATCACCTGCGCGCCGCGGGGCATCTTGAGAATGAACTCGGACAAGGTCGGCCGAACCACGACGTAAACGCTCCCTCGCGTCGAGGCGACCCGGCGGCCTTCCGGTGTTCCAATGAGATCATCGTGGGCTACGAGGCCCGCGTGGGAATGAAACTCGTCGCCGGCTTTCAGCGTTGCCAGGTAGCGCCGGTCCTTCGAGTCGACGAACTGCACCACGTCGCCCTCGGCCAGGATTCCGGATTCCGTCATCGGTCGCTCTCTTCGTGCGCGGGGCGCGTTTGGCTTCGGAGAAAGACTACGGCGCTACTCGCCCAGCCAAACGCTCATGTGGGGCGGACCACCGACAACAGGTACCCCGTCTCCGCCTTGTGTGCACGCCATCCGGCGATCTCTGCCTCTTCCTCATCCAATACGGCGGCAAGAGCCGCGTCGGCGTCGGCGCGCAATTCGCTGATCCGCGCTTCTATTGGCCCGAAGTACTTCTCCCACCCGCTGTCGGGCACCCGCCGGGTCGCCAGGGTTTCGTACCCGGCACTCCGCACCTGGGCCGCAATCCCTTCGGCGTCGGTCAGAGGTTCGTACCCCTGCCAGAACGCAACCGCGCCCTCGGACGGCGTATCGGTGAACAGGCACGGCTCGGAAAAGGCGACCGCACCCTCGGGCGCGAGGATCTCTCGCCAACTCGTCAGCGCCGGCTCGATTCCCAGGAAGTAGACGGCGCCTGCGCTCCAGATGAAATCGAAGGGGCCGGTCAGATCAGCCATGTCGCCGGCGATCAGCGTCACCCGCGGGTCCGTGCGAAAGCGGTCTCGCGCGATGTCGATGAAAGGTGCGTGGGCGTCGATGGCGGTCACCTGCCCCTTGGGCGCAGCCTGCAACAGCGCAGCAACATCCCCGCCGGGGCCCGAGCCGGCGTCGCAGATCCGTGCCTCAGGGCCCGTCCCCGCCACTCCCGCAGCCCATGCGATGTCGGCGGTGTCTCCTGGGCCTTCGCGCGGCAGGCCAGCGTGAAGGGTGAAGAAGGCGTCCATGTTCTCCATCATGAGTCTCGACCTGACCGGGTCGGGAGCAGCACAACGGGTGCGGCTCGCTCGGCCAATCGGCAGAACGAACAGACCTCACCGTTGGCCGGACTGCCACAGCGAACACACGCCGAGATGAGATGCTCGACCGCATCCTCTGGTTCGAAGTGTCTTGCCGCGCGGTCGAGAAACCCGAAGTAGAACTGCATCTTTGCCCCCGGCGACGTGCGCTCGAGTTCGTTCAGAAGCGCCTTGTACTCGAGGTGCTTGTTGCCCTCGGCCATCGGACACTCCTCCACGATGTAGTCGATTCCCCGCAGCAGGCAGTACGCCGCCATCTCGCGCTCGCCAAGGCGGACCAGCGGCTTGGCTTTGCGGGGGAATCCGGCGCGGGCCGGCAACACGGGGGCCTGCCGGGCCAGGTAGTCGTCCTTCCAGCGGATCGTGTTGCCGAAGAGCACGGCCGCCTCGTCATCGAGGTTGTGTCCGGTCACCACCACGTCGTAGCCGAGCTCCAGCGCGGTCTTGTCGAACAGGTGCCGTTTCGACAGGCCGCACGCGGAGCACGGGACGCGGCCGGTCTCCCTGGCTGCGGTGGGCACGTCGAAGCGGTAACTCTCCTGCAGGTTGATCTCATGCAACGTCGCGTCGCGGTCGCGGGCAAACGTCCGCGCGAACTCGGTGCTGCTTTCGCTGTACTCACCAATGCCGAGACCAAGCACGAGACCATCGGCGGTGTACCCCAAGTCGAGGAGGATGTCCCAAAGCGCCAGCGAGTCCTTACCGCCGGAGACCGCGACCAGGATGCGATCGTCCGTGCCGAACATGTCGAACTTCTTGATGCTCCTCGCCGTCTGATCCCGGCAGAACCGAAGGAAGTGCTCCTCGCAGAACGCCGCATTGTGTTGACGAAGTTCGATAACGATCGGGCCCTTGCAGACTCGACATCTCACGCGGCGCCGCCACTGATGACGTTGCGAATCTCGACATCGGCGTTCTTGGCGATGTGATGGGACAACGGAACCAAGGCCCCATCGACGATGACCAACGCGGACTCCCGGTTGATGTCGAGGTGATCGAGCAGCGCGCCCGCTTTCATCGACTCGTTCACGTCAATGTCGCGTTGCGGATTGCGCAAACGAACCTTCATAAGGCGGGTTACGCCGCCTCGGCCTTTGCGGCTTTCTTCGCCTTGCGACGCTCGCGGCGCGTCGGTGGAGGGGTCATGTCGACGCCCAGGATGCTGTTGACCCGTTCGGCCGATGGCTTCGACAGCAACTTTCGGCCGTGCCGTGAGTTCTCTGGCACATGCACCAGAGTCCATGCCGTTCCCTCGTCGAGGTCTTCCTCGAAGACGACCGGGGCCTCACCCTTCTTCGAAACCTTGCTCCAGAACTTGCGAACGGCCGACAAGACCCAGACGGTGCGCCAGACAGGAGACCCGCCGATCAACCCTTTGCGCAGCGCGTTCATCTTGACCGTGCGCTTGAGGTAGCTGCTGCGCGGGAGACGAGCCATCAGATGCGACGAATCTCCACCACAGCGGAGCGCTTCGATCCGACCCGGCGGCCGATGAGATACATCAGCAGGATCAACAAGATGCCTCCTGCGATACCGGCCGGGACTGCCTTGCTCTTCGCCGAGCTGGTGACCTGATCGACTTCGTCCTTGATCTCGCGAAACTTTGACTCGAGGTCATCGCGTGAGATTGGTGCTTGCTCGGTTGCCATTACTCGAGACCTTTCGTGATCTTGCGCGCCATGAGTCCAAGGATTACTGCGGACACGGCGAAGACGATCAAGTATGGCGCCCATACGAAGCGAACCTCGCCGTCCTCCCCGTTGAAGAACGACACGGTCTGCAGTCCTCGCAAGCCGGCAAGGGCGAGGAAGAACAATCCGAGTCCCAAACTGATGGCGCCCGGGATTCCCCACTTGAGGTACTGGCCGACTCCCTGCAGCGGACCGGCAGTCTCCTGAATCGCATACGCCTTGACGAGATCGACCACTTCCTGGACGTTCTCGGTCGGTGATTTCTGTTCACGTGCCACGGAGACAATCTAGTGGGTGAAGAGCTGAAAGGGGTCTGACCCCTTCAGCGAAAAAGGGGTCAGACCCCTTTTTTGGATTTTGGCGAGAGTCCGTTGAAAAACCAACGAATTCTCCGGCCGGCTAATTCAGGTTTGAACAACTTTGGCGTAGGAGGGGTCAGACCCCTTTGCGTTGCTACCCCGCGTCGCGGGTCGCTCTCAATAGCTCAAGCTTGTCGTTGACCAGGGCGCGGAGTGAGTCGATCTGGTCGTGGGTGGTGGTGGCCTCCAGGATCTGTTGACGGTCGAAGGCACTCAGGGGAGAAATGGCCGACAGTTGGTCGAGACGCTCCAACGGGTCGTCGCTGAACGTGAGCGAGGGCTCCTGTTCCACTCCGGCGATCTCGAGGCTGACCGCGATCGACTCGCGGACCGTCATTTCTGCGGACTCAAGATCTCCGCCGTTGTCGGCTCGAGGCCGCGGCTGCACCGTGGCCCGCGGGAACGGATCATCAGGCAACCAGGAGACCACGTCGATGCGTTCGACGCCTGCGGCGGCAACAACCCAGCGGTCTTCGACCACCTCCTGCGCCTCGAGAATGACTACTCGGGTTCCCACCATTGTGCGGACGTCGCCACCCCCGACCTCACTCCCCCGGTCAATAAGCACCACCCCAAAGTCCATCTCCGGCCGATCTTGGACCTCGGCAATCAACTGGACATAGCGCGGTTCGAAGATCTGCAGCGGCAACACCTCCATCGGGAAGACGTTGGTGCCGAGCGGAAACATGGGCAGCTCGAACACGCAGCTCCTATGGCTTCGGTGCGAGAAGGTCGAGTTCCGGACCTTCGGGGAACTCGATGAGTTCGAGTGCGAGGCGGTCCTGCACCGCGAGCATCTCCTCGACGGGATAGAAGTCGGTCGTGTTTCCGATCCACGCAAACACAAGATCGGAACCGTCGTCGGCGGTTGCGATACCAGCGAGAGCCCCGACATTGTTCAGCCGGCCGGTCTTGGCACGGACTCGACCTACGGCAGGCGAGCCGAGCAAACGGTCGGTGAGCGTTCCTGTCTCGCCCATGACGGCGAGTCCGTCAACGAGCGGCGAAGTGCGCGAGAGATCGAGCACCTGCGCCAGGAGCCGGCAGGTCACTCGGTTCTGCTCGGCCAACCCCGAACCGTCGACGATTCCCACGTCCTCGGTGGGCGTCCCGCGATCCTCGAGCAATCCCTCAAGCCGCTCTGCTCCAAAGACGGTGGTTCCACCGTCCCCTGCGACCAGGCCAATCTCCTTCAACAGCAGCTCCGCGCCCATGTTGTCGCTGATGCTCAGCATCTGATTCGTCACCACCTCGACCGGATCAGACTGCAGACTGGGCACGAGGTTTATCGCCAACCCGGGCGCGACTCCGCTGGATGCCGACCGTCGAATGATTACATCCTGTGCCTCGAGCAGGTCATCGAAGAAGGCCGCAGCGAACGCCGGTGGATTGTCGCTGGCGGTCGCCAATGAATTCGCCGTGTTGGTGGAATCGAACCGCACAAACCCGTCGTTCACGGTCAGGGCGGACAACGGCCCGGTTTGGTTCTGTTGGACATTGGTGAACCGCTCCGGCCAACTCGGGTTGTACCGCTCGGCGTCATAGCGGGACTCATCGCCGATGACGGCACCGGTGATCTCGGTCAGGCCAGTGGCGACAAGGGCATCGGCCAACCGATTGAGGTCGGTATAGGCCTGAGGCTCCTCGTACCGGAGGACGTAGTCATCCGTCGCCAGCAGCGGGTCGCCGCCGCCGATCAGGTACAGGTCGCCGTCGAGGACACCATCGACGATCGGCACGTCGCTCGCCACCCGCGTGGTGAACGAGTGATCCTCCCCCAGGAGCTCGTACACCCCGTACGCGGTGAGGATCTTCTGTGCGGATGCAGGGACCAGCGGAACGTCGGGACTGACCGAGTAGATCTCCTCGCCCTCCCGGATGACGACCAGACAGCTCTGGACAGGAAACAACGACGCGACATCGTCGAGATCGTTCGAGAGGTTCGTGAACAGCGCCGGCTCTTGCAGGTACTGCGGCACGCGACGGACGGAGAACAACGGTGTTGTCACCACATCAGGCGCAGTGTGCGTGGCCGCCGCCTGCTCATCGGCCAGCGCCTGATCGGTCTGCACTGCCTGAAAAGCAGCGAAGGCCGCTATCAGCACGAGTACTGCGGGGAAGACCCATCGACGCATCCGCGCCACTCTAGGCCCTCCCGCCCGCACCGGCGAACGCGGTCAGGGGCTGTCTTTCGCCTCGCGGAGTGGCGGGCTACAGTCGCCATCGACTGCCAGTGCAGGAGGATCCATGCTCACAACCATCGGACTCGCACTTCTTGTCGGGTTCGCGCTAACGCAGATCGCAAACGTCGCCACGACGGTCTATCTGCACCGCAGCCTTGCGCATCGGGCGGTGACCCTGTCCCGGCCGCTCGTGATGATGAACCGAGTCGTCGTGTGGTTGCTGACCGGTATACGACCCCGCCAGTGGGCAGCGGTTCATCGCAAACATCATGCCTTCACGGATGAAGAGGCAGATCCCCATTCACCGCTGCAGTTGGGCTGGGTTCGGGTGCAGCTCACCAACGTGATGCTCTATCGCCGCGTGGCTCGTGACGAGGAGCAGGTGAAGAAATTCGCCCGCGACCTTCCGCAGACGACACTCGATCGGATTCTTTTCGACCACGCACTCATCGGGCTCGGTCTGACCACGGCGGTGGTCATCGCGTTCTTGGGTGTCTGGGCCGGCGTGCTCGCGGTCGCCTTTCATTTCGTGCTCTACCTTTCGCTGTCGGCCGCGGTGAATGCGGTGGCCCACACGTTCGGCAAACGACCCTTCCAGAATTCGGCAACGAACCTGCAGTGGCTCGCGTTGCTCACCTGCGGCGAAGGCCTGCACAACAACCACCACGCTGCCCCGACGTCGGCGCGGTTCTCGCTCGACCCCGGTCAAATCGACCCTGGTTGGTGGTTCATCCGCGCCGCCCAGTCGGCCCATCAGGCGACCATCCGCCACGAAACGCCGGTACTGGCCACACCAAGATCCACCTGACGGGCCATACTTCGGCCATGCAACTCCTCGCGGCTCTGTTCATCGACGACATCGAGCTTCGGCCCGTGGACGGGCCGTCGACCCGCATCGATCTCGGTGGCGTCCAGTTCTCTGCTGCCGCGCCAAGCGCCGAACCATTTCCGTGGGCGCCACATCTGGCGGTGATCGTGCATGCCCCCGAAGACCACTCCGGGTCGGCCGTGCTCGAGGTGCTCTTCATGCAGGATGGCGAACAGGTGGCGCGGAACGTTCAGCCGCTGCAGGTCGAACCGGGCAAGTTCAACTATCGCCTGGTCCGAGCCGAGATCGATATCACCGCTCCCGCCGTCATCCATGCACACGTGCGCATCGACCAGGACGACCCGGTGATCGTCCCGTTCACGCATCTTCCTCCGGTGGACTGACCGTTTCCTCGACCAACTACGGCGCGTAGGAGACGAGCGCCATCATGTAGTTGGCCCGTTCGAACGCACTCGGATCGGGTACCGACGCCTGGCTCAGGCTGCCCCTCGCCTGCTCGAGCGAGTCGTACCCACGCTCTTCGAACCACGACCGAACGCCATCAAGGACGGACGTGAGGTGCTCGGGGCCATGCTGCAAGAACGCCGATGTCATCATTGCCACATCGGCGCCGGCGAGCATGAGCTTCACGACACCGTCCGCGTCATGGACGCCGGTGGTCGCCGCGAGATTGGCGTCGATTCGGCCTCGCAGGATCGCGATCCAACGCAGGGCCAAGCGCATGTCGCCCGGTGAACTCAACACGATGTTCGGCACAACCGTGAGGTCCTCGAGATTGATATCGGGCTGATAGAAGCGATTGAACAGAACCAACGCATCCGCGCCGGCGTCGACGAGCTGACGGGCCATGTTCGCGGGTGAACTGAAGTACGGGCCGATCTTCACCGCAAGCGGAACGTCGATGGCGTCGCGAACATCGCGGACCAGGTCGACGTACCGCTTCTCGACATCAGCGGCGGTCGCGTCGATATCCGCGGCCACGTAGTACACGTTCAACTCGATGGCATCTGCGCCTTCGTCCTGGAGTGTGCGCGCATATTCCGTCCAGCCGCCCGCCGAGGTGCCGTTCACGCTCGCGATGACCGGGATCGACAACTCTTGTTTGGCCATCTGCAGCGTCTTGACGTAGTCATCGACGCCCGAGTTGTAATCGTCGTAGAGGGGAATGAAGCCCTCGTGCGCCTCGGCCGCGAACCCACCCGTTCCGTGGAGTTCGTGTTCGCGAGCGAACGCGTCATGCTCGACCTGTTCCTCGAAGAGGGAAGGCAGCACGACCGCGGCCGCTCCGGCCTTTTCGAGCGAGCGCAAACCATCGGCATTCCCCGTGAGGGGTGACGACGATGCCACGATCGGATGTTTCAGGTCCAGACCCAGGTAGGTGGTTTGCAGATCCATCAGACGTCATCCTCCTCGTCGACGATGCCGAATCGGGCTGTGTGTTCGACCTCGACCATCTGCTCGTACAGATGCCATCGGTCATCGATGTCCTGTTGCGCCATCATCATCAGCTCGTCCGCCGCCTCCGGGTTGGCTCGTGCGAGCATCGAGAACCGGGCCTCGGTCGATGCGAATTCCTTGAACGGGATCGTCGGCTTTCGACTGTCGAGGTGCAGCGCATGATCCCCTTCGGACTCTCGCAGTGGGTCGAAGCGATACAACGGCCAGTAGCCGCTCGCCGCCGCCATCTTCTGGTGGCCCATCATGTCGGTCATGTCGATGCCGTGGGCGATACACGGGCTGTAGGCGATCACCAGCGACGGCCCCGGATGGGCCGCGGCCTCGGTGAGGGCCTTGACGGTCTGCGTCATGTTGGCCCCCATGGCGATGTGCGCGACGTAGACATCGCCGTACGCCATGGCGATCATGCCAAGGTCCTTCTTGGCTGTCGCCTTGCCGCCGGCAGAGAACTTGGCGATCGCGGCGCGAGGTGTGGACTTGGACGTCTGACCGCCGGTGTTCGAGTAGACCTCCGTGTCGAGGACGAGAATGTTGACGTCTCGTCCAGAGGCGAGCACGTGGTCCACGCCTCCGAAGCCGATGTCGTACGCCCAGCCGTCGCCACCGATCAGCCAGACCGAACGGTCAACCAGGTGTTGCGCCATCGAGGCCAGGTGATCGGCCTCTGGGCTCGGATGTTCGAGCAGCCACGAGCGAAGATCATCGACCCGACCTCGCTGCGCCGCAATCCACTCCTCATCGTGGATCTCCGGCTCCTCCAGCAACGCCGCTGCGAGCGGGCCGATGTCAGATGCGAGCGCCTCGACCAGTCCTTTCGCCGCAGCTGCCTGCGAATCGAGTGCAAGGCGCATGCCGAGGCCAAACTCGGCGTTGTCCTCGAAGAGTGAGTTCGCCCACGCCGGTCCTCTGCCAGCGTCGTCGGTGGCCCATGGGGTGGTCGGCAGGTTTCCGCCGTAGATCGACGAGCAGCCGGTGGCGTTGGCGACCACCATCCGGTCGCCCATCAGCTGTGTCAACAGCTTCAGGTATGGCGTTTCCCCACAGCCGGAGCACGCGCCTGAGAATTCGAACAGAGGCTGGGCCAGCTGCGATCCCTTCACGGTTTCGAGCTTGATCGACGTCCGGGACTTCTCCGGCAGCGTCAGGAAGTACTCGAAGTTCTGCCGTTCCCGCTCGAGGAAGGTATCGATCGGCGTCATGTTGATCGCCTTGTGTTTCACAACTTCTTTGCTCTTCGCCGGGCAGATCGCGACGCAGACACCACAACCGGTGCAGTCATCCGGTGCCACCTGAATGATCGCTCGAGCGGTGGCGTCGTTGGGGTCCTTCCAGGACTTGTGCACAAACGAGTCGGGGGCACCAGCCAGCTCGGCTTCCGGCACAACCTTCAGCCGGATCGCGGCGTGAGGACAGACGAGGGCACAACGAGCGCAGTCGATGCAGATCTCGGCGTCCCAAATCGGGATCTCCGGCGCGATCGAACGCTTCTCCCACTTGGTCGTTCCCGTGGGGAATGTCCCGTCCACCGGGAGAGCACTCACTGGCAACAGATCACCTTCGCCAGCCATGATGCGTCCCGTGACCCGCTGTACGAAGTCGGGGGCGTGCTCCGGTACGGGTGGACGGATTTGCTTCGTGCCCTTTGCCGCGGCCGGTACGTCGAGCCGCACAAGGGCACCGACCGCTGCATCCACGGCCGCGATGTTCCGTTCGAGGACCACCGCGCCGCGTTTGCCGTACGTCTTCTTGATCGCGTCCTTGATCGCGGTGACGGCCTCTTCCGGAGGGAGCAGCTGGGACAGGTGGAAGTGGCACGTTTGCAGGACGGTGTTGATGCGGCGGCCGAGCCCGCTTTCACGCGCGACCGCACCACCGTCGACGATCCACACGTCGAGGCCCTTGTCGATGATCATCTGCTGGGTCTCGCCGGGGAGGTTCTCCCACGTACCGTCCGCGTCATACGGCGAGTTGATCAGCAGTGTCGCTCCCGGCCCAGCGACGTCGAGAACACCACCGCGCTCGAACGCTCCGAAGTGATGTACACCGACGAAGTCCGCCTCGCTGATCAGATAGGCGGAGCGAATCGGATCGGGCGAGAATCGCAGGTGCGAGACGGTCGTCGACCCCGACTTCTTCGAGTCGTAGACGAAGTATCCCTGAGCATGCAGATCCGTGGACGCTCCGACGATCTTCACCGTGTTCTTGTTGGCGCCGACGGTGCCGTCGCTACCGAGTCCATAGAAAACCGCTCGTTTGACGGTCGCCGGTTCGTGCCATTCCGCTTCGGCGACGACACTCGTATGCCCGACATCATCGATGATGCCCACGGTGATCTCGCGTCGTGGCGCATCTGCGTGAAGTTCATCGAAGACGGCAACGGCCATTGGTGGCGTGAACTCTTTCGAGGAAAGGCCATAGCGTCCGCCAATCACGAGCGGTCGGCTTTCGGAGTCTGCGGTGCGGTCGAGTGCGGCCACCACGTCGAGATACAGCGGCTCACCCGGGGAGCCGGGCTCCTTGGTGCGATCGAGCACCGCGATGCGTCGCGTCGTCGACGGCAATACCTCCGCAAATGCGGCCGTATCGAAGGGGCGATACAGGCGAACGATGACCACGCCGGCCTTCCCACCATCGGCGTTGATCTGATCCACTGCCTCGACCACTGCGCCGGCGCCAGAGCCCATGATGATGGCGACGTCCTCAGCCTCGGGATGACCGTGGTAGTCGAATGGCAAGTATCGCCGGCCCGTGAGCTCCGCAAACCGCTGCATCTCCTCCCGCACCACGTCGGGCACGGCTGCATGGAACGGATTGGCCGCCTCGCGTGCCTGGAAGAAGACGTCGGGGTTCTGGGCGGTACCGCGAAGCACCGGTCGATCCGGGTCGAGGCCTCGCAGGCGATTCTCGACGACGAGGTCATCGTCGATCATGGCCTTGATCATGTCCTCCGACACTGCCTCGATCTTGGAGACCTCGTGGCTGGTGCGGAACCCATCGAAGAAGTGCAGGAACGGAATCCGGGTGCGCAGCGTCGCAGCGTGGGAGATCAACGCCATGTCCTGTGCTTCCTGCACGGAACCGGACGCGAGCAGCGCCATCCCGGTCTGTCTTGCGGCCATGACATCACTGTGATCACCGAAGATACTCAGCGCGTGGGTCGCCACGGATCGCGCCGCGACGTGGATCACCAACGGCAGGAGCTCGCCGGCCATTTTGTAGAGATTCGGGATCATGAGCAGCAGGCCCTGCGACGCCGTAAAGGTCGTCGTGAGTGCGCCGGCCTGCAAGGATCCGTGGACAGCACCGGCCGCGCCACCCTCGCTTTGCATCTCCACGACCTCAGGAACCACTCCCCAAATGTTCTTGACGCCGCCCTGCGACCAGGCGTCCGCCAGCTCCCCCATCGGGGACGCCGGTGTGATCGGATAGATCGCTATGACCTCACTCACTTTGTGGGCAACGCGGGCCGCAGCCTCATTGCCGTCAACGGTGATGTGCTCGCGATGATCAGCAGCCATGAACTCTCCTCGGGAACCTTCGACCCCATCCAACGTAGAAAGCGTCGCCCTCACCAAGTAGGGCCTTCGGGCCTTAGTCCGACGACCACCTGCAAAGTCTCCGACAATGTGCCGAATCGAGGCGCAGACGTGCTAGGCAAACGGTCGGAGAGTAGGGAGTGCCGATGAGTGAACTTGATGCCAAAACCGTCGCGACGATTCGGGGGTTGGCGATGGACGGCCCCCACGCCGCCCGCTCGGGCCACCAGGGCACCGCCATGTCACTGGCGCCGGTGGCGCACGTGTTGTGGAGCCGCATCATGACCTTCGACGCGGCCAACCCGGACTGGTTCGATCGCGACCGCTTCATACTGTCGGCGGGGCATGCCTCCATCCTCCAGTATTCGTTGTTGCACCTGTATGGCTTTGGGCTGTCGCTGGATGATCTCAAAAACTTTCGTCAGTGGGAGTCCGCAACTCCCGGCCACCCCGAGGCCGGCCACACAGCCGGTGTCGAAGTGACCACTGGACCGCTCGGGCAGGGTTTCGCCAACGCGACCGGCATGGCGATCGCGGAGGAGAACCTTCGAGCTCGGCTGGGAAGCGACATCTGCGACCACTACATCTTTGGTCTCTGCGGCGACGGTGACATGCAGGAAGGAGTCAGCCACGAGGCCGCATCGTTGGCCGGCCACCTCGGCTTGGGCCGGATCATCTTCGTCTACGACGACAACGACATCACGATCGACGGCGAAACGTCAATCTCCTTCAGTGACGACACTGCCGGGCGGTTCCGTTCCTACGGCTGGGACGTACACGAGCTGGGCGCCGTCGGCGAGGACCTGGACGCCCTCGAGGCCGGCTTCCGGGCCGCCATGGCAGTTACGGACAAACCATCGTTGCTGATACTCAAGACCGAGATTGGCTTCCCGGCGACCGAACACGCCGGCACCCATCAGGCCCATGGCTACGCAATCGTCGACGAGGAGATCGCTGCGACCAAAGTGGTGCTCGGGCTTCCCGCCGACGAGACCTTCCACGTGCCGGACGACGTGCTCGCCCACTGCCGGGCGTTCGGCGCCCGCGGCGGATCGGAGCGAGAGGCCTGGCAGGCACGCGCCGACGCCGCCGAGCTCGACGCCGAACAATCGGCGCTCCTCCATGACACGCCGCTCGATGGTTGGAAGGATCAGCTGCCCAGCTACGAGGTTGGCGCAGGCGTAGCGACCCGCAAGGCGTCCGGCGCCGCGGTGCAAGCGCTTCTTGATCACGTCCCCGGCCTCATCGGTGGCGGCGCCGACCTCACCGGCAACACGGGAACCACGATCAAGGATCACGGCGTTTTCAGCGCCGCAGACCGGTCGGGTCGCCAGCTCTTCTACGGCGTGAGAGAACACGGCATGGGATCAGCGATGGTGGGAATGGCGGCGCACGGTGGCGTCCTTCCGATCGGCGGAACCTTCCTCGTATTCGCCGACTACATGCGCGGTGCCGTACGTATGGCCGCGTTGTCCGAGCAACAGACAGTCTTCGTGTGGACGCACGACTCCGTCGGCGTCGGCGAAGACGGCCCGACCCATCAGCCGGTCGAACAGGTCGCATCGCTACGGGCCATGCCGGGCTTGGACGTCTGGCGACCAGCCGATGCCAACGAGGTGAACACGGCGTGGATCGCCGCGATCGAACGTCATGCCGCAACTGCGCTCGTGATGTCTCGTCAGGGGACGCCCGTGCTGGCAGGCACAGCGGACAATCCCGGCGTGGCGAAGGGTGGCTACGTACTCAGCGGCGACGGCGCCGCCGACGTCATCCTGATGGGAGCCGGCACCGAGGTTGCTCACTGTGTGGCAGCCGCCGAGGCCCTCTCGGCCGACGGCATCAACGCCCACGTGGTCTCCATGCCCTGCTGGGAAGTCTTCGATCGCCAGAGCGATGACTACCGCGCCTCGGTGATCCCGGCGGGTGTGCCGTCGGTCTCGATCGAGGCGGGTTCGACGATCGGTTGGCGCCGTTTCGCCGACACCAACCTCGGCATCGACCGTTTCGGCGCCTCCGCTCCCGGCGGAGTCGTCATGGAGAAACTCGGAATGACCGCCTCTGCGGTGGAAGCCGCCGCCCGGGACCTGCTCGCCTAGATACCTCACAATCCAACCAAGGACCACGACATGACCGAATCCACGAACCTGCATGCACTCTTTGCCGATCAGGGCCAGAGCCCGTGGCTCGACAACCTCCGGCGCAGCTGGGTGGAGAACGGTGAGCTCCAGGCGTGGGTCGATCGTGGTGTGCTCGGGATCACGTCGAACCCCAGCATCTTCCAGAAGGCGATCGAGGGCTCGGAGGACTACACGGAGCAGTTCGTCCAGTTGCTCGGCGAGGGTCGCTCGATCGAGGAGAGCTACTGGGGGCTCGTCGTGACCGACATCGAGTCCGCCCTGGAGCTGATGCGCCCAACGTACGACGCAACCAACGGCCTCGACGGCTACGTTTCGGTCGAGGTCGATCCGGGCTTGGCGCGCGAGCAAGAGGGCACCGAAGCGGCAGCACGGGTGTTGTGGGACACGATCGATGAACCGAACCTCTATGTGAAGATCCCGGCCACGGCAGAAGGAGTACCGGCGATTGAGCAGATGATCGCCGAGAAGCGGTCGATCAACGTGACGCTGTTGTTCTCGGTCGAGCGTTACAAGGACGTCATGGAGGCCTACATCGCCGGTCTGGAAGCCGCCGAAGGTGACCTCAGTGCCATCTCGAGCGTGGCGTCGTTCTTCATCAGTCGAGTCGACGTGGAAGTCGACAAGCGGCTGGAGGCGATCGGAACCGAAGACGCTCTGGCGCTTCGCGGCAAGGCCGCCATTGCCAACGGCAAGCTGGCCTATGCGGCATTCCTCGAGATCTTCTCCGGCCCCCGCTGGGACGCCCTGGTCGAACGTGGCGCTCGGGTGCAGCGCCCACTGTGGGCTTCCACGAGCACGAAGAACCCCGAATACCCCGACACGTTGTACGTGGACGAGCTGATCGGACCAAACACGGTGAACACGATCCCGGATTCGACCCTCGGCTACTTCCTCGATCACGGAACCGTGGCCCGCACGCTCGACGCCGACATGGCCGACGCCCACAACGTGCTCGCGCAACTGGCAGCCGTCGGCGTCGATCTCGACGATGTTGCGGTGCAGCTCGAGGACGAGGGTGTCGCCTCGTTCGAGAAGAGCTTCGATGACCTCCTCGCCAGCCTCGAAGCAAAGGCGGCGACACTCAAATAGGCGCAAACAATTCCAGTTAGTTGCATTTTTAAACTAACCCGCATATGGTTGGCGACTGATGCAACGGGCGAACGACTCGATCAGTGCGGCGTTGGCCGTGATCGGCGATCGTTGGTCGCTTCTCGTTCTACGAGGCGTATTTCGCGGTCTGCACCGTTTTGGTGAGCTGCGCGATGACCTCGGAATCGCCTCGAATCTGCTGACCACTCGGTTGAACCGTTTGGTGGAACAGGGCGTGCTCGAGAAGGTGCAGTACCAGGACCGACCTGTCCGCTTCGAATACCGCCTAACCGATGCTGGCCGAGACCTCTCCCCTGTCCTGGTATCGCTGATGCAGTGGGGCGACGCTCATCAGATGAGCGGGAACGCGCCGACCACGCTGGTGCACGCCACCTGCGGCGCTCCGATCGAGAACGTCACCCGTTGCACACAGTGCCGAGAAGACGTCGATGCCACGGCCATCCGCAATACGAACGATCACCAACTGGAGACCACATGAGTTACCCGATTGGCGACGAGCTGTTCGTCGCCGCCCGAGCCATCCGCGACGAGCACGCGGGCACGCGCATCACGTGGTCACCCAAGGTCTTCATCCCCCTGACGAAGCTCTGTCAGGACAAATGCGGCTACTGCACGTTCGCCGAACCACCAGCCCGCGTCGAGGCGCCCTACCTTTCGCGAGAAGATGTGGTGCGCATCGCTCGTCAGGGCGCACGCAAGGGCTGTCACGAGGCGCTCTTCACGCTAGGCGAGCGCCCGGAGCTGCGCTATCCAGCGGCACGCCAATGGCTCGATGAACATGGCTACGAATCGACCGTGCACTACCTTGCCGACATGGCGCAGGCAGTGCTAGCCGAAACCGGCCTGCTCCCGCACGCCAACGCCGGTGCACTCTCCGCCGAAGAGCTGGCGATGCTGCGTCCCGTTTCTCCCTCGCAGGGAATGATGATCGAATCCCTGAACCCGGACCTCGAATGTCACCGTGGATCACCCGACAAGACTCCCGAGCGCCGACTCGCCACGCTCGAGGCAGCCGGCGAGCTCTCAATTCCCTTCACCACCGGGATCCTCATCGGTATCGGCGAAAGCCGTCAGGACCGGATCGACGCGCTCGAGGCGATCGCGGACAGCCACCGCCGCCATGGCCACGTGCAAGAAGTAATTGTGCAGAACTTCCTGCCCAAGCCTGGCACGCGTATGCACAAAGAGGAGCCCTGTCCTCCAGCCGATCACCTGGAAGCAATCGCTCTTGCCCGAGTGATTCTGCCGGTGGACATCAGTGTGCAGGCACCACCCAACCTGGCCAATGAGCTGACCGCGCTCATCGACGCCGGAGTCGATGACCTCGGCGGCGTCTCACCGATCACCATCGATCACGTCAACCCCGAACGGCCATGGCCCCAGGTTGACGCCATGGCAGCTGCCATCGAGGACCACGGATTTGTCCTGGCACCTCGACTCACCGCACACCCGAAGTATGCGCTTGACCCCGATCGCTGGCTCGATCCCGTACTCCATTTCGCGGTGATGGACCGCAGCGATGCGGAAGGCCTCGGCCGAGACGACCCCGGCGCGGTCTTCCCGGAGCGCACCATGGAGAACGCGAAGGTCAACGACGGTGCCGAGGTGGTG
>SHLQ01000205.1 GCA_004282895.1 Acidimicrobiales bacterium
GTGATCTACGCCCATGGTTACCGCGGCGAAGGGACCGAGCTCACCGTCGACCCGCCACCCGCCTATCAGTTCCTCACGGATGCTGGATATGCGTGGGCGGCGTCGAGCTATCGACGCAACAGTTACGACCCTGGCATTGGTGTGATCGACACGAAGAACATCACCCGCAAGATGCAGCAAATGCTGCGGGGTATGGGTGACCTCGACAAGACTTACCTCACCGGCTTCTCGATGGGTGGCCACGTCACCGCTGCGGCGATCGAAAAGTATCCACACCTCTATGACGGCGCAATGCCGGCCTGTGGCGTGATGGGAGATGTCGAGCTGTTCGACTATTTCCTCGACTACAACGTCGGAGCTGCGGCGATCGCCGGACTCGCACCCGACTATGAGTATCCGGACCTCGACTGGACGAACACGACGGTTCCCGATATCCGCGAAGCGCTCTCAAGTTCTCCCAACGGAGAGTGGGCCGGCGGTTTCCCGCAGATTTTCGGTTTACCTTCACCGCTGACCGAGGCCGGACAAGCGTTCAAGGACTTTGTGGAGATCGGTTCGGGCGGTGAACGGGTCACCTTCGACACGGCGTGGAACTATTGGCATGGCCTCCCTGTTGACCCGGACAACCCGGAACCGAGCGGAAACTTCTTCTTCAACCTCGGCGAAGGCGATGGCACCATCGCCAATCGTGGAGGCATCGTGTCGCAGAACAGCGACATGAGCTACCTCGACGAGTACGGGTTCGACATCGACGATGACGTGGTGCGTATCACGGCAGCGAAACGGGTCCGAAACGCGAAGGGGAACAAGCCAGCGCCCATCATCGAAGGAAAGCCGTCGATTCCGGTGCTCAGCATTCACACGACCGGTGATCTCTTCGTCCCGATCGAAATGCAGCAGGTGTACGCCCGAGAGGTGCTCGACAACGGCCGTGGCGATCTGCTCGTACAGCGGGCGATTCGCGACGTTGGCCACTGCACGTTCACCGGACCTGAGCTCGTGCAGTCCTACCTTGACCTGTTCGCCTGGGTCGAGACTGGCGTCAAGCCGGCGGGCGAGGATCTGATCGGCGACATCTCGTCGCCAAACCTCGGTTGTGACTTCACGATCGGAACGACACCGGCAGACGGCAGCTTCTTTCGCGGCGCCCTCGAACCCTGCCCAGAGGAGTCGTCGTAGCAGTATTGATTCCGTCCGTCGTGGTCTGTGACAACCGGTAGATTCGATGTCCACACCACGACGGGCGAGGAACACCATGACCAACCGAGTACTCATCACCGGAGCTAGCGGCTACATCGCCAAACACACGGTGTTTCGTTTCCTGAACGCGGGCTACATCGTCCGCGGCTCGGTGCGGCGACTCGAACGAGGCGACGAGGTTCGCTCGGCGGTCGCGCCGCACGTAAACTCGGGCGTCGACCTCGATCAACAACTGGAGTTCGTTGCACTCGATCTAGGTGCGGATGCCGGCTGGGACGACGCGCTCAACGATATTGACGTCCTCGTGCACATGGCATCACCCTTCCCGATCGCCCAACCCAAAGACGAGAGCGAGTTGATACGCCCGGCAGTCGACGGAACGCTCCGGGCCCTTCGAGCCGCCAAAGCCAATGGGGTGAATCGGGTCGTCATGACGTCATCCGCAGCTGCAATCACGGGCGCGCCCGCGAGACCGAACGGCTCTTTTGACGAGTCGGACTGGACCGATCTCGAGTTCCCCGAGCTCACCCCGTATGTGAAGTCGAAGACGCTTGCTGAACGGGCGGCGTGGGACTTCGTCGAGAACGACGCTCCCGGGATGCAGCTCACGGTCATCAACCCGGTCTTCGTTCTCGGTGCACCGCTGGACAGCAACTATGGAAGCTCGATCGAGGTTATCGAGCGGGTCGTTGGGGCCAAGGACCCAGCGGTCCCCCGGGTCGGGTTCTCGGTCGTCGACGTTGGCGACATCGCCGAGATGCACCTCCGAGCAGCGCAACGTCCGGAAACCGCCGGCGAACGAATCGCCGGCGCAACCAGAGGTATGTGGTTCTCCGACATCGCACAGGTGGTGAAGGATGCCTATCCGGACCGGAAGGTAGTGACCCGCGGCGCGCCCAAGCTCCTGCTTCGGATTATGGCCATCTTCGACAAGGAGGTTGCCGCAATCCTGCCCGCGCTCGACCGGTTGGACGAGGTCGACAACGCCAAGGCTCGCAGCCTGCTCGACATGAAGTTCATCGATCCGACCGAGTCCGTTCGCACCGCCGCCGCCTACGTCATCGACAACAATCTGGCCTAGGAAGTCTCACCGCGGCCGTTGCGCCAGCGAGTAATTCGTTGGGGGCTTGAGCGTCGAATACGTTCGACTTCACAGCGAGCTTCCATGTCGGTCTTCGTGTAACGGACGTAGTTGGTGAGCCGGCCTTTGGGGAAGAGTTCGTGATCGCCAAATCGATCCTGCGCACTATCGACGACGTCCTGGAGTTTGATGGTTCCGTCGTCGTCGGCATGATCGTCGAGCATTTCGAGGATGTGGTCATGGACCGCTTGGTACTGGTCCAGGTCCATGGTCCAACCGTCGAGTCCACCGGGGCGGGTCGCGTTGAAGATCTCCACCCGGCCTTTCTCGGCGCGTGCGACGGCGTCAGCCTCCCACGCGGCATCGGGGACGGGTCCAGCGTGTGCGTCTCGTTCGATGTCACCCATGGAAATCCAGTGTCGCATGCGGCAGCGCCGCTTCATAGCCACCACAAGGCGGATCACATAGATTTGGGGTGTGCATGCAAGCGACACGAAATCCATCAGCACTGTCGTCGATGAACCGGCCAACCGATCATGACAAGAACGGAGCACTTCACGAAGGTCGAGATCGCCTCAAGTGATGAGCTACGGGCGTGGCTTCTCGAACATCACGGCCAAAGCGAGAGCGTCTGGCTGGTCACGTTCAAGAAGAACCCAGAGACGAGCGAACACGAAGGCAAATTCGTAAGCCGCGACGCGGTTCTGGACGAGCTCATCAGTTTCGGCTGGATCGACGGCGTGCGCCGCAAGATCGACGCCGACCGCACCATGCAACTGATCGGGCCACGTCGCGTGCAGCACTGGGCGAAGACCTACAAGGATCGAGCAGCCACCCTCATTGCCAGCGGGCAGATGCACAGCGCCGGACTCGCCGCGATCGAAGAGTCCAAGCAGAACGGCATGTGGGACCTCATGAACGACGTGGACGCACTCATCGCTCCAGACGATCTATGCGACGCACTGGACAAGAAACCCCCGGCCAGAGACAACTACGAGGCCTTTCCCCCATCTACCAAACGCAACACCCTCCGCTGGATCAAAATCGCCAAGACTGACGCCACCAGGGCAAAGCGAATCGCAACCACGGTCGACCTTGCGGTTAAAAACGAACGTGTCCCGAACGCGTGACGCCGCCTGCTCACGGGCTTCGCACGATCCGATGTCCGCGAGTGGAACCTGCAACGATTTGGTGATGTTTGTCCCACAGAGCCTTCGGGCGATGAGAAGCGACGTGAAGAAGCCACCATGTCGAAGCTAAGCGATCTGAGCCGCAACCTTCGGGATCCTGTTGTGTCGGCGATGACCGGCCTCTTCTCCCATGGCCCCACACCATTGGCCAACACTCTGGACTATCCCGGCGACCCTGGCCTTCTAGGACCCGACTCGGTGTCGTGGCGTGTTCTCGGCGACGCGTCGGTCTTCGTCGGTGGGATCCGGGCGCTTGTTGTCCAGGCTGCTCACGCAGAGGTCGTCGCAGGCGTGGAGGAGCATTCGACCTACCGTACGGACCCGCTTGGACGCCTGTCACGCACGTCGGTGTATGTCACCGAAACCACGTACGGAGCGATGCCCGAAGTCGAATCCGCAGTCGCCGTCGTGCGTCAAGCACACCGTCCAGTACACGGAACATCGGAACGGAACCTTCCCTACAGCGCCGGCCGTCCCGAGATGGCTGCGTGGGTCCACAATGTCTTGACTGACTCGTTTCTGGCTACCTACCAAGCCTTCGGCCCCGAACGGCTCAGCACCGCGGATGCCGATCGTTTTGTGGCCGAGCAAACCCGAATCGGCGAGCTGCTGGGCGCTGATCCGCTTCCGGAAACGGCAGCAGAACTGACGGACTGGATCACCAACCATCCTGATCGCGTCGCCACAAAGGCGCAGGCCAGCGCCGTCGCCTTTCTGCGAAATCCTCCGCTGAGCCCACCGATTAAGATCGGCTATCGGCTGCTGTTCCAGGCTGCGCTGACCACGATCCCCTCCGACCTTCAAACACAATTGGGGGTTGAGCCTGGGAAGAGAGCCCGCAGTATTGGGAAGAATGCAACCGCTGCGCTCCGATGGGCACTCGGCGCGTCTCCGGATTGGCACGTCGCCTTGGTCCGCGTCGGGGCTCCGATCCCGGAGGGACTGTTCCGCCAACCACTCCCCTCGCCCGGGCCGACCGAGTAGTGGGACATCTCGACACCATCTGGATCCTCGGCGACCAACTCAACCGAAACTCCGGCGCTCTTGCGGATCGCAACCCAGGCGACTGCCGAGTCCTGCTGGTAACGAGCGAATCCAAGATCGGTGCGAAGCGGTGGCACCGCCAGCGACTGCATCTCGTGCTATCAGCCATGGCCCACTTCGCGGCGGAGCTCCGTGCCGAGGGGTTCGAGGTCGACCATCGCCGAGCACCAACCCTGACAGGCGGCCTGCGGGCTCATCTAGCCGAATATGACGTCGACCAGGTCATCGCCATGGAGCCCATGAGCTGGGACGGACGGGCAATGCTCGTGGACGCCGGCGTCGAGCTTGTCCCAAATGACCAGTTTCTCTGTCACTACGAAGACTTCGCCGGCTGGGCCGACGGTCGCAAGAACTTCAAGCTGGAGGACTTCTACCGGTGGCAGCGAGCCAGGCTCGACGTGTTGATCGAGCCCGATGGTCAACCGACTGGCGGTCGGTGGAACTTTGACCACGACAATCGGGAACCTCCACCGAAAGACGGCAGAACCTGGCCGTCGATCACACAGTTCGAACTTGACGACATCGACCACGCAGTGGTGAGCGACTTCGGCCCCAACGTCTGGGGCTCGCCACCAGACGGTACGTGGCCGATAAACCGCCGTCAGGCACTCATCCGACTGGACGAGTTCATCGCGACCGGACTGGCCCCGTTCGGAGCCCACGAGGACGCCATGCTCGGCAGCGAATGGAAGATGGCGCACTCGGTGCTCGCGTCGTCGATGAACCTCGGGCTTTTGCACCCGAGCGAAATTGTCGACTCGGTGGTCTCCGCATTCCGGGCCGGCGCAGCTCCGCTCAATTCTGTCGAGGGGTTCCTGCGTCAAGTGATCGGTTGGCGGGAATACGT
>SHLQ01000053.1 GCA_004282895.1 Acidimicrobiales bacterium
TGGTGCGCCGAGGAACTGTCATCGAGGACGATTCCACGACGTTGCAGGTTGGCGACATGACGCTCGACCTCGACCGCCGGGAAGTGACGCGCGACGGCCACAACATCGACCTCACCAAGACGGAATTTGAGCTGCTGGCGCTACTCATGCACAACGAAGGCATCGTCCTGACCCGAGAAGTCATCTACGAACGCATCTGGGGCTACGACTTCGAAACCAACTCGAAGTCACTCGACGTGTACATCGGGTATCTGCGGCGCAAGACTGAAGAACACGGTGGATCGCGGCTGGTGCACACGGTTCGCGGAGTGGGATACACGGCCCGAGACCAATGAGCCTGCGCTGGCGCCTGACCGCCGTGATCGGCGGGACGGTCGCATTGATGATTGCGGGTGCATCGTTGTTGGCCTTTCTGTCGGCCGGCCGCGAGCTGAACCGGCAGGTGGACGAGTTTCTCCTCAGTCGAGCCCGCGAAGCCGAGGAAACCTTCCGCACGCTCGACCTGGGGTCACCCTCGATCGATGACGCGTTCCAAGTGGGTGCACTGACCCGTCCGGATGCCAGCATGCAGGTGGTGCAGAGAAGTGGTGGTCGCGTGGTTGTGGTGTCCGGGCCGGTGATCGAACTTCGAGACTCCGATGTCGACATCGCGCAACGGCGGGTCGGCGAGGATCGAGTTTTCGACCTCTCGAATCGAACGGTCAACGACACCAACTATCGAATCCTGACATCATCGATCGACAGTGGCGCGCTCATGGTCGGCCGGTCCGTGGCCGAGGTGGATCAGACGCTGACCGGGTTGCGAGGGTGGCTCATCGCCATCAGCGTGTTCGGTTCGCTCGCGGCCGCGTTTGTCGGATGGCTCGTGGCTGATCGAGTGCTGCGCCCCGTGAGTCGATTGGCAGAAGCGACCCGCCAGGTTTCCGAAACCCGTCGATTCGACGCCGATCTGCGAGTGGACACAAGTGACGAGCTTGGTGCGTTGGCGACCAGCTTCAACTCGATGTTGTCCACCCTGCGGGCCTCCCGAGAACAACAACAGCGGCTCGTTCGCGATGCGAGCCACGAGTTGCGCACACCGCTGACCAGCCTGAGGACAAACGTCGACCTGCTGCGTCGCCGATGGGATCAGCTCCCGTCCGCCGAGCGAATGCATGTGATGGAGGACATGGATGGGGAGATCCGCGAACTCACGGATCTCACGTCAGAGCTGGTGGAGTCTGCGACCGAGTCCGAGACGCTGGCCCACCGTGACTTCGAGCCGCTGCGGTTGATCGATGTCGCACGGCGGGTCGCGGAACGTACGGGTCGTCGATCTGGGCGGGAGGTGGCGATTGATGAACAGGCGGCCGGGGAGATCCGGGGTGACCATCGTGGCCTGGAACGCGCCATTGGCAATTTGATGGGCAACGCCGTGAAGTTCTCGCCCGAAGGTAGCGAGATCGAGGTGATCGTTCGGGCGAATGAGATCAGCGTGTGTGATCGGGGACCGGGGATTCCGGCGGCCGAACAGGATCGGGTCTTCGACCGCTTCTACCGCAGCGACACCACCCGAACGCTGCAGGGATCGGGGCTGGGGCTGGCGATCGTCGCGGACGTGGCGGCGGCGCACGGCGGGCATGCCTACGCCCGGCCGCGCACCGGTGGGGGCGCCGTCGTGGGGTTCACGATCGGGGCCGATTTTCTGCTGGTGTCCGGTGATCCGGACGGCGAGGAAGAACTCTCGCCCTAAAGGTTTCTTTCCTGTTGTTCGATACCCGAGATGAAGGTTTGGGCACCGGCAGGAGGAACAAATCAATGGCACTGGATCGACCGGCAGCGGCACATCTGTTGCGCCGCGCAGGTATGGGCGGGACAAACCCGCAGATCGCGGACTTCTTCGGTCTGACCCGAGCCGAGGCAGTGGATCGGGTTCTCGACACCTCCTCCAACCCTCCGCTTCCCAACTGGTCGCAGTTCGGTGGCCTCGAGGACTGGCAGGCCCAGGAAGCGATCATCGAGTGGTGGGTGGATCGCATGATCAGTGCGCCCCCAACCATCGAAGAGAAGCTGATGCTCTTCCTGCACTCCCACTTCGCCACCGCGCGCGACAAGGTGGAAGACACCCGGCTGATGTGGAACCAGCACGTTGCACTCCGTCAGTTCGGGATGGGTTCATTTCGGACCCTGCTCGAGAAGATCTCGTTTGGTTCCGCAATGCTCATCTACCTCGACAACGAGTCCAACGTCGCCGGCGCCGAGCAGGAGAACTTCGCACGCGAGCTCATGGAATTGCACACGATCGGCCATGGCCGGTTCGAGGAATCCGACGTGGTGTCGATGGCCCGGGCATGGACCGGCCACAACACGGTCGGCAGGACACGTGAGAACAACTGGCAGTACGACCCGGCGTACATCTTTCGCAGCGAGGAGCACGATCACGGTCAGAAGACACTGTTCGGGATCACGCGCAACTGGGATGCCAAGGAAACACTCGACGAACTGTGTTTTGGCGTCAAAGCAAACGAGATGTCGGACTTCGTTGCCCGCAAGGTGTTTCAGTTCTTCGCCCACACGAATCCGGCACAGTCGGTCGTTGATCAGCTGGCCGCCAACTTCCGAGCGAACAACCTCAACATGAAACTGCTCGTCCGCGATGTGCTGCTCACCGACGATTTCTGGTCCCCGGAGGCTCGGTATGCGCTCGTGAAGAGCCCGGTCGAGTTCATGGTGGACATCATGCGGCGTTGTGGCATGACGTCCGAGGACGAAAGTGTCCGGTGGCGTATGAGCCTCATGGGCATGGTCCTGATGGACCCGCCCGGTGTCGACGGCTGGGGGCAGAACGATTACTGGCTGAGCACGGCGATGACGTGGGCCAAGTCGAACTGGACCAACAACCTGAAGTGGCGGGCCGACGACCGCAACATTCTGCAGGATCTCGCCGACCTGACTCCCGACGAGGCGGCGGATCGGGTCATCCACTTCTTCAGTATCTACGACGTGTCGCGACAGAGCCGATTGCAGATCCGCGACCTGATCGAAGTGACCCAACGCGATCGACGCTGGGCAATGAGTTATGAACCGTTCGCCGTGGGCATGTTCATGCCGGAGGTGCAGTGCGCATGACCAGAGAAACCACATCATCCATTGTCGACCGCCGACGGTTCCTCCAAGGTGCCCTGGTGGCCGGTGGCGCAGCCGTTGCGGTTCCATCGATCCTCGCGGACGAGGTCGCTGCGGCCGCGGCCGCAACGTCGGACACCATCCTCGTCACCGTCACCCTCGCCGGCGGCAACGACGGACTCAACACGATCGGACCGTTCACGAATAGTGCGTACCGACAGCTACGCGGCTCCATGGCGGTGTCTCCAAACAACGCCCATGTCGCCGACAACGGCCTGTACTTCCATCCCCAGCTGCGTCGACTGGCGACTCGTTATCGCCGAGGTGAAGTTGCCGTCGTGCAGGGTGTCGGTGAACCCCTCGCCGATCGCAGCCACTTCCTCAACCTCGCCCGATGGCAGAGCGCAATGCCCGACAGCAGCGTGTCCCGCACGGGCTGGCTCGGACGCTGGCTTGACCAGACCCCGCTCGGTACCTTCGGTGCTCTTGCAGTCGGCGGACGGGGTGTTCCGTTCCACATGGTCGGGACGAACGCGAAGGTCACCGACCTGCCGACGTACGGCAACGCGTTGTACGGATCCGACACCTCCGACGCCCGCGACCGGGTGATGTACCGTGCCATCCGTCGAATGGGCGTGGGTGCCGAACAGCCGTGGGTTGCCCGCGTCGGTGAGGTGAACGCGCTCGCGATCGACGCGGCGCAGGCAGTAGCTCCGGCCATGACCGACGACGTGTCGAGGGACGGACTGAACGGCGAGATGATTCTCGCTGCGAGACTCATCAATCTCAATTTGGGCACCCGCGTCATGAACGTCGGGCATAACGGCTACGACACCCATGACAACCAGATCAGCGGCAACGCCGAACAAGGAGTACATGCCGAACTGCTGGGCGAGTTGGATCAGGCCCTCGATTCATTCTTCTCGACGCTGACACCCGCCAATGCACAGCGAGTGGTTGTGCTTGTGTACAGCGAGTTCGGCCGCCGAGTCGAGCCGAACGGCTCGGCCGGGACCGACCACGGCACCGCCTCCAAGGTCTTCCTCATCGGCCGACCGGTGCAGGGTGGTATCTACGGCGATGCGCCACCGCTGGGACAGCTCGACAATCGCGGCGATCTCCGGATCACCATGGATCTACGGCGCGTGTATGCGACCGTGCTCGAAAACTGGCTGGAGACGCCCAGCAGCGCCGTACTCGGCGCGAGTTATTCGTCCCTGAACATCCTGCGGCAACCCCCGCCGCCCGCCCCACCGGAGTCATCCGATCTGCGCGATCGTGCCGCCAGGATTCGTGCTCGTCGGGAGGACAACCGGCTCGACTATCTGCGTCAGCACTCTCCGACGTTCTAGGCGTCTCGCCAGCTAGAGGGTCCCGGACTTCTTCTGGATGCTGCGGATTCGGCTGAACCGCCGGGTGATCACGAAGAGTAGGAGGATGATCCCAACCATCGCCAGCGCGGCCGTAGTGATCCACAACGCCCCCAAGACGGCGACGTTGCGAACGAAGCCGTCGACGTCGGGGGGTTCGCTGCATTCCACCTCGAACAGGTCGTCGTTGAATTGTGTGGTGTCCTCGCCATCGAAAAGCAGGCCGGGTTCGAGATTTCGCAAATCGAAGTCGATCGCGTCTCCATCGGGTTGGGTGAGGATCGTGTAGCGGGTTTCGTCGTTGAGGGGCGCGGTCAGCGGTTCGGTGAGGGTCCATCCGGTTGGCGTCTGACCGATGATGAATTCCCGCAGCCCCTTCGCCTCGTTCGGGTCATCTTCGGTGGATTCGGGAGCGTCGACCTGCCAGAGCACTTCGGTCCGCACCGCGAGGATGATGCGCGATGGACCAGGGCAGTTGTCGACGATGGCGCGTACCGCTGGTTCGGCCGAAGCGGTCGGCGCAATGCGGATCTCTCGACGTTCCTCCGACGCGCACGCAGACGCGAGCGCGATGATGAGCACAATCAGCAGTGAGAATCGGGCGAAGCGCCGGATTCGGTCGGAAACCACGACCCGCACGCTACCGGCCTCACTCGGCCTACCGAGGGCATTGCCAGTGCTGCGCAACATGCGTTACCGTGCACGGCCATGCGCGGGCCCTCGTTTCTCGACCGGTTGGCGCCCGACGACCGTGCTGCACTCGAGCGGACGGCCAATCGTCGTCAGTATCGACGCGGCGCGGTGATCTTTCTCGATGGTCAGGATGCCAGCGAGGTGATGATCGTTGAGTCCGGTGAACTGAAGATCACACTGGCGTCCCAGGACGGGCGCGAGATCATGGTCGACATCCGCGGCCCCGGCGAGATCATCGGCGAGATGTCGCTGATCGACGACTCACCCCGATCGGCAAGTGCGTTTGCCCTGACCAGCCCGACGAACGTTCTGGTGCTCACGGTTCGGGACTTCAACGAGCTGCTCGACACCCATCCTGGGTTCGCCCGGACACTGCTTGACGAGATGGTGCAGAAAGTGCGAGACGCGACCTTCCAACAGCTGGAGTTGAGTCTGGACGATGTACTTGGGCGGGTCTGTCGACGGCTGATCAACATGAGCGACCGATTCGGATCTCTGGATGCCGACGGTGCGATCCGATTCAAGTCGCCGATCACCCAACAGGACCTGGCCGACTGGGCTGGTGTCTCACGTCAGGCGGTGGTCAAAGCCTTGACGGAGCTACGGAGCGAGGGCCAGATCACGACCCAGGGGTCGACCATTCGATTGTTGGACCACGAATACATACGTGTCCGCGCCGCGCAGCTTTCGGGGCTCGTGTAGGAGAGCTCTGGTTCCGCCGTTGGGTCGGGTGCATGCGGCCGCTCTATAATTGAGGCGGACGTTGGAGTATGTATGGCCAAGCGCAAGAGAAAACGGCATCTGTTCGCCGATCATGTTGCGGCGATTCCCGTTTCGGAGCCGCCGGTGCGCCCCGGCATCGTCGGGCTCAGTCGCACGGTACCTTCGACGATCGTGCGCCCGCCGTACGCCGACAGCGGTGACCCCGGTCCGGCGGTCTCGTCGCTGGTCCGTACCCCGGCTGAGCTCGATGCCATGCGCCGGGCCGGTGCAATGGCCGCGGAAGTCCTGATCCACGCGGGACAGTTCGTTGAACCGGGTATTACCACCGATCGCCTCGATCAGATCGTGCACGATGAGACGATCCGTCGCGGCGCCTACCCCTCACCGCTGAACTACCGGGGTTTCCCCAAGTCTGTGTGTACATCGGTCAACGAGATCATTTGCCATGGCATCCCGGACAGCCGGCCGCTTGCCGACGGCGACATCATCAACATCGATGTCACGGTGTACGTGGATGGTGTCCACGGCGACAACAGCTGCACCTTCCTCGTGGGTGACGTGGATGAACACTCTCGTCGCCTCGTCGCGGAAACGTATGTTGCGATGATGGAGGGTATTCGTACTGTCCGACCGGGCTCGAAGGTGAATGACATCGGCCGTGCGATCGAACGCCACGCCCGAGCGCATCATCTTGGTGTGGTCAAGGAGTTCATCGGCCATGGGGTTGGCACCGAGTTCCACTCGGATCTGCAGATTCCCCACTACTTCGATCCTCGGGCCCGCGCGGTGCTCGAGGAGGGGATGACCTTCACGGTCGAGCCCATGCTCACCCTCGGCAGCCCGTCGCTGTTCCTCTGGAACGACGAATGGACCGCGGCAACCCAGGACGGCCGCAGAACCGCGCAGTTCGAGCACACGCTCGTCGTGACCCCGCAGGGCCATGAGCTTCTCACCGTGGCCTCCGACGGGACGACGGCGGCGGAACTGTATGCGCCGAAACCCGAAAAGGTGTCCAGCTAACCCACGTCAGAGTTCGAAACGAACCCGACGTTTGTCGATGTCCGCTTCGGTCAGCTGCACGGTCACCACGTCGCCGAGTTCGGCGACGCCGTCGACGTACGCCACGACGGCGGGGTCAACCAGCTGGATCTTCGAGCGGGAGCGGTCCTCGTCGACGTCGGTGATGATGCCCTCGAAGGACTCGCCGACTCGGCTTTGCAGCACGGCGGCCTCCACGAGGTCGACGACCGATCGTTCCAGTGAACCTTCCCGGTTGCGGGCCCGGCCCAGCAGCTTCGGGAGCTCTGGCAGCGTTTCGACCACCCAGTCCGGTGGGGTGGAACCGGCGCACTGGGCGAGTACACACTCGTTGGCGAAGCGATCGCCGAGGCGTCGCAGCGGCGCAGTGACGTGGGCATAGTCGGACGCGATCGCGGAGTGTTCGGTGTGCTCGGGGAGTTCGCCGTTGAAGGCCTCGTAGCCCGCACCACGCAGGCCCCGAGCCGATTGGGCGATGAGGGCGGACTCTCGGGGATCGTTCGGGTCGAGCCGACGAACGACATCGGCGTACGCAGCCGACGCCGGCCAGTCGATATCGAGTGCACGGGCCGTGCGGCGCAGTTCGCGAACGGTTCGCTCGTCGGGCCGTGGCAGGGTGCGGAGCAGGCCGATACCGCCGTCGATCATGATCTTTGCCGCGGCGATGCCCGTGAGCAGGGAGATCTGTGCGTTCCAGCCTTCGACCGGCAGGGATTCGTCGTACTCGAGCGCGAAGGCACCGTTGTTGCGGACAACTTCCTGAGACGCCAGGCGCAGGGAGACAGCTCCCCGTTCGATCTCACGCGCTTCGCGTCGCACGCCAATTTCGCGAAGTGACGCCAGCACCGGGTCCTCGCCTTCGTCGACGAGACTGGCGGCGTCGCGGTAGCTCAGCTTGGCCCTCGACCGCACGAGGGCTCGCTCCAGATGGGCCTCCTCGAGCATGCCGTCATCACCGAGGTCGATCGTCCACAACAGCGCCTGGCGATCGACATCGGGAAGCAGGCTGGCCGCACCTTCCGACAACATCGGCGGGTGCAATGGGGCCCGGCTGTCGGGGCTGTACATCGTGAAGCCGCGCTCACGCGAATCGGCATCGATTGCACCGCCGGGCGGAACCCACGCAGCCACATCAGCGATGGCGTAGTACACCCGCCATCCCGACGACGTCTGTTCACCGGCAAATGCCTGGTCGAGGTCCATGGAACCTGGAGGGTCGATGGTGACGAGAGGAATGTCGGTTCGGTCCGCGACGTCCGTCGCCGCACTGTCCGGCGGGATCATCGCACCCGCAGCGACCCGCTCCGCGGCTTCGGAGAGCACGGCTTCAGGAAACGAGTCGGGGATTTCGAGGTCGGCCCGAATCTCCTCGAGGCCCCGATGGATCTCTTCGATTTCGGGAGAGCAGACGATGGGCTGTCGTGGCATTCGGCCAGCGTAGTGGCCGGGTTTCAGCGCCTGTGACTGCTAGCGATGAGTGGCCCGACCCGGTCGGGGTAGCTCGATCCACACGCGACCGGGGAGCAGAGCGATCTCCTTGCCATCCGCGTCCTTGTACGTGGTCACGTTGCGGGCTTTGGGTTTGTTCCACGTGCCTTGGATCAGCCGGCCTTCGGTGAAGATCCAGGCCGTGCCTGACCCGGTGGAGATGGCCTCGGGGGACGAGGCGTCGGCCGGGCTGACGCCGTAGCGGGTGAACTGCACAATGACCGTCTCCGGTGCAACCCGTACGCCAGCGGTATCGACGAATTGGCGCCCGTCTTGTGACCGCGCCCAGCCGGACCCGTTCCACGTGTAGGCGACCGAGGTGTTTCCGTAGTCGACATCAACGCCGGTTGCTGCGGCGGAGGTATTCGTGAGCTCGGTTCCGGGCCGGCGGATGGTGAGGATGTCGCCGGGGATGCCGGCCCGGTTTCCATCGCGGTTGCGCAGTGCCGCCGTCGAGGAGAAGAGGTTGTGGGGAGCAGGTCGGCTGTTGATTCGGTAGTACGCACCACCCGCGGAAGTGGCGTGCCCGATGTTGACCAGGGGCGAGCTGTTGACGATCTGGGTGGTGCGACTGTTGCCGCCGGAGTTCGCGAACAGCGGTTGGGTGAGCATCTGCAACAGCTTCACGTCGGTGGTGCGCATCGATCGGACCGGTCCAACGACGGGCACTTCCTGGGAATGGAACACGGCGGCGAGTCGGGTCTGCTGGCCCTCGACCAGTTCGACAAACACAAGGTCGGCCTGGTTCACGCCGGACTGGGGTCGCGCGCGGGGCACATTGTCGATCTTGACGGCCAGAGCGGGGCGGTCATTGCCGTGTACGTTGTCGCGCCCGGTGATGGGGGAGCGCCCGCTGCTGTCCCGGTACCACTCGAGATCGGCCGTGACCTGGGTGATCTCGGCTCGGTCGTTGTCGAGTTGCGCCTGTACCTCGAGCAGTGCGGAGTCGACGATGGACAGCTGTTGGCTGGCGGCTTCGCGGGACTCGACGCTGCCCGTGACCTCGTTCGCCAACGCCCGAATCTCTGCACCCAGCTCGGCGGCGCGGGTCGCCGATGCCTCGACGACCGATTGCAGAGCCTCACTGTTCTGCAGCGGGCTCGGCCCTCCTTCGAGACCCTGAAGTTCGGCGCTGAACGCCTCGGCGGCGGGGTCGCCGTTCATGAACAGCTCGATGGCCACCTGTGCCCGCTGGCGGATGGCCGATTGCTGCTGCAGCGCGAGTTGTTCCATCGCATCCGCGTTGCCCTCGATTGCCGCGGTGATGGTTTCGATGTCGACGGTGAGTTCCGACCGCTCGACCCGCAGTTCGTCCAACGCGATGACCGCTTGCACAATACGAGTCTCCAACGCGGCTTCGCTGGATTCGAGCTGGACCTGATCATCGGTAATCGCGGCCCCGGCCGCTTGTGTGGCCGAACTCACCATCGCCAACACCGCGAGCAACAGCACCGCGAGGAGGCCGCGGTGCGGACGGTCAGCGTTCATCAAGCTCAAGTATCTCACCAGGAGCATCGGGTGCAAAGTAGGGCCTCTCGGCCGACCATTGGCGGGTGATGAGCACGGCGAACAACACGACGAACACGATCGTGGCGACTGCCAACATCCACTTCGCTCGGCGCTCCTCACGCTCGGGCAACATCGGAAATTCCGTTTCCAGAAACGTGTATCCGAGGTACGGGAGTTTCATCTCTTTCGTGCTGTACGCCTCGGCCACCGTAGGCAGTTGACGGGTGCGGGGCGGCGTGGCCAGCGCCAAGGCTGCCGGCGGAAGTGAGCTGTGTTGCGCCCAATCTTCCCGGGCCGCCACGAACAGCCGGGCGAGGACGCGGGGACGCATGTCGAGGGCGAGTGTGATGATCGCTGGCTGGGTGTTGTATCGGTATCGCAGCAACATCGCCAGCTTGTGATCCGCCCGCATCGCCCCCAACGTGTCGGCAAGAAAGAAGGCGTTGCGATCGGCGCCCGGCATCAGCGCGGAGCTCGGCCGACGGGTTGGTGACTCCTCGAGAAGTCGGTGGGCCTCGTTCGTGGCAATCACACCGAGCCAGGCCGAGTAGGCCGACGGATCCGGCAGGGATTCGAGTCGGGCCAGCGCGACCCGAAAGGTCGAGGCGGTTACCTCGGTCGCCATCGTCACGTCCTTTGTGAGGAACCAGGCGATGTCGTAGACCATCTGGGCGGCGTCGCGGTTGAGCGCCGTGGACTGACCGAAGTACATCCCGCGCCAGTCGGCATTGGTTATCGGCGGGAAGGTCGAGAGCTGCTCGATGCTTTGTGTTTCGCTCATGTCAGCTCTCCTCCTTCCGTCGCGTGAACCGACCAAACAATACCCGCGCCGAGGTCATGTCTGGCACGCCGGGCAGAAGCATGTGGTGCGGGCGTCCAGCACGATGGATCGCAGGGTTTCACCACACTGGTCGCAGGGCTCTCCGGCCCGGCCGTAGACATGCAGGGCGTGCTGATTTGAGCCCTCATCGCCGGCCGCATCCACGTAGTCGCGCAGGGTGGTACCACCGTTGTCGATGCCCTGCGCGATCACGTCTTTGATTGTCTGGGCGAGTGTGTCGCATCGATCGCGGCCGACCCGGCTTCGGCGCGGATGGATGCCCGCCAGAAACAGCGCTTCGTCGGCGTAGATGTTGCCGACACCGGCCACCGGGCGTTGGCTGAGCAGCTGCGTCTTGATGGCTCGGGTGCTCCTCTTCACCGCGTGGTGCAGCGAGGCGCCGGTGAAGTCATCGCTCAGTGGCTCGGGACCCATGGCCGCCAACGTCGGGACACCTTCGTACTCGCCCGCAGGGACCACCCGTAGTCGGCCGAATCGACGGATGTCGCGAAAGATGAGATCCTCTCCGCCATCCAGTTGCCACACCGCCCGGACGTGGGGCCCGACCCGCTCGTGGTCGGGTGACCCTGTGGTCGACGGATCGATGCGGAAGGACCCCGTCATCCCGAGATGGGCGAGCATTTCGTGGCCATCGTCGAGGTCGAAGATGAGGTATTTGCCGCGTCGGCGGAGGTCGGTGATCGTTGTTCCGGCCGCCTCGAGCGCGGGCTGGAACTTCTCGCTCGAATGGGCATCGACCGCGCCGATTTCCCGGTTGACGAGCGCGGGCCGAAGCTGCCGCCGAATCGTTTCCACTTCGGGCAACTCGGGCATGGGGATCAAGCTATAGCCTTGCGGGACCATGTCTGGCGCAGATGCAGTTGTTGACCGATTTCGGGCCGAGATCATTCGGGCCGCATCCGTTCTCGACGAGTTGGAGTCCGCGTCTCAGGCGGAGGCCTGGTCGTCGGGCGCTCTGGCGGATTGGTGGGACCTCGGTGCCCCGGGCTCCCTCGCCGAGCTGTTGGCGGGAGCAGAACCCCTGGCGGCGGCACTGGTCGCCTACCTCGAGGGAGCTGGTGCGGATGTGGTCGGTGTCTCTTGGGGTTCCGATGTCGGTCGCCACGAGATTGTCGCCGCGCACGAGCTGCGCGCCTCCTCGGATTCGTCGGGATCAGCGGAGGAGATCGCAATTGTGTTGGAGTACGAGGCGCCGGGAGGTGATCGCCACGATGTCTCCGTGACGATCCGAGACGGACAGCTTGTCGACGCCGCCCTCGGCCCCGCCGGCCTGCTCGACTCCGCCGGAGATGGGGCCTTTCCCCTTGAGCACGAACCCTTGACGCCTGCGGATGCAACAAGAAGAGTCGCTGACGCTTTGGCGATGGTGTCGGTGGGGGTGATGAGCGAGGTCAGCGAGAGTGGCCGGGCGAACCTCCCGATTCTGCTTCGCCGATTCCGCCTGGCGCCTGAGGTCATTTCGGAAGTCTCAGATGGCAGGGCGAGTGTTGAGCTTCCCGCGCGTGATCCCGAGGACGACCAGTACGCGGCGTCGCTCATCGTGTCGGCGCTTCGTGTCGACCGGGACGCGGAGCCTCCAGCGAGCGTGATGGCGGCATTCGACGGGTTCCACGACACGGTAGAGCCCCACGATCTCGACGTCCTGGCCGAGGTCGCTGGGGTGGATACCGCCGAAGAGCTGAGCTTTGCGACGTACCTCCGACTGGTGGGGGCGTATCTGGCGCCGGTCAGCCTCTCTGCCCACGGCGTTGATGCCCAGCGAGAGTTGAGCTGTCTGGAGTGGGCGGACTGGCTCGGCGCAATCCTGGGCGCTACCCGGGCGGGAGCGGGAGTGGAGATCGACGGCGACGTGTTGGTGTCCTTCATCAACCGTTGCCCCGAGATCACGACGTCCATCCCAAAGAGTGATGCGTTCCGCGTGGCCTGGGCGTTTGAGCAGGCGTTGTTCAGTTGGGAAGTCACCGGTGTGATCGACGGTGATGCTCGACTCACCGAAGCCGGCGTGTGGCTGCTACCCCGCGCCGCGCTGGCTGCCTGGGAACAGAGCTAAGAAGCCAAGCCAGAAGAGCTAGGCGGGAGCGAAGTGGAACTGCAGCGCTCGCTGGGTGGCCAATGCGGTCGTTCGCACGAGGTCGCCACCGGAGATGGCCATGCCGAGCCGCAGCTGTTCACGGCTGTCCCGCAGGATTGCGAGCACAGCGGACCGATGGCCCAAATCGAGGGTGCGCACTTCGTCGAAGTGAAACGTCGGGTCGATCGCTTCGATGACAGCGTTGACGATGGCTTCGGTGGTGTTGGTCGCTTCGCCCTCACCTTGCAGGTCGCCCTCGGGGTTGCGGACGATAACGCGCGCGATGGTTGCTCCCGCCCGGGTGTCGAGGTTTACGTGCGGGGCGTGGCGGTTGACCGAGTTCGGGTCCTCGTCGAGGTGGAACTGATGCAGCACGTGGGCAAAGGCGCGGCAGATGGCGCTCATGCGTCGAGCGGTGTCGGTTTCCTGGATGCCACCGAAGACGAACAGGCCGTCGGAGGATTCGCCGATGCTACGCACATAGTGCCCGTCGACGTCGCCGTGTCGAAACGCTGCGGATGGTTTCCGGCTGTTCGACAGCATCGTGACGGTGTGCATCAGCCGGAAGGTGTCACTCGGACCGAGGCCGTGAAGGCGAGGATCGCGGATGAACAGGCGGGGCTGCTCATCGTGGGGTGCGTGCAGGTACAGGCAGAGGTCAACGTGGGCGAGTTCGTGGAGCAGATCGAAGGCCGCTTCGACCAGTGTTTCGAAGAGCTGTTCGACCTTGGTTTGGCGCGGCGCCATCGACGACGCACCGGGAGCAACGGCAACCAGGCGGGGGGATGTGGGAGAGGATGGCAACTCATCCACAGTCGTGGCCATATGGGGTGAGCTTACTTCTCCATTCGGGCACTGTCTGTAGCGGGCGGAAGTTGGATCAACCGACGGTGGAAAGAAACTGCAATGCCGGCGCGCTGGCTCGGATGCGGCCGGCGGCATGGCGGCGGGCCAACTCGTCGAGCCCTTCGGGACACTGATCGGCGTACGGGCACCAGCCGCAGAGTGGACCCGGCGTAGGGGCATAGGTATCGGCGTCGATACATGCGGCGATGTGTTCCCAAGTGTCGGAGAGCCCCTCGACCGCCGCCGAGATCAGCTTCTCGGTAACCGGTGTTTCGACGATGCATTGGCCGAGGTAGAGCAGCCGAGCGGCCTGGGGACGCTGCCCGGATTCGGCTTCGACCGCTGCGGCGTACAGCAGGACCTGATCCAGCCGCGCGCCCTGAAAACGGGGTGATGGGGCGCGACCGGACTTGTAGTCGCTGATGATCAGTGGCGAGTCGACGGCGGCATCGAGCCGGTCGATCCGATCGACGATGCCCCGGAAGGGCACACCATCGAGCTCGACATCCATCTTCTGTTCGGTGGCCTCGACCGTGACCTCGGCAGGGTCCTCGATGCGCCACAATCCTTCGATCGCGGTCCACGACAACCACCGAAACCGACGCTCCGCCTCTTCATCGAGCTCGAGCGCGACGAAGTCGGGGTCGTCGACGGTCTCGGGCCAGACGTCGCGGGCGATCGTGCGAGCCGTTTCGAGGGTGCGCTCGGCCCCCGGCAGTTGGCACAGGTCTTCAAGAACCCGATGGGCGAACGTGCCGGCCAGTGCCGCTTCGCCTGCGGGATCGGCCAACCGGTCGATATAGCGGAACTTCCACCGGCGTGCACAGGAACGAAACGTGCTCGCACTCGAAGGCGACAGGTAGGGGGGAGGACCCTCGGGGCGAACCTGGAGGTCTCCCTCGATGTGGGAATCGGCAGCATCGTGGGGACGTTCGCCACCCACGTCGTAAAGGCGTTCGCTTGTATCGACGCCCTCGGCCGCATCAAATTCCATACAGGTAGTTCTACCAGCAGGGTCTGACAGTGCTTTTCTCGACACTTCCGGTCGAGATCCGCGAAAGCTTTGCATGGGCTTCCGGCGCAGCCGCCGTTCGCTTCGCTCACTAACCGAGTTTGCCTCCGGCAAACGTCGCCCCAGCCCCTCACGCCTGAGGCGGGCGCTGTGCGTATACAGACACACGGCTGAACCACCGCGGGGAGTTTTGGCGTAGCCAAAATCTCCATGCAACCCGAAGGGTTGCCGGGTACCCACGATCATCGGTGTATACGCATGACCGCCGGCTCCGCCGTGGAGGGGCAACTTGCTGCGCAAGTTGCCCATATCGGCTCGGAGTTTTGGCGAAGCCATAATCTCTAAGCAACCCGAAGGGTTGCCGGAGACCGATGTCGGGCGCCGTCCCGACATGTAGTTGCTCAAATGTCCAGAGCGTCGGCGTCGAAGAGTTCGCTGTTCTTGACGATGTAGTCGCGGCGGACGGCGACGTCTGACCCCATCAACACATCGAACATCTTCTCGGCTCGTTTGCGCTCGGCCTCGGCGTCATCGATGGTCAGCCGGCGCAGAATCCGCGTGTCGGGATTCAGCGCGGCATGCTCGAGCTCGTTCACGTTCATCTCACCGAGACCCTTGAACCGTTGCCAGTTGATGTTCTCGGCTTTGCGGTTGCCCTTAGTCAGCTCGGCGGTGATTTCATCGCGGTGTTCCTCGGTGAACGCCCGGTACGTCTCGCCACCGACCTTGGTGCTGAACAACGGCGGTTGGGCGGCAAACACGCGTCCGGCTTCGATGAGCGGCCGCATGTACTTGTAGAGCAGCGTGAGGACAAGGCAACGAATGTGGCTGCCATCGACATCGGCGTCGCACAGGATGATGATGCGGCCATACCGTGTCGCTTCGACGTCGAATTCGGCGCCCGTGCCGCCGCCGATGGCAGTGAACAGCGCTTGGGCTTCGGTGTTGTCGAGCACTTGTTTGAGGGTCGCCTTGCCGGCGTTGACGACCTTGCCTCGCAGTGGCAGCACCGCCATGTATTCGGCGTTGCGCCCCTGTTTGGCGGGACCCGCAGCGGAGTCGCCCTCCACTATCAGCAGCTCGCTCTCGGGGCCGTGGCTGCGGCAGTCCGCCAACTTGCCGGGCATGCCGGTGCTGCCGAGGCTGCCGAGTTTGCGTTTGTTGTCGAGTGCCTGTTTGGTCGACACGCGGTTGAGGATCGCGTTGGCGATCTTGTCCCGTACGCCATTCACATGCGTCTTCTTCGAGCCGATGCCGTTGAACCAGTCGGCCATACCCTGCTTGACGACGTCGTAGACGATCTTCTCGACGCCCGGGGTGCCCAGCTCTTGTTTCGTCTGGCCACGGAATTGTGGTTCGGGGAAGGTGACCTTGACGACGGCGACGAGGCCTTCCTGGACGTCGTCTTTGCCGGCCCGGTGTTTGTTGGCTTTCGCGAGCTTGGCGAGCTTGCGCATGTCCTTCAGCAGCACGTCGTTGACGGCGCGAGTGAGCGATTTGTCGAACCCGGCGATATGGGTGCCGCCCTGGCCGGTGGGGATCGTGTTGACGAAGCTGATGACCTGGCTGTCGTAGCCAGCAACCCACCGCATCGCGATGTCGACCGTGCACTCCCGGTCGACGAGGGTCATCTTGCCGTTGACCGGCACCTTCTCTTCGAAGTGATCGATACCGGAGAGGGTGATGACCTCCGTGACCGTGTCGGACTCGCCAGTGAGGTCGTTGACGAGATCCTTCAGGCCACCGCGGGACAGGAATTCGACCGGCGCCTTCTTGGAGCCAGTTCGTTTGTCCTCGACCGTGATCTTCAGGCCGGGCACGAGGAAGCAGGCAAGCTTGACCCGGCGTTCGACCTCGTCCCAGTGGATAGCGGCGTCGGGGTCGAAGATGTCCGTGTCCGGCCAGAAACGGACACGCGTGCCCGTCTTCTTCGTTCGTCCGAGCTTCTTCAGCTCGTGGGACTTCGTGAACTTCGAACCGGAGTAGTGGCCGGCGACGCGTTCGTTGAAGTCGAGCGCCCAGGTGGAGCCTTCGCGGTCGACCTCTGCGGTCAGCTTTCGAGAGAGGGCATTGACGACGGAGGCACCCACACCGTGCAGACCGCCGGACGACGCGTATGCACCACCTCCGAACTTGCCGCCGGCGTGCAGTTCGGTGAGCACAACCTCCAGCGCAGAGACTCCCCGCTTGGGGTGTTTGCCGATGGGGATACCACGGCCGTTGTCCGCAACCTCGACCGAACCATCACGGTGGAAGGTGACGTAGACGCGATTGGCCTCACCCGCGGCAGCTTCGTCGACGGAGTTGTCGATCAGCTCCCAGACGAGGTGCATGAGCCCGGCCGACCCGGTGCCGCCGATGTACATACCCGGTCGTTTGCGAACGGCTTCGAGGCCTTCGAGCGTTTCGATGTCGTGCGCGTCGTAACTGCCGTTGGGTGCATTCTTCTTCGGGGGAGTCTTGGTCTTCGTCACGGCAGTCACCAGCGCGCCGGGCCGACGGCCAGGATCGGGAAGTCGGTCTTGGTGCTGACCAGATCCCGCTTGGTTTCTTCGAGCTCGACCGGAACGGGGTCGGGTGCTGGCTTCGTTGGGTCGTCGTCGCTGCCGACACTGGCCAGCAGGCCTTCGAGCGCTCCGACGTAGGCGTATCGCAGCGCCCGTTCGTCGGTGAATCGGGTGATGCGAACGCCGACCCCGCCGCGGCCTTTGCTCTCGAACTCGCTGGCTGGCGTCACCTTGGCGGTGGCCCGATCGGTGACGGTGAGGATGGACTCGTCGCCGAGGATCACGCCGCCGCCGATGACGGTTGCGCCATCGCGTAGCTTCATGCCCGCCACCCCGGAGGCGTTGCGACCCTGTTCACTGACCGAGTCGACAGCGGTGCGCAACACCTGGCCGTCGCTGGCGACGAGCACGATGTCGGCGCCGTCGGGGGCGGTGAACGCGGTGGCCACACTGTCTTGCGGCTTCAGCTTGATGAGATGCATGCCCGCTCGTGTGCCGGCGATCTCTGCGGCGTTCAACCGTTTGACCACGCCGTTGGTGGTGACGATGACCAGCTTCTCGACCATGTCCGTGCTCGGCGCCACGATCGTGAGCACGTCCTCGCCCTTGTCGGTACCGAACGCCTTGCGGGATTCGGTGCCTCGGGAGCGGGCGCCGACCTCGTTCAACTCCATGGCGTGGGCCATGCGCGCCTTGCCGGTTGTGGTGACGGCGAACACGGGTGAGCGGGTGGTGCCCAGACGGCTGGCCACAAGGATGTCGTGGCGCCCGGGTGTGGCCCGCTTCGCCCCTTCGGTTGGTGCCCGACCGATGACGTTGCTGGTGGACATCGTGATGACACAGGGGGTGTCGGGGATGTCGTCATCGCCACTCTGCTCGAAGGCGTTGAGGTCGATGGCGGCAAATTCATCCTCATCGCGGATCTCGGTGCGGCGCTCCACGCCGTGTTCGTCGACGGCGGCTTTCAGCTCGTTGAGGACGAGTGTGCGCTGGCGCTTCTCGGAGGCCAGCAGCTTCTGGGCGTCGGTGATCTTTGATTCGAGGTCCTCGGCCTCATCTTCCAGCTTTTGCACCTCGAGGGCGGTGAGACGCCGCAGCGGCATGTCGAGGATGTGTTTGGCCTGCACCTGCGACAGATCGAGCTCGTCCATGAGTGCCTGCTCGGCGGTGGGGCCGTCCTTGCTGCCCCGGATGATGGCGATGACCCGTTCGATGTTGTCGAGGGCGATGAGCATGCCGGCGACGATGTGGAGGCGAGCCTCCCACTTGCGAAGCCGGTATTCGGTGCGGCGGACGATGACTTCGAGCCGGTGTTCGACGTAGTGGTGGCACAGCTCCCACAGCCCGATCGTGGTGGGTACACCATTGACCAGCACGACGTTGTTGATGCCGAAGGTCTCTTCCAGCGGTGTTTGGCGGTACAGGTTGGCGAGCACGGCCTGGCTGTTGGCGCCGGGCCGAAGGTCGATCTGGATTCGGAGGCCCGAGGTCTTGTCGCTTAGGTTCTTGGCGCCTTCGCGCTCGTCCACGCCGGGGAGCTTTCCGGCACCGGCCAAATCGTTGATGCGG
>SHLQ01000054.1 GCA_004282895.1 Acidimicrobiales bacterium
GGTCTGACGCGGCTCAGGCAGTTCGAGGCGCCAGCCCCGCGCGTCGAGCCCCCCGGCTCCGGCAACGATGTCGAGTCCGAGGGTGAGGTCGGTGGCGTAGCGCGCCATGGGACCGCCAACGCCAATGTCGAGCATCGTCGGACTGCCCGGGTTGCCATGACCGGTGATCGGCACGAGGCCGAAGGTGGGTTTGTGGCCAAAGACGCCGCAATAGTGCGCCGGGTTGCGAATCGAGGCACCGATGTCGCTGCCGAGCTCGAGCGCGGTGAGACCGGCGGCCAATGCAGCGGCGGCACCGCCCGACGATCCGCCGGGGGTGTACTCGTGGTTCCACGGATTGCCGGTGGAGCCGTAGACCGGGTTGAACGTCTGCCAGTCCGCCATCGACACCGGCAGGTTCGTCTTGCCGTAAATGATCGCCCCCGCGTTGAGCAACCTGTCGATGGCCTCCGAGTTCTCCTCGGGCCGCCAGTCGATCAGTTCAGGGTGGCCGCTGGTGGAGGCAGAGCCGACCCAGTCCCATGATTCCTTGATCGTCATCGGCACGCCATGCAAAGGTCCCCAGGACTCCCCCGCCGCGGTCGCCTCATCTGCAGCCTTGGCCCGGGCGCGGGCCACATCGAGCTGGGTCGAGATGATCGCGTTGATTGGCGGATTGAGTCGCTCGTAGCGCTCCAGTGTCTTCTCGAGCAGTTCGGTGGCTGAGATCTCGCTGGATGCAACGGCGGCGGCTTGTTCGGCGGCGCTTCGCAGGGTGATGTCCATCAGGCACCCAAGGTAATGCTCAGGTACCCTGCTCGCATGACCGCTGGCCGAGCACTCATCATCGCGCACGAACCCGATGGGCCGGGCGGTCAGGTCACCGAACGTCTGATTGAACGCGGCTTCACCGTCGACACCCACCTCGTCACACACGACTACGACGCGCCGAACGACGCAGCGCCATTCCCCACCTGGAGCGAATACGACCTGGTGGCCATCATGGGTTCATTGCGTTCACTCACCCGGACGGACGAGATCGACAGCTGGGTGCACGACGAGCTCCAACTCATCCGCGATGCCCACGCGGCCGGCCAGCCACTTCTGGGATCCTGCTTTGGTGGACAGCTCATCGCTGAAGCACTGGGAGGGTCGGTTGAGCTCGCACCGGTCACCGAGCTCGGCTGGTACGAGATCCGCAGTGCCCCGGGAGCAACCAACCCCGCTGGTCCTGGTCCGTGGATGGAGTGGCACCACGACCGATTCGCCGCACCGCCCGAGGCCGACGTTCTCGCCGAGACCGATGCCGCGACACAACTCTTCAGAATCGGGCGCACGGTCGGTAGCCAGTTCCACCCCGAGGTCGATGCCGCCCACATTGCCGGCTGGCTGGCGTCGGTCGACGACGACTACCTCGCAACCTACGGCCGAAACCGAGAGTCGATTCTTGACGACGCCAAGGCGAACGAGCAGCAGAACATCGAACAGTGCAAGGTGTTCGTCGATTGGTTCCTGGACGAGGTCGCGTTCTCCGACGACGACTACGCCGGCGCGTTGCCGGTGAGCTTCTCGCCGAAGTAGGCGCCACCGGCTGCAAATGCGGCGGCGATCACACAGGCGAGAACGAAGCTCCCACCCTGATATCCGATCAGGCGAAACGGGACGAAGAGGGCGACGATCCCGGTCAGCACAAGCATGAAGGCACCAGCGATCGCCGGCTCGAGCAGGCGCCGACCGGGCGACACCACACCGATGATGAACCCGCCAATCACGTAGGCGCCGAGATTCATGAGCCCCCGAAGCAGGAACGAGGTGTTCATCGACAATGCCCGGCTCAACAGCAATTCGCCGACGAACACACCAAGCACGATCTCGACCGCGAGAAAGGTGGCCATCGAAAGCCCGACCCATCGCTTCGAAAACGGCCGAGCTGAGTCATCCATCCCAAGAACGCTAGTGGTCCTCGGGATGGAGCTCGCTCATCTTCGGCCTAACGCGCCCGCCACTCAGAAATCCCGGTATCCCCACCAAGCCCAGCGAGGGAGAACTTCGTCAGCCATCTGTTGTTCGGGACCTCGAAGACAACCCAGCCGCCCTGGGTTGCACCCGGGGCGATTTCGTCGAAGGGGAGGTCTTCGCCGGAGGTGGTCTCCTTGAACACGCTCGGATAAGCGAAACCCTCAGCGGTGACTGCGAGGAGTCTGTGGTCGACCCCGGAAACTCGCTCGGCGGTGGTGTTGTCGTTCCGAACGGACACGCGGACCGCGACGAGACGGTTGCCCGCGTCCGGCGTATTGAACTGGCTTGAGGGTGTTGCCGGGTCGACGACTTCGGAGACCCTAACGGTGAATGCGTCCCCGAGGTACTCCCAAGGCACGGATACTCCGAGGCGAAGTGCACCAAATGTGACCGCGCCGGACGGCGTCGTCGCGCTGCCTGACAGGAGGTCGAGCTGGACGGTCGGCTTCGACGGGTTGATGTTGCCCTCAAGCCTGGTGGGCTGAACTCCGTTCGGGAGTTCAAATGTGAGCCATCCCACGCGTCTGTCACCCTGCCGTATCGCCATGCACCCGATGTCCGGGCCTTCCGAGATCGGACGGTAATTGAACGCATCCTCGAGAGCGCCGTTCGACCCACGGAGCTCCAAGATGGACTGCAGGCACCGGTTGTAGTCTCCAACCACCGGCCGCACGCCGACCAGCACCGAAACCCAGCGATTGCCCGCATCAGGAGTGGTGAAATCGCTTGCAGGCGTTGCTGGGTCGACGATCTGATGGATGGTGAAGTCCGTGACGTCGTCACCGAACCCTTCGAGACGGATGGTGGATCCAATGTTCGCAGCGGGTGGGGCTGGATCTCCGACGCCGGCGCCGTCACCCTCCTCGCAGGTGCCGTCGTAGATAGTCGTACCCTGCGGGTCATTGCATACGTCCCAAGAGCCCTTGCCGAACAACTTGTCCCGGACGCCGGAGCCTCCTTCGAGGACATCGCGGCCCGGGCCACCGAACAACCGATCATTGCCCTGATTGCCGAAGAGCTGATCCCTACCTTGATCACCCTTGATGATGTCGTTCTTCTTGCCCCCCTCGAGGTAGTCGTTGCCGAACCCTCCAAAGAGTCGGTCGCGACCATTGCCGCCGCACAGATAGTCGTTGCCCCCGAGCCCTCGAATGATGTCATTGCCACCCAAACCCACGATGACATCGACACCCTCGGTGCCCAAGAGAAAGTCATTTCCTTCGGTGCCGACCTTGGTGGCTGGCATACCCATACACGTCTCCGCGGCGGCCGCCGACGCTGCCGGTACCAATAGCGACCCAACCAATGCCAAAACCACCGCGACTTTTCTCCAAAGCGCGCGTTCCACGCTCGTCGCCTCCTTCGAAGTCCGGAATATCCCCAGTCTTTTGAAGATTCGATGAGTCCGGTAGCGGCAAACGTCCTAAATCGAGGCGATTTCCTCGTGCTACTCCGCAGGCACCGGCTCCGAAATCGAGTGGGGTGAGCCACCCTCCACATTGATGTTCGGTAGCAGCTTGTCGAGCCACTTCGGAAGCCACCAATTCTTCTCACCGAGCAATTCCATCGTGGCTGGGACCAGCAACATTCGGACGAACGTCGCATCGAGGAAGACCGCCAAAGCGAGGCCGGTGCCGAACAGCTTGATGATTCGCAGATCCTCGAAAAGGAAGCTGCCGAACACGACAACCATGATCGCCGCTGCTGCTGTGATCACGCGGGCGGTGGAGGCAAGGCCATCGGCGACGCTGTTCACTGCGTCGCCGGTGGCGTCGAACTCCTCTTTGATACGGCTGAGCAGGAACACCTCATAGTCCATCGAGAGGCCGAACACGATCGCGAACAACATCACGGGGATGAACGGCTCGACTGGCGCCGGTTCGATTCCGGTCAGGCCACCGAGCCATCCCCACTGGAAGATTGCGACGACAACGCCGTAGGCCGACGCGATCGACAACATGTTCATGATCACGGCCTTCACGGGCACAAGGACGGAGCGGAAGACCATCGCCAACAACAGGAAGGAAAGCCCCAGAACAGCGGAGAAGAACACGACCGTGCGACGCGCCATGAACTCGGAGAAGTCGATCGAGGCCGGAACCGAACCGGTGACATTCACGTCCAGTGTCGAGCCTTCGACGATGCCCGGCACCACGTCTTCGCGAAGATGCAGTACGAGATCGGTCGTCTCCTCCGCCTGCGGCGACGTCGTCGCGATCAGCTGCATGATGTAGGCGTCAGCGGTCTCAGGCGATTCCGGTGTGTTCGGGAATGGCGGCGTCACCAGCTGGACGCCGGGCGTCGAGGAAAGCGTTTCCTGCAGCGGCCCAAGCAGGGCGCGATCAGCATCCGAACCCGGTTTCACCGTCACCAGCATCGGACCATTGGAACCCTCGCCGAACCCCTCGGCCAGCATGTCGTAGGCCTGGCGGGTGGACGTGTCCTCCGGGAAGTTTCCTTCATCAGAGAACCCGAACCGAAGGCCAAGGACGGGCAACGCCAGGATGACCAGCACGCCACCGCCGAGTAGCAGTGCGGTCCACGGACGGGCTTGGAGTTTGTGGCTCCAGCGATACGCAACCGTCTCTCGAATCGGTTTGGGAATGCGCGGCGGAACTTGGTCTCGGAGGAAGGGCAGGAATCGACCCACGAAGAGGATCACGACCGCGGCGAGTGTGGGGATTGCTGCGAGTTGTGCCTGCCCGAAACCGAGCAGCAACAACGCCAGAGCGACGAAGCCGGCGGCAACAAGTCCACGCCAGCGGGTGACTTCGATGCGGTCACCGGCGTATCCCATGAGCGCCGGCAGAAGCGTGATTGCCGCGACCATCGTGGCCAGCACCGTGACCGACGCAGCGATGCCGAGGCCGCTCATGAACGGAAGGCCGATCAACAACATGCCAAGCAGGGATACGACCACGGTGATGCCGGCGAACAACACGGCACGCCCGGCGGTGTCCATAGCGACGTAGATTGCTGCCTCATGATCGTCACCGTTCTGGTGGGATTCTTCGCGGTATCGGGTCACAACAAACAGGGCGTAGTCGATGCCAACACCGAGACCGATCATGATGCCGATCGTGGGCGCGAAGTCGGGGATGTCGGTGAATCGACTGAGCAGCGTGGTGAACATCACTCCCACGCCAACGCCGGCGAGGGCCACGCCGATTGGGAGGCCCATGGCAAGCACGGACCCGAAGGAGACGATCAGGATCACAATGGCGAAGGCAAGGCCGACGAGCTCAGTCTCCGGTGGCTCGAATCCACCGAGGGCGGCGCCACCAATTTCGACGGTGAGTCCATCGAGTTCTGGACGTTGTTCGACGAGCTCAAGGCCGACCTCGCCCGCCAGCGTCTGGTCGACGTTGATGTCGATGTTCACGGTTGCGAACGCGACCGTTCCGTCGGGTGACACCTGCTGGGCACCGAACTCCGAATAGGGCGACACGACGGTGAATCCGGAAGTGTCGAACGGCTCACCACCATGGACGAGCTCGCCTTCCTCCGATAGCAGCGTGAAGAACTCCTCCATCGTGGACTGGACGGTGGGGTCGTTCACCCCCTGTTCGGCCTGGAAGACGATCGAGCCGGTGTTGACGCTGCCGGCCTGTCCAGGGAAGTACTCATCGAGAACGGCGAACCCATCGGCGGTCTCGGAATCCGGGACTTCAAACGCGTCGTTGAACGTCGGCCCTCCGCTCGCTGCGAGGCCAATCAGGACCAATCCGATGAACCAGAGGAGGAGTGTCTTCCCGCGATTCTTGAAACACCAACTACCTATACGTGCGACCATTCAGCAAACGCTAATGATGTTTGGTCGTGGTGACGAGGACTGTGACCAGAGGCGCACCCGCCGATCAATCGATCAGGGCGTCGGTGCGCACCCGTGCCTCCTCGGCATCGATGTGTTCCTGGAGCACCCGGCCGAACAACTGCTCGGTGCGTTCGAGGCGGCCGATCACCCCGGGCTTCTCGGTGTAGGCGAAGATCGCCGCGTGTCTCGGCTTCGAATCGGTCGCCACTCGGGAGACCGCGTGCAGCGAGTACCGCCCGCGGAAGATCTGCATGTCGCCCGGTCGAAGATCGAGCGTGTGAACGCCGCGGCGACCGCCTTCGAGCACTTCCTGGATGTGATCGAACCCCTCATCGCCGTCGCTGCGGATGTTCGGCACGTATTCGAACAACCCACCTTCGTCGGCTTCCTCGATGAGCACCGTCACGGCGAACTCGTTGGTGTCGAAGTGCCAGGTGAACTGTTGCCCCGGATCGAGGATGTTGGCAGTGAGTCCGGCGAGCGGATCGGCGTAGGGATGCAGCTCATCGATCTCGAGGCAATCGGCGAGGAATCGGGTGAGTGCGGGGTGTTCAAACATGTGCCGCATCGCCGTCGTGCCTTCCCACGAGTCTCCGGGGATGAAGCCGCTCGATCGTTCGAGGAGCGTGTTCATCGGGTGCCGCTCGGGGAAGTCGTCGTTGTGGTGGAAGTGGAAATACGGGTTCATCACCTGCGTCGAGAAATGGGTGGTTGGCTTGCGCTCCCAGATCTCCTGACCGAGTTGTTCTCGGGCAGCCGGGCGAACGAGGTCCTTGATCACCGCGCAGCCGTCGGCGCGCAGCCCGGTGCGGGCCCGATCGACGACCGCTTGGTACTGCGGCGAGCCAGGTTGATCGATCGGGTACCGGTCGAGGTCGATGAGTTCCGCGAGCGTCATGGTCATGTCAGGCCTCCCAGTGCGGAACCCAGTCGCCGTCAAGGCGGAACGACAGGTTCGCGTCATCTTCGATTCGTTTGGCGACGTGCAGCTCACCCACGTCCTTGCCGTAGCGGTCGGTCGCTCGTTCGAACGTGTCGTAGGCCCGCTGGGTCATCGGCAGGTCGGTGCCCACGTTCTCGCCGAGCTCCATCGTCAGTCCCAAGTCCTTCATACACAGGTCGAGTGTGAACGTGGGGTCGTAGTGTCCGGCGAAGATCGAGGGGGCATCGTGGCGGGCCACGAAGCTGTCGCCGACCGAGTCCTTGATCGCGTCCCACAACACGTCGAGCTCGACCCCATTTGCCATCCCGAGCGCGAACCCTTCACCTATCGAGGCGGCGTGAATGAACCAGAGCTGGTTTGTAACAAGTTTGGTTACGTTGCCGGTGCCGAGCGGGCCACAGCGAATGGCCCGCCCAAGGTTTTCGAGCACGGGAACGACCCGATCGAGGTCGGCATCGGCTCCACCGGCGAAGAGCGTGAGCTTGCCGTTGCGAGCGCCATCGACCGCCCCGGTGACCGGCGTGTCCACAACGTTCACGCCCTCCGGCGCCTGCGCCGCGAGCTCGGCCACGAACTCCTTGCGGTTGGTGGTGAGGTCCGCCCAGATCGAGCCGGGGCGAAGCTCGCCAAGCGCTCCCCCGTCGATCATGACGGTCTGAACATGGTCCGGCCGCGGCAGTGACGTGAAGAACAGATCTGCAGCGCGGGCAGCCGCGTTGGCATCGTCCGCGGCGATTGCGCCGGCGGCCACCACCTCGGCCATCGCGGTGTCGTTGATGTCGAAGGCGTGCACCTCGTAACCCGCGGCCACGAGGCGTTTCGCCATCGGTCCACCCATGTTCCCCAACCCGACGAACCCGATCGTTTCCATCCCAAACGGTAAGTTCATTCCTACCTCTGGTCAATCACCCGAACAGTCGCCGGCAGACTACGCGAAAGAAATCTCTTTTCGAGCCGATGGGTAAACCATGCGGATCGTTGACGATGGAAACAACGCCCAAGCCACAAACGTTTGGATCACGAGACCACGAGATGATCTCGACACGAGACCCCTTCCTCGAGTACTCCTGATCGATGATGATCCGATCGCCGCGAGACTCGTCTCCGTCATACTTGGATCTCGAGGGTTCGACGTCGAGGTGGCTCCCAACGGACGACAAGGTCTGACCGCGTTGGACCAGTTCGAGCCGGACGCAATCATTCTCGACATCAATCTCCCGGACATGGACGGTCTCGACCTCTGTCGAGCCGTCCGGGCGGACTGCAACACGCCGATCATGATCATGTCCAGCAACACGGCGTTGGAGATCAAGGAACGCAGCATCGAGCTGGGCGCGGACGACTACGCAACGAAACCATTCTCCAGCCTGGATCTGGTCGAGCGTGTTCGAACCTTGGTGGTTGCCTCGGAACGAGCGTCCCGCGATGAGCTGCACATCGGGGGCTTCCACGTCGACATCGACATCGAGTCGCATAGGGCTCGAGTCAAAGCGGGAAAACTTCTCGTCGTCGGTCTGTTGCTGGCCGTGGCGGCTCTGCTTCTCGCGCTCATCTAGTAAGGCCTGGTCAGCCCGTCATCTCAGCTCCTGCTTGAGAAACGTCGTCGTGTTCGCCCACGCCAGGTCTTTTGCCGCCTGGTCGAAAGACGGACGTCCCGGCTCGGCGAAACCGTGAGTCGTGCCTTCGTAGTGTTCGAATCGGAATGGCCGTTTGGCCATCTGCAGACTGAGGCCAAGATCGGCGACCTCATGATCGCCAACGATGTCGTCGTCCTCAGCCCAGTGACACAAGTACGAGGCGTTCGACGTGTCCATGGAAATTGTCTGTGACCCGTAGTAGGTGACGACGGCGGCGATCTCATCGATGAGTCGGGCCGAGAGCCACAACCCCCAGGACGCGCCCGAGCCATAGCCGACAACACCGATCGGAGCGGTCCTGTCGGCCGACGCCCGGCGGAGCACACCGACGCTGCGTTGCACCAAGGATGCGGCGACGTTCATGTCGGCATCGGCCAATGCGGTCATTGCCAGATCCCGATCCTCGAAGACCAGGCCGTCGGCGAGGTCGGGCGCAAAGACCGTGAACCCGGCATCGGCCAGGTCGTTGGCGGTGTCCTTGACCGCCCGATTCAGTCCCCAGAACGAATGCAGCAGAAGTACACCGGGTCCTGGACCCTCAGCAGGCGAGATGAAGTAGCCCGTTCCCGCGGGAGCTGGCACGGATCAGTCTCCGCTGGGGAGAATGACGGCTTGGGCGACATAGGTGGTCGTGCCGTCGAAGGTGAGCTGAGGGGAACCGTAGAGGATGTACCCCTCGTCGAGTGCGTGGGAAACTCGGGCACAGAACGCGTCCGTGTCGGGGCCGGTGAGCAGGCGATATCGCAGGCGTGGTGTTTCTTCAGACATGCCGGAAACGATAACGGTCGACGCATTCCGTTCTGCGGCTCTATCGTTTTCTCATGGCTCAAAACAAGCAGCTCACGCAGGCAACCTTCGACCGCCTCCATGCAGAACACGAAGATCTCACGACACGCGGCCGCATCGACATCGCCCGCAAGATCGAAACCGCACGCGAACTCGGCGACCTCTCCGAGAACGGCGACTATCACGCCGCCAAGGAAGAACAGGGCAAAATGGAGGGGCGCATCATGTTCCTCGCCAAGACGATCGACGAAGCCGAAATCGTCGAAGCCACCGGTGGCGATGAGGTCAGCGCGGGCAGCGTCGTCGAGCTCCGCTACGAAGGAGATGACGACACCGAGAAGTTCCTCGTTGGCTCCATCGAGGAACGCCAAGAGGGTCTCGAGAACCTCTCCCCCGGCTCACCCCTTGGCGAAGCGTTGATGGGTGCAAAGGCGGGTGACTCCGTCTCCTACGAGACCCCGGCGGGTATGACCCTCTCGGTCGAGGTTGTCTCGGTCGCCTGATCTCCTCGATGTGATGACCCGCCTCGCCGAGCACACCGTCGACGTGCCCGGCCGCGGAACGGCGGTCATCTGGGACAACGAGCGGGAATCCGACCGACCGCCGCTGCTGTTGTTGCATGGTTGGAACGTGGATGCACCGCTGACGTTCGGCGCCGTCCTGCCAACACTGGGCGCGTCGCACCGCACGATCATGTTCGACCACCATGGTCATGGCCATGGTGTACGAGCACCCGAGCGCTTCCGCCTCGAAGACTGCGCCGCCGATGTGATCCGTATCGCCGATGAGCTCGGCCTCGACGAGTTCGTACCCGTCGGCTACTCGATGGGCGGACTCATCGCGCAGCTCGTCGCGCTGCGTGGCCCGGATCGAGTGGCAGGCCTGGTGTTGGCGTCCACAGCCCATCGGTTCTCCGTGCGTTGCCGGGAACGAGCAGAGTTCGGCGCGCTGGGTACCGCGTCAAAGGCCATGCCCCGGCTCTCCGATCGAGCTCGGGCGAAGGCGTTTCGAGGGATCGCCGGCGCGATCTGTCGACCACTGCCCGAATCGGTGCTCGAGTCCGTGATGCTCGCCGACCCCGCGAAACTGCTGGAGGCCGGCCATGCGATCGGGCAATTCGACTCGCGGGGGTTCCTGCATGCCATTCACACCCACACGGTCGTCGTGCTCAGCGCCAACGATCAGATCATTCCCGTCGAACGTCAGCAGGAACTCGCGCGACTGCTCGATGCCGATGTCGTGAGAACCGAACACAACCACCACGCCCCGATCTTCGAACAGGAGTCCTTCGCGCGAGCCCTGCTGGCGGGGGTGGATCAGCTGGGGTGAGGCGCGGCCCCATTCCGCGCGATCACTACACTTGCGGGCGTGTTCGGCTCCCCCCTCGACCGCCTCTTTCAACGGCGTGCTCTTTCGCTGGTTCTCGTGGCGGCCGTGTTCGTCTCCGGCTGTGCGTCGGTCGAAGGGGATGACATCGGCTCACCGATCTTCAACGGCACAACCCCCGAGGGGGACATCGTCAACCCACCGATCACCACGTTGCCGATCCCCGAGGTGGACGCCATCCGCGTGCCGTTCGACCACTTCTCCGTGCAGGCCGCCGTGGACGCGGCACAACCTGGCGATCTAATCCTCATCGATCCGGGTGTGTACTCCGAAGAAGTGGTCGTTGACGTCGCTGACATTGTGATCCGCGGCCGCGATCGCAACACCGTGTTCATCGACGGGCTCCACTCCGCAACCACCGGCATTCGGGTGCAATCCGATGGGGTCGCCATCGAGAACATGACCGTCCGCAACTACCTCGGGGATGCGGTCACCGTCGACGCGTCCACGCGGGGGGTGCCGATCGACGGATTCCGGGCGCTCCACCTGACCACCTCGAACACCGGGCGCCACGGCATCGCGCTGAACAACGTTCGAAACGCGGAGATCTCTCAGGTATGGGTCTCGGGCCATGGCAACACCGGTGTGCGAATCGAGAACTGCGCCGATTGTGCAACGACGGTCGAGACCACGCTCGCTGAATTCTCCTCACAGGGTTTTGTCATTAGCGGTGCCGAGCGCGGGGCTACCCTCGTCCGATCCACGAGTCGCAACAACCGGGTTGGCGTGCTGGTCGAGGATGGCCTCCGCCAAACGGTCGGCGCCATCGTTGGCGGCAGCGTGATCCTGAACAACGGGTTCGCGAACAGCCCTTCAGCTGACCCGGCGACGGATCACGCGTTCGGTGTCGGTGTCCATGTCAGCGGGAGCTTCGGCACCCAGGTGATCGCCAACCGCATCGCCGGAAACACTCGGGTCGGCGTGCTCATCGGAACCAACCGATTCGGCGAGGATGCGGTCGCGGTGGAAACGGTGGTCGAACGTAATGAGATCGCCGACCACCCCGAGGGCACCATCGTCACCACCCGGGAGTGGTCCGTGACCCAACACGGCTCGATCCCCTATGAGAACGGCCCAGTACCGCCGGGAATCGAGGGTCTGCCGAACGCCGACGTCGATCTCCCCATTCCGGCAGGGCCGGTGTCAGCGGTCGACGTCGCTGGCCTTGTTGTTCCTGCCGCCTGATGTACCCGAGTTGCCCTCGAGGGTGACCATCATGAACAGAACACCGGTGAGAATCGCACTTCCGACGAGCCACCACCAGACCCGAAAGCCACGCTCCTCGACCCCCCACACGACTCGCAGCTCGTCCTGAGTACCGCCGTCGAAATACCAGATGACCGCGCGGCCTTGTATGTCGTCACCGTTGTGCTCGACCACTCGCTCCGGGGCGATGATGCGGAACTCCGCCGCCGGCCAGCGGGCCGCGTCGGTCTTCGCCGAATCGATCACCTCTCGCGGTGAGATCGTGAACTCGGTTCGTTCCTCATCGAGCTGGGTCGTCGAACCGCCCGTAACGAGCAGCGTCTCCAGCTCGTCGAGCCCACCTTCCCAGGTCACGTCCACAACTCGCCGATCCTGCTCCCCTGTCGCCACAAGGCCGAGGCGGTCTGGATCAAGTTGAGGCAAAAGCGCAAACGGTTCTCCTGACGGGCCCGACCGAGTAAACCTGTCGATGGCGTCGCACGGGGCTTCATCACGGGCCCACAGTTCTGCGGTCAGCGGGTCACTGCAGACGACGGTGGCTTGCGCATCGAGCGCAACGATTCCCTGCTCATCGATCGTCACTTGCTCGATGTACCCGTCACACGCCGTGACCAGAAGTACGACAACCAGGGGGAGAATTGCTCTGCGCACTGTTGGAGTGTTTCACGCTACGCTTTTGTGAACCAGTCAGGTTCGGAAGTCCGGTGAAATCCCGGCACTGTCCCGCAACGGTAAAGCCTCCTCGGAGGACAAGTCCGGTCGGAATCTGCTGGCGAATGAACCATCACACCCTCGAGGAAGGGCTGGTGCGGATCAGGAGACTCCTGCCCGGCCAGCAGCAGGAGAACCCATGAAGATCCGCTCGTTCATCACCCTTGCGCTGCTTGCGTTACTGGCCGCCGCGTGCGGCTCGGAGGCGCAGGAGACCGTCACCGGCGACACTTCCACGACGGAAGAATCCGCGTTTACCCGCATCGTGTCGCTGAACCCGACTGCGACCGAAATGTTGTTCGCGATCGGAGCCGGCGACCTTGTCGTGGCTGTCGACGAATTCTCGTACTACCCGCCCGAGGCACCGGTCACCGACCTCTCCGGCTGGGATCCCAACATCGAAGCCATCGCCGGGTTCGAACCCGACCTCGTCGTCACCGAATCGCCCATGGAGGGCCTCGACGCAATCGACGTCGAGAACCATGTCATCTCCGCGGCGACCACGCTCGGCGACATCTACGCCCAGATCACCGAGCTCGGCGGCATCACCGGCCACAGCGACGATGCCGCAACGCTCGTGACGCAGATGCAGACCGACATCGACGCCGTGCTCTCCTCAATCCCTGAGCGTGAGGAAGCACTCACCTACTACCACGAGCTCGACGACACGCTCTACAGCGTCACGTCCACGACATTCATTGGTTACGTGTACGACCTGCTCGGTCTTCGGAACGTGGCCGATCCTGCCGACGCTGATGGCGCCGCGTATGGCTACCCGCAGTTGAACGAGGAATACCTGGTCGATGCCGATCCCGATGTCATCTTCCTCGCCGATACGCGGTGCTGTGCCCAGACTGCAGAGACGGTGGCTGCCCGTCCGGGCTGGGACCAGCTGACCGCGGTGCAGGAGGGCAACATCGTTGAATTGGATGACGATGTCGTTAGCCGCTGGGGCCCACGCGTCGTCGAGTTCATTGAGGTCGCCGGAACCGCCGTAGCCGGTATCTAACAATGGACGCCCGCCCCACGACCGCCAGATTCATCTGGTTGGTCGCGGGCGTGGCGTTTGTCTTCGGCGCGGCGACACTCGGGCTTGTCTTGGGACCGACCGACATTTCGAGTTGGGGAACGATCGTCGAAACCGCTGACCGGTTGACGCCGTTCACGTTCGATTCGGGGTTGTCGGAGACGCAGAAGTCGATCGTCTGGAATCTCCGCCTGCCTCGGGTGGCTCTCGGCCTACTCGTCGGAGCCTCGCTGGCAACGGCGGGAGCGACGTATCAGGGCGTTTTCCGCAACCCCCTTGCCGATCCCTACCTGCTCGGTGTTGCCGCCGGCGGCGGCCTCGGCGCCACCGTTGCCTTCGTCAATGACTGGGGAAACGGCGAGGGTGTGTTTGACGGTGTGCAACTCGCGGCTTTCGTTGGTGCACTCTTGGCGGTGGCGCTCACCTGGATTGTCGGCGTCGCTGGCGACCGGGACCGGTCCGCGGCATCGCTGATCCTTGCTGGTGTTGCGGTTGCCAGCTTCTTCACGGCGCTACAAACGTTCCTGCAACAACGCAACACCGAGGACATCCGCGAGATTTACACCTGGTTTCTCGGCGGGCTGACAACGAGCGGATGGAGCGAGGTACTCCAACTGCTCCCTGTCGCGGTGGTCTTGTTGCTCGTGCTCTCGCTCACCGGTCGGACGCTCGACATCATGGCCGTCGGCGATGAGGAGGCCTCGATGCTCGGACTGGCTGTACCTCAGGTACGCGTCGGGTTGTTGGTTATCGCATCGCTGCTTACCGCAGCGGCGGTCGCGGTCAGCGGGCTGATCGCGTTCGTCGGACTCATCGTGCCCCACGCCGTGCGACTGATCTTCGGCTCGACCTTTCGCGTCATCGTTCCCCTGTCGATATTCGCGGGAGCGGGCTTCCTTGCACTCAGCGACCTCGCGGCCCGCACGATTCTCACTCCGACGGAAATTCCGATCGGCGTTATCACCGCGTTCTTCGGTGCACCGTTCTTCATCTTCATCCTGCGAACGACAGGAAGACGATGAGCGCAACCCTCGAGTCCCACGACCTGTCGGTACGCGTCGACGGAACGCCGCTTCTGCGGTCTACGTCGCTGGCGGTCGACGCCGGCGAGTGGGTGTCGATAATTGGACCGAACGGCGCCGGTAAGTCGACCCTGCTTCGAGCATTGGTCGGCGCGGTCGATGCCGACGGCGATGTCCTTGTCGACGGCGAGAGCGTCCGGTCGATGAAACGTATGGAGCGAGCTCGCCTCATGAGCTGGGTTCCACAGATACCCACGATCCCGTCCACCATTCGGGTGTTTGACTATGTGCTACTTGGCCGAACACCGCACCGTCATCCGCTCGCGGCGGAACGCCCGGAGGACGTGGGCGTCGTTAAGAACGTACTCCGGGACCTTGATCTTCATCACCTGTCGGACCGCGAAATGGATTCGCTCTCCGGGGGCGAGCGCCAACGGGCGGTCGTCGCTCGCGCTCTGGCCCAGTCGACGCCGATCATCCTGCTCGACGAGCCGACCACCGCTCTCGACCTTGGCCACCAGCAGGAGGTCCTGTTGCTCCTGGACCGCCTTCGTCGCGACGGCCGAACAATCGTGACCACGATGCATGACCTGACCCTGGCCGGGCAGTTCGCCGACCGCCTCGTCCTCCTGGCGGAGGGCGAAGTGAAGGCCGAAGGCGGAGCCATTGAGGTGCTCACCGAGAAGAACATCGCCGACCACTACCGCGCGGATGTGCGCATCACGCACGAAAACGGTGCCGTACTGGTCGTTCCCCGTATCCGTACACAAGAATCGAGTCCTGATGACCACTGAACCTATTGAAGAGAACCCGGCCGCCGACAAGAGCGGCTACGCCAAGTCGATCGTGGTTCTGAACACCGGCGACGGCAAGGGCAAGTCGAGTGCGGCGTTCGGGGTCATGGTGCGCGGTGTAGCCCGCGGGTGGAACATCGCCGTCATCCAGTTCATCAAATCCGGCGAATGGAACGTCGGCGAGGAGAAGGTGGGACGCCAGCTCGGCGTCGACTGGCACAACGAGGGCGAAGGTTTCACCTGGAACTCCGACGACATCGAGAAGGACAAAGAGCTGGCACGCGAGGGCTGGGACAAGGCGGCCGCCATCATCGAAGCGGGACAACACGAGCTGGTGATCCTCGATGAGCTCACGTACCTCATCAACTGGGGGTGGATCGAACCAGAGCCCGTCTACGAGGCAATCCGAAACCGCCCCGAGCGAGTGAACCTCGTCATCACCGGGCGGGATGCGCCGCAGGGCCTCATCGATGTCGCCGACACCGTGAGCGAGGTGAAGAAGGTCAAACACGCCTTCGACGAGGGCATTCTGGCGAAGCGGGGAATCGACTACTAGCGCGACCCGCGGGCTTAGGACAGCGGTTCCGGCCCGACGTAGCGAGCGCTGGGTCGGATGATCTTGCCGTCCTCGGCCTGTTCGAGAACATGGGCGGACCAGCCGATGACGCGGCTCACGGCGAACGTTGGTGTGAACAGCTCGGGCGGGAATCCGGCGATACCCAGAGCGACGGCAGCCCAGTATTCGACGTTGGTGACAATTGTCTGATCTGGCTTCCACTCAGCGAGCATCGCCAGGATCTCTGCCTCGATTCCGATCGCCCGATCAGCCAGGTCGCCGCCGATTGCCTCGGCCGCCTCTCGCAGAACGATGCCCCGGGGGTCCTCTGCCCGATAGACGGCGTGACCGAATCCCATGATCTTCTCTTTCGCATCGAGTTTGGCCTGCACCCAGGCGCGCGCATTTTCTGCGCCACCGATCTCCTCGATCATCGCCAGGGCGCGTCCCGGTGCGCCGCCGTGCAGCGGGCCGCTCAATGCGCCGAATCCCGCGACAAGCGCGCTTGCGGCGGATGCGCCGGTACTCGTCACGACCCGGGTCGTGAAGGTCGATGCGTTGAACCCGTGATCGATCGTGGCCACGAGGTACTTCTCGACCGCCCGGCTGTTGAGCTCGGCCGGAACCTCGCCGGTCGCCATCCGCAGGTAGTCGGCCGCGTGAGTCAGAGACGGATCCGGTGCGATCGGCTCGAGTCCGTTACGACGTCGGTAATGCCGAGCCACGATCGTCGGCACGATCGCCATCAACCGCAACACGTTGCCTCGCCGCTCAACGTGTCCGATGTCGAGCACCGGTTGATGTTCTTCGAGCTCGGCCACCGCCAGCATCGCTGAACGAATCACGGCCAGGGCGTCGGCCATGTATGGCGACAGCGAATCCACGAGGTCTTCGACTTCGCGAGGCAGCTCGCGCAGGGCACCGAGGTCGATTGCGGGCATCTCCGGCGGCAGGGCTCCATCGATGAGCAGGGTGAGTACATCGTCGACGCTGCGCTCACGCGCCAGGTCCGCCGCGTTGTATTGGCGGTAGTGGTAGAAGCCCTCGGACCCCCGGACCGCACCAATCGTCGTGTCGGCGACGGCAAGACCCTTCAAACCGGGTGGGGCAATCTCCATCAATGACTCCTGACAATTGGCGAACCCCTCCACTGTCCCCGACATCTCGGGACAGTGACAACCTCCACCTAGTGCGAGCGAGCTCGCTCCGCGAGCGCGCCTCGGAGCGCAGCCGTCGCGGACGCCATCAGTTCGGAGATCGCCTCGATGACCTGCTCGTCAGCTTCACCCGTCCACTCATCCATGTAGACCTTCTTGAACTCGATCGCGAACGCACAGCATCGGTCGCCGTAGCGTCCCTTGAGCCATCTCACCTGGTTGCCTCCGGTGAACTTCACATCGAAACGCACGTCAGGTTCGGCATAGGTCAGCGGCCGTGCCGCCAACGCGGAGGATAACGCGTCGACCACGTTGTCCCATCCAGGTGAGATTCCCGCGGTTCCAATGATGATCTCCGGGTTCGCTTCGGGGTCGTCGACCGCCGCGTTCGGCCCGGATCGCCGATGGTTGTACGAGTGGATGTCGAGGACGACAACATGGCCATGGGCCTCGATGATGCGGTCACAGAGCTCGGCCAGCTCGGCGTAGTACGACTCATGGATCGCCAGCGAGCGAGCGACGAGGTCCTCCGGCGGCTCCGTCTTCCACACGTCGAGTCCCCAACAATCGTCCGGCACCCGGTAGACCGCCTTCTCTGGCGATCGGTTGAGATCGAACTCGAAACGCGACCGATGGGCAATCACACGGTTTGCTGCAACACCGACCCAGCGTTCGGTGAACGGGTCTTCCTCGCGAAGCCGACCGTCCTCGGGGAGGAGCATGAGATCGGCCACCTCGTCCCGCAGACCGTGCCCGGCATGAATCGCCGTCGCAACAATGGGGTCGTCTCCGACCTCGAAGGTGAAGGGTGTGTCGGTCATCAGAGTCCCAGCTTGGCGTCCATCAACGACCCGAGACGTTCGTGATCGCCAAGATCGAGCACGTTGACCGCCGGCACGCCCGTCAGCTTCTCGATCAGCTCGATGCCGGCACTGGTACTGGTCGCAACGCCACTCACCGCATCCGGTGGGAGATCAAACGCATTGATCACGCCGGTAACCGCGTACGGGTCAGATGCCGCCAGCAGAATGAACGCGATCACATCAGCTAGCTCTTCCATGACCACGGTTCCGTTGTATGGCTCGAGCGGTGATGCACCGGCTTCGGCCACGACCACATCGGGCTTCTCTGCGGCGATGCGATCCAGCACAACTCCCAACGCCCGCCGATACTCATCCTCGTCGACGACCGTCGACGGCAGGCCACCCTCCACGAAATCGAAGACCGCATCGGCGCCAGCGTCGCGCCAACTCAGCACATCGCGATAACGCCCAGCCCCGGTCAACTTGGTGCCAACGACGTGAAGTCCACGCTTCTTGAGTTCGCGCACGATCACACGGCCAGCAAGTGTCTTCCCGGCCGACATCGAGGTGCCGATGATCAACACGATGGGGATGTCAAACGATGCGCCCGAAGGCTCGGCAACAAAATCCGTCATCGAGACCGGTACTCCGTCGAGAGTGGCGTGCCCAAGATAACGAGCAGGGTTCGCCGCGGGCATCAGGGCTGAGCGCGAGGTGAAACGGCCGATCAATCCGGCCGCCGTCATCATGTTGACAGAAAGGTCATCACCAACCGCACGCCAGCTCCCGACCGACTCGAGGGTCGCGAAACGACCGGGCTCCGGCACGCCG
>SHLQ01000206.1 GCA_004282895.1 Acidimicrobiales bacterium
GTCGGCGAACCAGTCGTCGATACTTGGCGGGTCGGGGTCGACACTCACGAACACGAAGCCATGCCGTTGTTCGACCCGAAAAGGGACCAGCCCATGTTCCTCCTTGTCGAAACCGGGTGTGCGATGCATGTCGGGTGCACCGACGAGGCGACCGTCGAGGCTGTAGGTCCACGCATGGAAGGGGCAACGCATACGCGTGCAGTTGCCCTCGCCGGAGACGATCATGCTGGCGCGATGGCGACACGTGTTGGCGTGCGCCCGAAGACCGTTGTCAGCTCGCACGACAACGACCGGGACACCCCCGATCTCGAACGTGGCGTAGTCGCCGGTGTTGGTCCAACGGTCCGCTCGTCCAACGCCAACCCATCCCTGACGAAAGACCAGACGCTGTTCGCGCTCGTAGAGTTCGGCGTCTGTGTACGCGGCGGGCGGAAGGGTCGAGGCTCGAGCGGGCGTGTCGAGACAGCGACGGAACGCCTCGGCCTCGACATCGCGGAGATCTCGCATCAGCGCTGCGCCGCCATCACCTCGTCGTAGTGCTGACGCACCTGGGCCGGGTGGTGGGCGCGTGCGAAGTCGACGTCATGGCTCAGCGCGATGTCGAGAAGTTCCAGACGATCCTCGGTCTGCTTCCATGGCACCGGAACATAGATCGGCAGATCGAATCGCCGCAGCTGGTCGAGACCGGTGTAGATCTTTCGCTGATACTCCGCCCGGTCAGACCAATCCCAATGCGCGGGACCGAACCCGGTTCCTGGGTCGAGGTAGCAGCGTTCGCGGAGACCGTAGGTGTCCATCACCTTCAACCGTTCGTCGAACCAGGACACCATCACCGCCACCGGGTCGCCTTCGACGTGTTTGAGGTGGCGTGGGTCCGGACCGAGCATGAAGGGAAGTACAACGTCACACTCACGTTCCGCGCAGAACTCGAGCATCGCCGGGTCCTGCAGAGCCTCGGCCGCGTTGAGCACGGTCGCACCCGCATCGAAGGCGCGGCGAGCTGTTTCGACCTGCCACGTGTCGACCGAAACCGTCACTCCCAGACTGGTCAGCGCGCGCAATGGCTCGGCGATGATCGCCCACTCGTCGTTGGGGGTGACCTGAGCGGCATCGCCGTGTGAGGCCTGCCCGCCGAGATCGAGGTGATCGGCGCCGTCATCGAGGAGCTTCCGTCCGTAGGCCAGCGCCTCGTCATACGTCGAGACGATGCTGAACTCCGCCAGCGAGTCAGGAGACGCATTTACTACACCGAAGATCTGCATCCGACTAGTGCTCCAACGCCCAGCGAATACCGCCGTCGATGGCCTTGCGGGCACCGATCGGATCCTCGATCGGCATCATGTGGCCGATCGAGTCCAGCGTGATGACCTGCTTGTTCTTCACCGCGTCGACGAGATCGTGGGATGCCTTGATCGGCGTCATCTTGTCCTCCTTGCCGAGCAGGAACGTGACGGGTGCATCAATCTCCCTCGCATGTTCCACGCCGTCGCCGTAGGCGTTGCAGGCGACCATGTCCGCGAGCAGCGCACCCTCGGGCGACGTGTCGAGCAACGCGGTCGATGTGCCGATAAGCCACGTGCCAGGAGACTGATGTCCACCCCGGTGCGCCTTGCTGCCAATCCCCCAGCTCGTCATGAGACGGCTGGCTCGGGGCACGTCGTCCCGGGAGGCATCAAGAAGCACGGGATGCACGGGCATGGCAGATGCCGTGCCGATCAGCACGAGCGAAGCAACCGTGTCCGGGTACTCGGCGGCCATATCAAGACCGATGAACGTACCCATCGAAAATCCGACGATATGGGCGGGAGCGAGGTCGAGCTGGCGCACCACACCAGCGGTCCAGGCGGCCATCTCGGAGATCGTCTCGAGCGGCGGGCCCTCACTCAGGCCATGACCGGGCAGGTCGATGGCCGCTACCCGATAGCCGTGGTGCGACAGCCAGCGCGACTGCATCTGCCAGGTGGTTCGATCCATGCCCGCGCCGTGCAACAAGACCACTGCGGGTCCGTCGACACCATCGTGGTCCTTGCCGCCGGTCGCGATGCGGACTTCCTTGTTGTCGTACGTGGTCTTCATCTCTGGCCTCTATCGCTGTGACGCTTTGAGCGCCCGGGTGAGGTCCTCGATGATGTCGCGTTCGTCCTCGAGACCCACGGACAGACGGACGAGATCCTCGCCGACACCAGCGACCTCGAGTGCCTCGGCCGACATCTGCTGGTGCGTCGTGGACGCAGGGTGAACCACAAGCGTTCGGGCGTCGCCGACGTTGGCCAGATGCGAAGCGAGGCGAACACTTTCGATGAACTTGGCGCCCGCCTCGCGGCCGCCCTTGACGCCGAAGCTCAGGATCGAACCAGCGCCATCCGGATACATCTTCTTGGCCAGCTCATGATCGGGGTGGGTCGGCGCGCTCGGATGTGACACCCAACTGACCGCATCGTTGGCCAGCAACATCTCGACGACAGCGTTGGCGTTGGCGACGTGGCGATCCATACGAAGAGGGAGCGTCTCGATGCCCTGAATGATTTGGAAGGCGTTCATCGGACTGATCGGACAGCCGAAGTCGCGGAGTCCCTCGACCCGCGCCCGGGTGATGAACGCCGCCGGACCGAACTCTTCGGTGAACGCGAGCCCGTGATAGCCGTCGTAGGGCTCGGTGAGTGTGGGGAACTTGCCGCTCCCCTCCCAGTCGAACCGACCGCCATCGACCAGCACGCCGCCGAGTGCGACGCCGTGGCCGCCCATGAACTTGGTGATGCTGTGCATGACGATGTCAGCGCCGTATTCGATCGGCCGGATCAGATGCGGCGTGGCGAACGTGCTGTCCACCATGAGCGGCAGGCCGTTGCGATGCGCGACGTCGGCGATCGCTTCGATGTCCATGACTTCGATGCCGGGGTTGCCGAGGGTCTCGCCATAGACGAGTCGGGTGTCCTCCGTGATTGCCGCTTCGAAGGCGGAAGGATCTCGTGGATCGACAAAGGTGGTCGTGATACCGAACCGAGGCAGGGTCTGGGTGAGGATGTTGGCAGTGCCGCCATAGAGATTGCGGGCGGCGACGATGTGCCCGCCCTGACCCATTAGCGTCGCGACGCCCACATGAAACGCAGCCATTCCGCTGGCCGTCGCCACGGCACCCACGCCCCCTTCGAGCGCAGCGATGCGCTCCTCGAGCACAGCGGTGGTTGGGTTCGAGATCCGGGAGTAGATGTGGCCCGGTGTCTCGAGGTTGAAGAGGCTGGCCGCGTGGTCGGTGTCGTCGAACATGAACGACGTCGTCCAGTAGATGGGTACTGCCCGGGCGCCGGTCTCACTATCGGGTTGGTGTCCGGCGTGCAGGCTCAACGTGTTGAACCGCAGGAAGTCGGGTTCGACCATGGGCATCCCTTCATCGTGGAACAGGTACCGGTGAGCGTACCGGCTCAACAGGGCGCGCTCCGCGCCCAACTACACTCCCCGCAGTGGAAACCCGACATTACCGACAGGGCGAGGCCATCGATGCCTTTGCCCCCACGGGCTACGAGCGCTTCTACTGGCGAGCCGTGAAGGGCAGTCGGTTTCTCTCACGTATTGGCACAAGGGTGAAGCTGCCGGAGACGGTCGAGTTACCCACCGACCGACCGGCCATCATCGCTGCCAATCACTCGAGCATGTTCGATTTGGTCGCGTCTCTGATCACGCTCGGCCACTATGGCGTCGTCGCCCGGATCGGGGTCAACAGTCGCTTCTTCGAAAACCCGGTGGCGGACTGGTTTCTACGGGGAATCGGCTGTATCCCGTTCAGCCGCGACCACCGTGAGGAGGCCGAGCAGACGATGATCGATGCCCTGAAGGCTGGTCAGGTGTGCGCCATCATGCCGGAGGGCAAGATCGTTCGACCGGGGGATCAGGTCGATGGCGTGGGTCAGGGTCGGCCTGGGGTCTCCCGAATCGCCCGTATGGCGGGCGCAGCGGTTGTGCCGGTGGGTTTCGCCCACAGCAACCGGGCGTGGAGGCCAGGCACACCGTTCCCGAAGCTCGCCCAGCGAAGTGCCGCCGTCGTGACGAGCCTGGGCGCTCCCCTGTGGTTCGACACCGACGACCACCGAGCCAACGCCGACGAACTCATGGAGTCAATATCGGAGTTGGTCCTTCAAGGCCGCAACTCCAGTTCTGTGGAGCGTGAGGTGTAAATACGACACGCCAGACTCCACAGATCCTGTCAGTGTGCCATTACGTAGCCGAGGAACATGGCGACCAGTGCGGCGAGGAAGCCGATGCCTCCGGTGGCGCCACGTACAGCGGGGTTGTCCGTCTTCGAATGCACCCAGGCTGCGGCGCCCGAGACGATGACCAGCAGAAACTTGATGCCGAAGACGGCGTTGTAGCCGCTGCTCGCATCGGCCATCTCGACGGCCAGGATGTTCCAGATGCCGGTCACAAACGCGACCGCGAAGGCGGGCCAGGCGACCCGCTGAAAGGCCTGTGCCGCTTTCGCTGGCAGACCCTCAACTCCGGCACCACGAAGCACGGGAAGAAGCGCCAACATGACGATCTGGCCACCAAGCCACACGGTCACGGCAAGAACGTGAAGGAAGATTCGAATGGTGTCTGCGGAAAGCGAAGCGGTCATCCGGACACTTTCACACCGCTTCGAAGCAGTGCACAAGTTGGCAGGTCGGTAGATTCGTCACATGTCAGACGTCCTCTGGACCCCCTCAGCCGACCGTATTGAATCGACGGAAATTGCGAAGCTTTGCCGCTCACTCGGCCTGCGTGCGTCCTTCGCCCAGTTGCATGACTGGTCGGTGCAACAGCCGACGGAATTCTGGGAGACCGTCTGGGATCGGTACGGCATCATCGGCGAACGCGGCGCCCCAACGATCGAGGCTGCCGATCGGTTTCGAGACACGCGGTTCTTTCCCAACGCGTCGCTGAACGTCGCCGAGAATCTCCTCGCCGCCCGCATCGTCGACGCCGACACCCACGAAGCGATGACCTTCTCCAATGAGACCGGACATGTCCGGTCATTGACTCTCACACAGCTGCGCGCGCAGGTCTCCGTTCTTCAACAGGCCATGAAGCGTGCCGGCGTCAGCGTGGGGGATGTGGTAGCCGCCTGGCTACCGAACCTGCCCGAGACCATGGCCATCTTCATGGCGGCGAACTCGCTCGGCGCAATCTTCACCAGCAGCTCTCCGGACTTCGGCACGAACGGCGTCGTTGATCGCTTCGGCCAGATCGAACCCACGCTCCTGTTCGCCACCGATGCCTACCTGTACGCCAACAAGACACATTCGACCCTC
>SHLQ01000207.1 GCA_004282895.1 Acidimicrobiales bacterium
CCGCTCGGCTAGGTTCGGTCGATGACCGAGTTCGCACCTGAAGCATGGAGTCCACCCAAAGCACCACCGCTCACCGGCGATTTCGAGGAGAACCACCGGCTGCGTGACGCCGAGCTCATCGAGGTGCCGGGTACTGGCCCCGAAGACGTCGCAATCGACGGCACGGGCAACCTCTTCACCGGCACCGACAATGGCACGATCCTTCGCATCGATCCGGGCGGATCGATCACCCCGATCGCCAAGGTCGGCGGCCGTCCGCTCGGCATCGAGCTCCACGGCGACGACCTCCTCGTCTGCAACGCCGATCTCGGTCTTCAGCTCGTGTCGCAGACCGGCGCCGTCGAGGTGCTGACCGACGCAGTCAACGGCTCGCCATTGAAACTCACCAACAACGCGTCGGTTGCCAGCGACGGGTCGATCTACTTCACCGAATCGTCGACGCGCTGGCCGCTCCACGAATACGCCAGCGACCTGATCGAGGGCCAAACGACCGGCCGCCTCATCAAACGCGACCCGACCGGAGAGACGACGGTGCTCGTCGACGGGCTCCAGTTCGCCAACGGCGTCGCCTTCGACAGCACCGAGGCCTCGGTCTTCGTGGCCGAGACCGGCCGGTACCGGATCCACCGCCACTGGATCACGGGAGATCGAGCCGGGCAGACCGAGATCTTCGTCGAGAACATGCCCGGCTTCCCCGACAACCTCTCCTTCGCCGACGGCACGCTTTGGGTAGCGATCGCATCACCGCGCCAGCCCCCGCTCGACGTCATGGCCTCTCGCACCTGGATGCGACACGTCGTCCACCGCCTTCCCGAGGCCGTGCAACCAGCGGCGGTTCGACACGGCATGGTCTTCGGGTACGACGAGACCGGCGCCGTGACCCACAACCTCCAAGACCCAACGGGCCGCGTCGCCATCACCACAGGCGTCCGGGCCTCGGAAGGCAAGCTCTACGTCGGAAGTCTCTCCGACAGCCACATCGCCGTCGTCGACATCGACTGACGTCTGGCAGGGGCAGAAGCTCCGTCAGAACGTCACCCTCAGGCAGTGTCATACCCCCGCGCGAGCGTGGGTGCATGGACAACAACTGCCACCTCAACCGCTTCACCCTCCCGCAGATGATGCGCGGCGTCGATATGCGAATCGCCACCAACGGCTACACCGCACAAGGCGTACTGCCCGACGACGACAACCTCGGATGGACCTACACGATCGGGCTGGCCAAGTCGTACGGCCTGCCGGAGCTCGTGATCGTGCACGACGACAATCATCTCGCCGCGGACGTGCTGAGCGATGTCGTCGCAGACCTGCTCGAGGGCAACGACATCGACGACATCCCACGCTCCGAGTTCGTACCCGTCGATGTACATCTCCACCACCTCGAGGGCGACCTGATGAACGTCTGGCGCACGCACTACCAGGAGGAACCATCAACCGTTCGCGTCGTGCAACTCCTGTTCGGCCTGTCCTATATCTGCGACTGCTGCGATCACAACCAGCCCGACTTGTCGCAGTCGGGCGCGACGACCGCCCGGCGAAAGCCCAACCGAGCTCAACGGCGAGCCCGGCGCCGCCGAGCCAGCTGAACCGATATGCACAACCGCGCCCTCGACTCGTACAAGGCAGATGATGACCTTGCCTTGTACGCTGTCGGTATGGAATCAACCGGTGACCTCCGTGTGTCCGATCGAGGCCAGATGAGCCTGCCCGCCTCCGCCCGCCATCGCTGGAACCTCGACCAGGGCGGCCGTGTCGGTTTTCTCGACCTGGGTGATGCCATCGTGATCGTCCCTGGTGGCGTGGATGCGCTCCGCGATGCGCTTTTGTCATCCGTCGACGACGCAACCTGGAAGGAAGCATCGGCGGGCTTCGGCGACGCCGACCTCGCCACCGAGTAGCCACCATGTCGTCAACGCCAGCGACACTGGTCGACGATCGGACGCTGAGCGAGATCCTCCGTGGCGTCCGAAGCATCGACGGCCCCGTCTACACCACCGGACTCTGGTATGTCCGCCTCTGCCAGGCGGTGTTGTCCTCGAACCGCCCGCCGACCGGCCAGCTGTCCAAGCCCATCGCCAGCCTTCCACCCTCCGCCCGAGCCGCCGCCATCCGAGCTCTCCTCCAGCTACCCGAGAACATCGGCATGCTCAGCCTGCGCCAGTTGGGACCCACGATCGCGGAGCTCCGCGAATCACACCGCCTCAACCTCCTTGGGATCGAAGCGCTCGCCGCCGCCACGACCACCGGCGCCACCGTCCTCCTGTCTGCCGCCTCGCCTCAACTGGAGGCTGCCCTCCTAGCCGAAGGCATCGCGGTCGAGGCCACACGACAGGGCTAGCGGCAACTCAAGGTTGAAGTCCTCTGCGGGCAATCCTCCAGGCAGCTAGCCCATCCAGAAGCCCTTGCGGTGCGTGACTCCGAGGACCGCATGGCAATAGGGACATGCCCAGGCGTACGCCTTGCCGAGATCGGCGACGAGCTCGCGGCTCATCAGCCCATCAACGGGTTTCTCACAGTGCGGACACTTTGGATACACGTCATCGGGCATGCGGTAGTCGGACATCGCGGGCTGTTTCTTGAAGATGGCCATACCACCACGCTGCGTTCTCAAATCTCCCACGTCAAGCGCTCCCGCGGGAGCGCGTCCGCGGTCTCTGAACCAGCCTTGTCACACCCCATGAGTACTGTCGAACGTAGTTCGACAGTAGGTGCGTCGGCGGGGCCTGAGCGGCAGGACCTATCCCCTCACGTTGAAGCCCGTCGTCGAGGGATGCGGCTCTCACACTTCAATTGCGCTCCACCGCGCTCCCGCGGGAGCGCCGCAGGTTCTGCTCATACGAAGCCCTCCGTGCGCTGCTCGCACAGAACCGCCGGCCCATCGTCGTGCTCAGTTGGGCGGCTCTCCGACGCCCGCATGCGCGAGGTTTGCGACGCCCTAGCGGTGGCAGTCGACTGCTCCTAGCGCGAGGGCTGGAACTGGGGCGTAGCCCCGTTTGAGTCGGCTGGCCTCGACATACAAGGATGAGCCCATGCGTACGGGTCCTGAGATCGAAGCCTTTGGTGGTCGCGCTGCGGCTCTTCTACGCGAATCCTGATGTTGTTTCCGACGATCACCTTCGCCACCTTCTTCATGGTCGTGTTCGTGGGCAACTGGCTGCTCATGGCGTATCCCCGGCGCTGGCGGTGGTTCATGTTGGCGGCCAGCTACTTCTTCTACGGCTTCTGGAACTGGCGGTTCGTCGGGCTGTTGATGGTTTCCACCCTCGCCAATCAGCTCTTCGCCGTTGGCCTCCAGCGCTCGGAGAGTGAAACCGACCGTAGGGCACTCATCAGCGGCGCGGTGGCGGTCAACCTTGGATTGCTCGGATACTTCAAGTACTACGGCTTCTTCGTCGACTCGATCCACTCGACACTCCGTTCCCTCGGCATGGAGGGTTCTCTGCCGCTCATGCAGATCACGCTGCCGGTCGGCATTTCCTTCTTCACGTTTCAAGCCCTCAGCTACGTCATCGACATCTACCGCCGGAAGTTGGCGGTCGCCCCGACGCTCGACTTCGCGGTGTACCTGGCCTTCTTCCCCCAATTGGTGGCCGGGCCGATTGTGCGTGGCACCGAGCTGCTCCCCCAATTCAAGAGCCCACGCGACCCTCGCCGCATCGACGCCTCGCGGGCCTTCTATCTCATCACCATTGGACTCGCCAAGAAGCTGGTGATTGCAGACTTCCTGGCCAGCAGTCTCGTCGATGCCGTCTTCGCCAGTCCCGGCCAATACTCAAGCGTCGAGATCCTGGTGGCCGTGTACGCCTACTCCGTGCAGATCTACGCCGACTTCAGCGCCTATTCAGACATCGCAATCGGGCTCGCCCTGCTGCTCGGATTTCGTTTCCCCGACAACTTCAACTCGCCCTATGCCGCGGTGAGTATCCGGGACTTCTGGCGCCGTTGGCACATCACGCTGTCGCGATGGCTGCACGACTACCTCTACATCGCGCTGGGCGGCAACCGCGGCAGCCGCGTACTCACGCAGCGCAACCTCCTGCTCACGATGTTGCTCGGTGGGCTCTGGCATGGGGCAGCCTGGCGGTTCGTCATCTGGGGCGGCCTGCACGGGCTGTGGCTGATGTGGGAGCGGCAAAGGCCGGAACGGGTGCTCGATACCCCTTGGAGTCTCTTCCGAGCGCGACTCCTGACATTTCACCTGGTGACCTTCGCCTGGATCTTCTTTCGTGCGCCCTCCTTCTCCAAAGCATGGGACCTGATCTGGCGGCTGCTGACCGAATGGGGTGGCGGAGCCGACGCCGTCACCTTGCCGATCCTGCTGGCGATTGCGGTTGGCATCGGCGCCCAATACGTGAGCAGGGCAGACGTGCAGTGGGCCTTGGCCCGCTTTTCGCGCCTGACTCCCGTCGCCCAGGGCGGGTTACTCGCCCTCTGCCTTCTGACCATCGACGCTCTAGCCAACGAAGGCGTCGCCGCCTTCATCTACTTCCAATTCTGATGTCATCCGGGACCAACCACCGTCATCGCCATGAGGCCCGTCCGCTGACGGCCCGGCAGGTACTGGTTGTCATGCTCGTGGCCCTACTTGGGGGAGCGCTCTTCAACGCACAAGCCATCCTCCGAACCGCCGAGCAGCAGGAGCTCGGCAGGAGACGAAGCGTCGCGGTGGCCCTGGCCGAACCACTCGCCTCAGTCAGCGGCTTCCTGAGGATCGACGAACCGCGCGAGGCGATCGACGATGCCTTGGGCCGGGGCACCCTCCGGCGCGACACAACGATCACGACACCCAGCACGACCACCACCACGAGCAGCACCACCACTCGCCCGCCGGCCCCGACCACCACGGCCAGCCCGGGCACACAGGCGACCACCACCACGGCCGGCTCGGGCTCACAAGCGCCCACCACCAGCACCACGAGCACTACAAGCACTACGAGCACCACCACTACGACCGTGCCCGCAATCCGCGAGGTCACCGCCGAGCAACCCCTTGACTTGTGGATTGTCGGGGACTCGTTTGTCGAGCTGTTCGGTCCCGCCCTCGTGAATCGGGGGCTCGACACCGGGTTGGTGAATGCCGACCCAGACTTTCGGTACAGCTCGGGCCTGAGCCGCCCCGACTTCTTCGATTGGCCGGCGTACATCGCCGCGGAGCTGGCCGAAGGTGAGCGGGACGCGGCCGTCATCATCTTCGGCGGCAACGACGGAGTCGACGTGGAACTTGGCGGTGAGCGCTTCAACCTGGGAAC
>SHLQ01000055.1 GCA_004282895.1 Acidimicrobiales bacterium
CGACCCTGCGCCAGTTCGCCGTGGACTCGAGCTGACCAAAGATCGACATCAACCCAAGGTTGATTCGCTGCAGGACCACAAATGCCGGTGGCACGTTGAGCACCTTCTTCAACTCGCCATGATCGCCACCGGTTTCGAAGATCTGGCGAACGCCAGCGGCGGAGTACTCCTCGTTGAACGTGAACTCCTTGTCCTCCAGGACGAAGTCGTAGAAAAACTGGAAATACTCGCCGATGAGCTCATCGCTGAAGCGGTCGTCAACCGGCAGCAGGCCGATCGACTCGATGTCTCGCCTGAAGCCAGCGATGTCACGATGGACGACGATGTTCTCGATCATCGACTGGAACAGCGACTCGTCGTCGGGCGAGAAGTGCTTCACCAAACCGAAGTCGAGGAACGTGATTCGCCCGCCTCCATGGAAGATGTAGTTGCCGGGGTGAGGGTCCCCGTTGAAGGCACTCAGCCGGTAGATCGACCCGAAGGAGAACCGGAAGAGCGTCTCCGACACGAGGTCGCGTTCTTCCTGTGACCATTCGAGTACCTCGTCGAAGGTGGATCCGACCGCCAATTCACTCGTGATAACCCGTCGGCTCGAATACGCCGCCAGCACCTGCGGAACGCTGACATACGGGTGGCCGTCGAAGTAGTCGGCGAACTTCTGCTGATTGCTCGCTTCGAGTTCGTAGTCCAACTCCTCGCTCAGCCGATCCCGCAACTCCTCGGTAATTGACAGCGTGTCCATTCCGGGGAACAACATCCGCAGGCCCGAGAACATCGTGTCGTTCGTTCGCAGGTCGGCGTCGATTGCCTCGGCGACTCCGGGATACTGCACCTTCACGGCGACGGCATGTCCGTCATGAGTCATCGCCCGATGCACCTGCCCGATCGATGCCGACGCGATCGGGTGCGGGTCCCATTCGGCGAACAGCTGATCTGGATGTTGGCCCAATTCCTCTTCGATGACCGACGCCGCCAGGTCACCCGACATCGGCGGTGCGTTCGTCTGCAGCTGCGCAAGGGTGAGACGAGCGTTCTCCGGCAGACCGAGGTCGAGATAACTCGCCATCTGGCCCAGCTTCATCATGGCGCCCTTGAGGTTTCCGAGGGAGGCAACCACGTCCTCCGTCGTCTTGAGCTCGAACTCTTCGTCGAGTTGGTCACGCCGTTCGGCGGACACGAATCGTTTGCGAGCTTCCTTGGCCGCCCACCGTCCGCCCGTTCTGGCCCCCATCTTTGCCAAGTGGGTGTTGCGCCCGAGTCGGCTGCTCGACGCGACGATCACACTCTGCTGATGCCGTGACAGCCAGACGCCGCCACCCACTACGCCGGCGAGCAACGCTGCCGCCGCTACCCGCTTCATGACGCGTCGAGCAATCGGCGGACTTCGTTTCGAAGTTCAGGAATGCCCGTGCCCTTGGCCGCGCTCACCCACATCACATCGGCGGGCTCCACACCACACTTCAGCGCCACTTCCTGCTTTCGCGCACCCAGCTTTGAAGGCTTCACCTTGTCGTGTTTGGTGGCCACGATCATGTATGGCAGGCCAATGTGGGTCAGCCACTCGATCGTTTGGATATCGAGCGCCGTTGGCCCCACAGCGCCGTCAACAAGCAGCAACGCCATGTCGAGTGTCTCCCGTTCGACCAGGTAGTTCTCGATCATGCGAGCCCATCGTTCCTGCTCGTGTTTTGGTGCCCTCGCGTAGCCGTACCCCGGCAGATCGACCAACCACCTCTTCGACCCCTCCGGTTCGTGTTCGAACACGTTGATCAGCTTCGTGGCACCAGGAGTCTTGGAGGTCTTCGCCAGCGACTTTCGGTTCGACAGAGCATTGAGCAGAGACGACTTGCCGACGTTGGAGCGGCCAATCACCGCGATTTCCAGCTCGGAGTCGGGAAGCTGCGAATGCTTGGACGCAGACTGCACGAAACGAAGTTGGAGGGGGCCAGACACCCGAACGAGTCTACGGCCCGTCGATCACCCAACGATCCGTTGCACGTCACCGGCCCGACTGAGGACAAGCAGTTCACCGGCAGCATCAACGCCGAAGCTCGTGACTTCGGGAACGGTGATGTTCATCCGCACCAGCTCGGGTTCATCGAGTGCACTGTCGATCGCGAAAATTTCGCCGGTGCAGTAATCGCCAAAGACATACGCACCACGAAGGCGAGGGATTGCGGAGCCTCGGTACACCTCGCCGCCGGTTACCGAACAGCGGCCGTCGGTTTGGGCATAGTCGAGGATCGGCGGATGGTGATCGGCGGGCTCCACCCCCTGTCGGTAGGTATCCAGACCTTCCATCTGATTCCAGCCCAGATTGGCGCCGATACCCGTGCCATCGGCGGCGCGCAAAACGTTCACTTCTTCCCGCCGATCCTGTCCGACATCACCGATCCAGAGATCGCCCGTCGCCGGGTCGAAGCTGTAACGCCACGGATTTCGAAGCCCCCACATCACCACCTCTGCCGCGCCGTCGCCTCCAGAGGCAAACGGGTTGCTCGCCGGGATCGCGTAGCCGTCATCCGTGGGCGCGATACGCAGCATCGAACCCAACAACGTCGCCGGGTTCTGACCGTGTTCGCCCGGGTCGCCGCCGCCACCACCATCACCCAGGCCAATCCAGAGATTTCCATCAGGGCCGAAGGCGAGATGGCCGCCGTTGTGATTGGAGCGCATTTGGGGAATACGTATGACCATGAGCTGGGTCGAGGGATCGGGGGCGCCATCGACCATGTCGAACCGAAGGATCACGTTGTCGCCGCTTGGGTCGGTGTGATGCGTGAACAGCTGGGACCCGTCCGGGGAGAACGCCACCCCCAACAACCCTTGTTCGTTGCCGCTGGAGAGCTCGCCCCGAAAGTCGAGCATGGAGGAGGCGCCCGCATCATCGAGGCGTACGACCTGTCGAGCCTGCTCGGCGAAGAACAGGCTCCCTGATTGGGGATCAGCAGCCACGGCGACGGGTCGTTGCAGTGTGACGAGGGGTTCGAGCGTAAGCGTCAGCCCGTCCAGATCGAGCGGCGACACGGTGGTCGATGTGGTCGTGCTGGTAGGGACGGCCGCCTCTTCCGGCTCCGTGGCAGCAGCGCTGCTGGATGCGCCCATACCGTCGTCATCGGATGGAACGGACACCGTCGGCCCGGGGCCACCAACGAACTCGCTACCACCGCCGTCCGAGGTACAGCCGGTAATCAGGAAGACGAACGCGCACAAGGCGAACCAGACCCGCATCGGCCTAGTTTCGCACGCTTACCGAGTGTCGAGGACGCGGAAGGCCTCCGCGATGCGGCCCTCGGGCATCTCCCCCTGCTTCGCGAGTCCACCGCCCCATTCTCCGAGCAGCTTCTCCAAATCGAATTCCTCGTCGCGTTTCGCGACCTGAGACGTATGGGACCGAAGTGCACGCAGCTTCATGTCGAACACATCGGTGATGTCGACGAACAGGTCGGGCTCGGTGCTGTGTATCCACACCTCGCCTACCGCGTGGGGTTCGTATCCCTGCTCGAGCAGCTCAGCGCAGAACGCTCGGGGGTTGCGGGCATCGGGATACACCGCTCGGATGGTCGCCTCGCCCGTCTCCAGATGGTCGGGATGGCTGCCATAGGTGCTGTCAAAATTCCGCCGCGGGTTCTGGGTGATCACAACATCCGGTTTCTCGATGCGGATGATGCGAGCGATATCGCGACGGAGCTCGGGCCCATTCTCAACAAGGCCGTCAGAGTGGTGCAGAAAATACAGCTCGGTGACGCCGACCTCTGACGCCGCCGCCGTTTGTTCCGCCTCGCGCATGTCGGCCAACAGGAGAGTCGGAACCGTCATATCGTCCTCGCCAGACTCTCCAGAGGTGACCAGGCAGTACGCAACGTGGCTACCCGCTTTGGTCAGCTGCGCCACGGTGCCCGCGGTCCCGAAGTCGATGTCGTCCGGATGCGCCACAACGACCAGCACCCGTGCAGGTGCCTCCCGAGGGCCGGCAGCGGTATCGATGTGAGTCACCCGGTCACGGTAGCGACCGAAGGGCGATCAGGCACCCAGGTCCGCGAGCAGCGACGAATACTGTGCGGTCACGTCGGTCGCCGCCGGAATCTCAATCTCGAATGGCTCGCCGTAGCTGTCGAAGTTCTGCCAGATATCCATCGACATGTCGAGGTCACGGGTGATGTGACGGGTCGTATCCCGTAGCTCGGCCACGGTGACGCCGCTCTCCGCCGCCATCGTCAACATCACGTCCGAATCCGTGAACAGCACTTCGATCAGTGGCGTCATGTCGACCGATACCTCGAGCCGACGAAGTAGTGCGTCGCCGTCGATCATGATGGCGACGTCGACGTCGAGATCACCGAGAACAACCGTCATGGCTCGCAGCATCGCCGTCGACGATGCCGTATCGCCGGTGGCAAGCTCGCCCCACATCGTGTCGGCGTCGTCGAGGCTCTGGCCGGCGACTTCGAACCATTGCGCCATGGACAGCTGACCGGAGTACACGGCGACCTTGTCACCATCGATGTTGTCGACACCGCTACCTCGTACGTCGGCGAGGTTCTTGAGCGCTTCTGCCAGGCGCTGCGGATCGATCGTTGATGCATCCATGCCGAGGGAGTTGGCGACCGCCATGTGATCACCAGCCGCCGTAGCCGTGTCGATCGAGATCGGGCCATTCGCCAGGAAGTCGGTCCCCGAGATGGCTCCGTCGAACTCGGGAAGCGTGTTCACAAGCGAGCTCATGTCCATGGTGACGACGGTGCCGTCGGTCCAGATGTCGAACTGCAACTCACCGGCGAGTTGTTCCGCTTCGACGTATTCGGCGGACAACGTATCGACGCCACTACTCGCCATTGCGTCGAGGACAAAGGCACCGAGATCTGCGGTCATCTGGCTCTGATCACCCTGAACCACGCCGGTGACCAGCGGCGTCTTCGGTGCGACGACGAATCCTTCGCCGCCGATGCTCACGCGCATGGCCATGCCCTGTTCGAAGCGATAACTCTGTGTCGTGGAGTTCTCCATCGCATACGCCAGAACCTCGGTTGGCGCCGCCTTGGGTGCCGCCGCTTGGACTGGTTGGCCGGCCACACCGCCGGTGCTGGTGATGTTTCCGTCGTAGTCCCGCAACGTGTTCGAGGGCGAATCTCCCCCGCATGACGTCGCGCCGAGTGCCAGTACAACCAGCAGAGCTCGGGTCTTTTTGGAGAGTTGGCGAGTCGCCATTTCCGTCGTCCCTTCCAGGAATACCTCTATGTAGGTTTTCGGGAAGTGAAACGGCCCCCTACAGGGTCATTCGGATCATCGGTGTCAGGAGACGGGTGTCAGCCAGCCGTGTTCGTCGGGAGAATTGCCGGTTTGTACGTTTGTGAGCGCTTCGCGGAGCCGCAGAGTGTTTGACCCTGGTTGCCCGTCCCCCACCTCCACATGGTCGCCGCGAACGATCACCTTCCCGACCGGAGCAACCACGGCGGCCGTTCCGGTGAGGAACATCTCGCCATGGTCCGACCAGGCGTGTAGTTCGTCGAGCGTTACGGCCCGTTCCTCGACCTCGTATCCGAGGTCCGCCGCAATCTGGAGAACCGATCTCCGGGTGATCCCGTGGAGGAACGAGGTGTCGAGGTTGCGGGTGATGACTCGCTCGTTGTCGACCATGAAAAAGTTTGCGGCGCCGGTTTCCGTGACATCCCCACCGGTCGCGAACAGGACCTGATCAGCAACGTGGTCGCGTTTCGCGTCGAGGGTTGGCCCGAGCGCCATAACGTAGTTCGCCCCGCTTTTGACCATCCCGAACTGGGGTGTCGTGCGAGGGGTGTCGTGTTCGATGAAGATCGTGAGTGGCCGAATACCCCCGGCGAAATAGTCGCCGACCGGTGAGGTGATCACATAGAGCATGGCGGTGTTGCTCGGTGTCGCCGCCGCACCGATATTCGGCGCGGTGCCGATGAACGTCGGGCGGATGTACAGCGCGCCGGGATTGACAGGCGTGTGGCCGACATCGGCCGTGACCGCGTCGACGATCATCTGTCGAATCAGCGCACCATCCGGCACAGGCATCCGAAGCTTCTCGATGCTGATCAGCATGCGGGCAACGTGGTCGTCGAGTCGAAAGATCGCGACGGAACCATCGGCTTGACGATGTGCCTTCAAACCCTCGAAACACGCACTCGCGTAATGCAGCACATGGGTGGCGGGATGCAACGAGAAGTTCTCGAGTGGCTGGGCCGATCCGGAGTAGGTGTATTCGCCGTCCACTACGTTCGCCACCGTCATGTGATCACCGAAGAGGGTGCCGAAGGGAGAAGTAAACGGATCAGGCGTATCGCTCATCTCGCTTTTGTACTCGGTCCCACCCCTTTTCGCCACGCAGAAACCTCCCCGGCTACCGTCACAGCGATGAGTGACGTGATTTCGATCGAGACACTGGGGGCGATTGCCACCATCACCATCGACCGTGCACCGGTCAACGCGCTCACTGCCGAGCACTGGACCGAACTGCGTGATGTGATTGCGATGACCGCCGACAACCATGAACTTCGTGCCGTCGTGGTCGCCGGTGAGAATCAGTCGTTCTGCGCCGGCGCGGACATTCGAACACTCACCGAACCCCACGCCGACATGGACGAAGCCGAGATGCTTCTTGTTGTCGCCGACGCGGCCAACGCGATCCGTCAGCACCGCGCGCCGGTGATCGCTGCGATCGATGGTCCTGCGCACGGAGGTGGCCTGGAGTTGGCGCTGGCGTGCGACATTCGAATCGCATCACCTCGGGCGACGTTCGCCGCTGCGGGAATCAACATGGGACTCATAGCGAGTGTCTCGTCCCTCATCGATGCAATCGGTGACACCCGAGCCCGGCGCATGCTCTTGACCGGTTATCGCATCACGGCAGCGGACGCTTCGCTGTGGGGATTGGTGACCGACGTCGACGATGCACCGTTGGACGCGGCCATGGCCGTGGCATCAGCCATCGCCACGAAACCACCCCTTGCGGTCGAGGCGACAAAGTACGCGGTTGCGCAACGACCACGGCTGTCCCCCGCCGAGCACTCCGACCTGATGGGTGAGCTCTTCCGTTTCTTGGCGACTTCCGACGACCATGCCGAGGCCATCCGGGCCTTCCTCGAGAAACGTCGCGGAAACTATGGCCGCAGATAATCTGGCAGCGGGTTCGCGTGCACCATCACCAGACGATCGGTGGAGCGTGTGATCGCCACATAGAGCAGGCCCAGGCCGTGATCCAAGGTGAGTATCTCGGATGGTTCGACCACGATGACCGAGTCGAACTCCATACCTTTTGCCGCTGTCGGCGACAGGACACGAACCCGTTCGTCCTCGGTCACGAATCGGGACGGCTCGACGGCGATGACGGCGATCTGTCCGTCGAAGTCCTCACCATGGCGTTTGATCTGATCGGCAACGGACTGCACGACATCATTCGTGGCGACGCGTTCGACATCGTGTTCGCCCTCACGGATGGCGGTGGGAGCGACGAGATTCTGCGGGAGCTGATCCAACACCTGCGCGGCCAGAACCGAAACGGGTTCCGGTGACCGGTAGTTCGTGGTGAGGTCGAACCGGCTGACCTCCCCCACCTCGGGGGGCAGAAGCTGGGGCCATGACGCCGGATCACCGACCGTACGTTGCGCCAGATCTCCCACGATCGTCATCGAGTGTCCGCGAGCTCGCCGGGCGACCATCCGCCATTGCATCGGCGTAAGGTCCTGGGCCTCATCCACGATGACGTGGCCGTACCGCCACGCTCGTTCACCAGCAGCTCGCTCCTCGAGCGACAACGTTTCGCTGAGACCCAGATAGTCATGTCCTTCGAGCTCTGCAATCGGAAAGCCATCGGGATCGGAGACAACCTCACCGGTCATCTCGTCCTGCAGGGGGAATCGGGGACGATCGCTCATCGCCAGGTCGCCTGTTCGTCGCCGTCGGTCCAGCCGTCGTAATACTCGATGTCGGCGGTCTCATCATCGAACGCGCTGTCCGACAGATCAACGTGTTCGTCGTCTTCCTCGGCCCGCGTGAAGACGTCACTCTCGTCCGCCACAATGTGTTCCATGTCCTCGTCGCGATCGATCGAATCACCAACGTCACCAAGCACGTGCAGGAGTTCGTCAAGAAGCGGCACGTCGGAGCGATGCCACCGGCGGGCCCGAAGGGCTTCCTCGGTCGAGCGTTCGGTCTCCAAGAGGCCCCGTTGAGTGTCCGACAACCCTGCTGCCTGCGCGGCCGAGCGGAGCAGCGCCGGTGAACCGAACAGGTCGTTCAACGTCTGTTCGGGCGTGAGCACGGGCCAATGGCGTTCCATGAAGATGTGCACATCGCGCGAGTCCCGAAGGGCGATCGAGAGATCGGCGCGCGTCTCAAACCCCGGCTCGTAGATCTCGTCAATGAGGCGATCGAGGATCGAGGACCGCAACACCCGTGAGCCCGAGTTGTGGGTGAATTGACGTTGTGCTGCACCGAAGAACTCGGTCAACGCCTCGAGTTCGATCGACAACCGGCGGCTGCCGTACCAGACGACCAGCGGTTCGACGGGCTGGCGTTGGCGGTCGCGAACCGCGGTTGCCAACAGCTTCACCATCACGTCGCTGCCCTTGAGCCTCGCCATCTCGATCGAAGGATCCGGGTCGACCAACACGCCGATATACAGCTGCTCCGCGGTCTTGGACACCACGCCGCTCTCGCCGAGGGAGGGAAGGACTTCGCTCACGTAGGTGAGGAACTCCGGCGAGGGACCAACGATGAGCACGCCGGTTTCCGCGAGCGCGGCGCGATCGGCGTAGAGCAGATAGGCCGCGCGGTGAAGGGCGACCACGGTTTTGCCGGTTCCTGGTCCGCCTTGTACGAGTACCGGTCCACGTTCGCTGGCTCGGATCACGGCGTCCTGTTCGGCCTGAATGGTGGCCACAACGGATTTCATCCGGCCGTCGGAGTGTCCCGCGAGTGTGGTGAGCAGCGCCGCTTCGCCCCGAAGGTGTGAGCCGTGGGGAACATCCTCGGGATTGAAGATCTCGTCGCTGTAGTTGCTGAGCTCGTCGTTCGTGTAGTGCAGGTGTCGTCGATGCGACAGACCGAGGGGCTCGAGCGGTGTCGCCCGATAGAAGGGTGTGGCAGCAGCGGCTCGCCAGTCAATGAGCAGAACGTCATCCCCGCGGATCACCGACCGGCGGCCGATGTAGTTCGTTTCCTCTTCATCGGTGATCCGACCGAACGCGAGGGCGTCACCACCGGATTCGAGGTCTCGCACCCGTTTCCAGGCCTTGACCACACTTGCCGCGGCGGTGCGCGCCGACGCGGCTGCGGCAGCAGCCTCACCATCCTCATCACCGGACTCGGCTTCGGTCTCCCGCGGGCCCTCCTCGCTGAGAAACGACGCTTCCTCGGCCATGCCCGTCGCGAACCTTCGCACCGACTGCACATGATCCGCATGGGTCTGGGCGATGCGCCTCACCACCGCTCGTTCGAGCGTCAACTCGGCGACGAAGTCCTCGTGATCCACCCCCATAGGAAACCACCAACTTGCGCGTTCTCCGACGATGTCCGCCCAAGTCGTGACACCAACCCGGTTTGATGCGAGTCTGGGCCGAGTTGCATCAACGCGAGGAGTCCTGTTGTGAAAGTTGGTTTCATCGGCCTGGGAAACGTCGGAGCGAAGCTCGCGGGTTCACTCGTGCGAAACGGTCTGGATGTCACGGTGCGCGACCTGGACAAGTCGGCGGCCCAACACCTGCTCGACCAAGGGGCCAAGTGGGCGGACTCGCCGAAGGAGATGGCCGAGTACTGCGACGCCGTCATCACCTGTCTGCCCTCGCCCGCCGCCTCCGCAGCCGTACTCGAAGCCGAGGACGGTCTGTTGGCGGGATTCTCCAACGGCAAGATCTGGCTGGAGATGTCCACCACCGATGAGCATGAGGTGAAGCGCCTGGGTGCGAAGGTGAGCGCCGTCGGCGCATCGCCTGTCGACTGCCCGGTTTCGGGCGGATGCCATCGAGCCGCTACTGGCAACATTGCGATCTTCGCTGGCTGTGATCGCGAGACGTTCGATCGGATCCTTCCGCTGCTCACCACAATGGGTCGCCGCATTCTCCACACCGGCGAGCTCGGCTCGGCTTCGATCCTCAAGGTAATGACGAACTACCTGGCGACCGCCAACCTGTTGACCCTCAGCGAGGCGCTCGTCACCTCGAAGGCCGCTGGCATGGATCTCAACACGACGTACGAAGCGATCCGCATTTCCAGCGGCAACAGCTTTGTGCACGAAACCGAGAGCCAGGTCATTCTCAACGGCAGCCGCGACATCAACTTCACGATGGACTTAGTACAGAAGGACATTGGCTTGTTCCAAAGCATCGCCGATCGCCACGACGTGCCGCTCGAAATCAGTCCAGTGCTGATCGATATCTTCGACGACGGCGCCAAGCGATACGGGCCGCGTGAGTGGTCCCCCAACATCATTCGCCGCCTGGAGGACGCGACCGGCCTCTCGATCCTTGCTCCCGGATTCCCCGCGGACATCGTCGACGATGAGCCGGAGGAAGCCGGCTACGAGGTCATCCCAAAGGGCAAGGGCTGACCATGTCGAACGCACTCTCCCCCGAGGAAATCGAGTCCGCCCGAGAAGACACACCGGGTGTCGCCCACGTTGTCCACCTCAACCATGCGGGTTCGTCGCTGCCCCCGCAGCCCGTGCTCGACCGACAGATCGGGCACCTCCATCGCGAAGGGGAAATCGGTGGATATGAAGCCGCCGCGGAGGCGATCGAAGCGGACCACGGTGTGTACGACAGCATCGCCGGACTGATCAACGCCAAGCCGCACGAGATCGCCCGAGTCGAACATGCGACAGCCGCCTGGAACGCTGGCTTCTGGTCGGTGCAGATGCGACCAGGGCAGCGCATCATCACCGCGGAGGCTGCCTACGGCGCCAATGCGGTCGGCTTTCTTCGAGCAGCGCAACGGCGCGGCGTGGAGATTGACGTGGTGCCGAGCGACAGCACCGGTCAGGTCGACCTCAAGGAGCTGGAGCGCCGGCTGGACGCGGACTGTGCGCTCGTGGCGATCACCCACATCCCTACCAATGGTGGGCTCATCAACCCGGCGGCAGAAGTTGGCCGCCTGGCTCGTTCCGCAGGAGTTCCATTTCTTCTTGACGCATGCCAGTCGATCGGCCAGCTCGACATCGATGTCGACGCGATTGGGTGTGATCTGCTCTCCGCCACCGGCCGCAAGTATCTGCGCGGGCCACGGGGCAGCGGCTTCCTCTATGCCAGCGACCGGATCATCGACGACTTGATAACCGACCATCCAGATCATCACGGCGCCAAGTGGAATCGTGGCGACGGTTTCGATCTGTGGCCGGGCGCCAAACGGTTCGAGTATTGGGAGTACAACCACGCCAGCTGGCTCGCGCTGGGAACGGCCGTGGACTACGCCCGCGTCATCGGGACCGATCGAATCGAGCCGACCGTCATACAGCGCGCCGCGCAGCTCCGAGACCGTCTGCACGACGCGCAGCTGCCCGTGTACGACATCGGTCAACGCCAAGGTGCACTCGTCACCACGAACGTGCCGGGGAGGGATCCCGGAGAGGTGAAGGCTGCGCTCGGCGCGCAACACATCAACACCTCCGTCACCAACCCGGATGGCACGTTGTGGGATTTCGAACGACGCGGACTGGCCCCGATGCTTCGGGTATCGGTCCACTACACGACGACCGAAGACGAACTCGATCAGGCCGTCACCGCGCTGCGCTCGCTGTAGTAGCTATTCCTCTTCGGTGGCGACGTCCGAGTCGACGTCGACCACACCGTCGTCCGACTTGCCGGCGGCACCGTCGACCCTCGTCTGCACCTCATGGCCAACCGTGGAGACGGTTGCGAGCAGCGCGTCCTTGAGCAGGCGACCCATCTCCTTGACGTCTTCGTGCACCGCCGGGTCCTTGGCTGCATTGCCGGCGGAGTCGAATGCTTCCTGAACCTTGCGTCCAAGATCGTCGATCATTGCCTTGGTGTCGGCGCTGTCCGTCGCTTCGGTGTCGCCGCCTGCGTCTTCGCTTTTCTCCTGCGCGAGGTGCAGCTTGAGCTTCAGGCCGAGGGCCTCTGCCTTTCCTGCGACTTCTTTCCATGAATCTTGCATCTCAGCCATTGGGGTCCTTTCGCCGTGGCGTCGTGTATCCAGATCATCACAGCGTCGAGAGCACCGCTGGTATTCCGATCAACGATCGCCTTTGCGGTGGTTGTCGGGTCCGCAGATGATGCGGCCGTTGTTCATGTTGGTGGGTCCGCCGTTGGTGTAGGCGATTTTGTGGTCTGCGTGGAGCCAGGCGAAGGGGGCGTCACATCCGGTTTCGGCGCATTGGCCTCGGGTTTCGACGAGCAGAGCATTCTTTTGGGCAGCCGTGAACAGCCGTACGTCGTGTCCCAAATCGATTGTCCGTGATTTCGCATCGAGTATCTGTCGTCGAAGCCGACCGTAGAGCACGGCCGGCCACGCTCTTCGGGGATGGATGGGTGTGCCCCGAATCGTTTCACAGCGTCGATCAACATCGTTGTAGTCGATCGGCAGGTTGAACGGATCAAAATCGGCGCCGGGTTCGCCCAACATGCGGTTGATCAGGTCCTCGAGCACCGTTTCGGACATGACGATGTTCACCAGCGGAACCGGGTGGGTGCCGTCTTTACGTTCGAACCCTTTCGAGAGGAGCCGCATCATCGCGATCATCCTTCGTTTGCGATGCGTCATGACCCCTTCGCCATGACCGGCGTCGCGTTCGTTGCGAAACAGTTTCTGAGCTTCATGCTCAACCGCCGTCAGGAACGCCTCCCCGCTGATCGGGTCAAGCGTCGCTTTGATTTCGACATCGCCGTTGCGTTTCGTACGCACGGTGACCCCATAGGTTTCCTGTCGTTGCTTGGACAGCGCACCATCGGGATCAGCATGAAACAACCAATAGGCCAACGCTGATTGGAAACCCGTGAACTCGAGAGTGGTGGCAGAGTCCAACAACACCTGCTGGTCCCTAACCATCAGCTGATGAGTCCGGGGGTTGTCACACTGGCGTAGGTCACGGATATGAGCGTCTGTCAACTCACCTCGCAGTGCGGCGTCCATGAACAACGGAAACCGGTTGAGCCACAAACCCGCAGTCCGAAGCGGCGCAACATGCGAGGTAGGCGTCCGAAGCTTCGAGGCCAGATGGGCGTTCAACGACTTCACCCCCGACCTCGGGGCAAGCGCCGCTGCCTCTGCTTCGGCAACAACACTTGCCGCCAAAGCAGTCGCCCGATCCCTGATCTTGATCACATCAACCGCAAACGCTTCCAGTTCCTCCAAATCAAGGCTCAGCAAACCAAGCGACGAGGCACCATCCAACGCGGCGTTGAGCTCGTCGATCACCCGACGATGCTGCGCATCACCCGAAGAGAACAGATTCGTGACTGCCACTCGATTACACCTCCCCTTTAGGTCTCAGAGATCTCCATTGAATTTGGAGTAACTCTCTGGTGGGGGAAGCGAACGGGTACCCGTGAGCTTAACGAACGAACGTTCGAAACACAACCCAAAAACCCATATTTATCAACAAATATCGAGGTTGGCTCACGTTGAGGAAACGCTCAGGACGCGAGCACCTGAAAGACCGCAACTTCGGCTCGTTCGCCGGAATGTTCACTCTTGCCCGCCTCGTAGATCGAGACGTTGACCAGCTGGGGACTTGTCACCCCACCCTCAGTCGAGCGCGAGGCGAACCACCGATCGAAACCGAACTCGGCGTAATGCTTGGCGTTGATGCCGATCGCGCAGACGGCGCTGGGAGCGGCGATCCGCACCAGCTCGTCGATTGCCTCGGGACCGAGATGTCCATGCGTGAAGGCACCAACGCTGATGATGCCCGAATAGGTGTCGTCGCCGATCGGCACCGTTTGGGTGAGGTCGGCTTCGATGAGGTTGCGGTAGGCAGGTTGTCCGTGAACCGTCAGCTTTCCGCGAGCCACGTCGAGCATCTCGGGCGAGATGTCAACGCCGTCAACGATCTTCTCTCCCACGTCGCCCAAAGCAACCCCGACGACACCGGTGCCACAGCCAACGTCCAGAACCACTCCACCCGCGCTGCCACCGGCGTCAAGAAACAGTCCGACCACATTCTCGTGATACACGTACGCGTGTTTCTCGATGAAATTCTCGTCGTAGGTGGCCGCCCAACGCGCGTACAACGAACGGCTGTCGTCGGGGGTTTCGATCGAGTACGCCAGGTCAAGATCCGGCTCGTCCTCAGGTTCGCTCACAAAGAGAGACTAGGGCGGAGTGTTCGGACGCGCGGCCTCAAGCACCCAGGAGCCAACGGCGGGAGTTTTCGTCGTGTGACTCTTCGCTGGCAGCGAAGTTCGAGAAACGTTCATCGAATCCGTCGGCATCATCATGCACCGCCGCCATCGGCGTGAGTGGTCGGACCCCGGTCACGGCCGCCGGCTCAACGTTGACCTTGAACGCATGCTTCTGATAGGCCAGCAGAGCCGCGGCATGTGTCTGCAAGGCCTCCAGCCGATCGCTGACGATCGCCAAGGTGTCCTTCACGCTTGTGGCGCGGGCTACGGGTGTGGTTTCGCTCACGTAATCCGATCGGGTTTAGCGTCCGATAGTTGAGGTCCGCCCTCGGTACGATCGAACCATGTCGGAACCCCACGATCCCGTGCTCGCCTCGGTGCCCTTGAGCCAGCAATGGCCCACCCTCGACCCGTTCCTGTTCTGCGCTCACCACAACGACGCCTACCCCGCCGGCGACGGCACCATGGCGCCGGCTGCGTCGCTCGGGGGCAGGGCGATTGGCAGTGACTTCAGCGACCGGGACGGCTGGAGCATGTACCACGGCTCGACCGTCCCCGGCTTCCCCCAGCACCCGCATCGCGGCTTCGAGACGATCACCTTCGCCCGCAAGGGACTCATCGACCACGCCGACTCGCTTGGAGCGACCGCTCGCTTCGGCCGGGGAGACGTGCAATGGATGACCGCGGGGTCGGGCATCGTTCACGCGGAGATGTTCCCGCTCGTGAAGACCGAAGAGCCGAACCCCACCGAACTGTTCCAGGTGTGGCTGAACCTTCCAGCCGTCGACAAGATGGTCGACCCCTACTTCACGATGCTCTGGGACGAGACGATTCAACGGCTCGAGCTCGACGGCGGCGGCAGCGTGACCGTCATTGCCGGCCGACTCGATGACGTGGACGCCCCCACCCCACCACCAAACTCCTGGGCGGCACGGGACGAAGCCAACATCGGCATGTGGCACGTGGTTCTTCCGGCAGGCGGACGCTGGGCGCTACCGCCAACAACCGAAGACACCGGCCGAATCGTGTACCTCTACGAAGGCAACGGCCTCGAGGTCGGCCCACACGCCTTTCCGCAGAACACCGGTGTGCAGGTCGACCCGACCGTGCCGGTGGTGCTTCAGGCGACGGACGAACCCGTCGAATGCCTCGTGCTGCAGGGTCGCCCGATCGGCGAACCCGTCGCCCAGCACGGCCCGTTCGTCATGAACACCCGCGAAGAGATCGAGCAGGCCTTCCGCGACTACCGCGAGACCGAGTTCGGAGGCTGGCCGTGGCACCGGGACGATCCCGTGCACGACGCCAGCGACGGACGGTTCGCCGTACATGCCGACGGCCGCCGCGAGGAAGCGCCCGCGTAGGGCCCTCTATCCCGTCCACACCTCGGTATCGGGGTGAAACTGCGACCACGCAAACCAGAACGACTGATGTGCGCCGAGATCAGCTCCGTCAGCATCGACCGCTTTGACCCCACCGCCGTCGAGGACGAGAACCACTCCGTCCACCTCGACCGATTCGCCGTTGCGCAGCATCGCGTTCGCAACACCGGCATGGAAGGCGATTGGCTCGCCACCCGGACGGATCACCCCGATGACGTCCTCCTGAACGGGGAGCCGATCATCGACATCTCCGATCGGGAAGATCGGGCCATCGGCGTCACGGTTGTTGCGGAAGTCGAAATCCCGGCCCAGCGCCAATTCCTCAGCGAGCACCGTCGTGTCCGGGTGAGCCGCCTTCCATTCACCCCATGTCGTCGTCACGACGCTGTGTTGCGGCAAGGTCACGTTGGCGTCGGCCAATGGTCCGGTCACCGCCGTGCCGAGAAACGTGTCGAGCACCGAAAACGTGCGCAGGTCATACATCACCTTGTTCGACCGGTTCAGCAGACCGGACGTTCGCAGGATCGGTCGCTCAAAACCGTCGACCTGATCGGTAAAGAACACCTGCGCCGATCCGCACAACGTGCAGTACGGCATACCGAAGTCCCGACCGCCGAGCGTGTCGTTCACCATCTCACGGACTTCCATGATGCGACGCGGGTAGGCGCGGGCTTCACCGTTGATCTCCACTCCAAAGATCACCGCATCGTCGGCCAACCAATCCGCGGAGTCCGCGTCGGTGACCTCGGGGTTGTCCGCGCCTGGAATGCAATTGCACTCCTCATCGGTCGTGTCGTAGGCACGGTCATCGATCCGGACACCACCCCAGGACACGAAGCGCCAGTCCATCAGTTCGTGCTCGACGATCAGTTCGTCCCACTCCGGCTCCACCAAGGTGTAGATGCCTGACTTGTAGCGGACGTACTCCGGCGGTTCGGGCACGTCCCAGGCGATGAGATGGTCCATGATGTCGCCCCATGGGTTCAGCGGATCAGCCGTCCGGCCAAGGAGCTCGTCGGCCGCTCGTAGGAGTCGCGGCTGCAGTTCCGAACCCCGTGCCAGCTGCAGCAGGTCAGCCACCAACCACGCCAGTCGTAGGTCACCGGTGTCTCGGATCGTGTCCAGTGCCTCGTATTCCTCCGCAAGGAAGATGCCGTCGGCGAGAGTCGGGCCAAAGAACGTTTCCAGGGCGGCGGTGGTGTCCTCAGACAGCGGACCGGTCGGGAAGCTGGGAGCCGCACCAAAATCGATGCGTTCTCCTCGTTCGACCTGCGGGACCTCGACTGCGGCCGCCGCCTGCGCGGTCGTCCCTGTGACCTCCGCGTCACCAGACGTGCTACTGCACGCCGATCCCATCGACGAGACAACGATCACCACGGCCATCCACTTCATTCGAACAGTCAATCGGGCTGTCGCCATGATGATCAAACACTCGCTCCGACGTTCCTCATTCCGTAATCACCTACTATCGGGCAATGGAGAGTGTGTTCGACCTGCCCGCGCATCCGTTGATGGTGCACTTTCCGGTGGTCGCCATTCCGGTGCTGTCGATCCTGGCGATTCTGCTCGTACTGAAGCCGTCGCTGCGTTCGTCGTGGCGTTGGTTCGCTATTGGCCTCGCCGTCATCACCGCTATCTCGACGCTTCTTGCGGCGTCCTCGGGCGAAGCGCTGGTCGAGCTCATCGAGGCCGACGACTGGGTGGAGGACCACGAAAGCCTCGGCGAAACACTCCGCATCTTCGTTATCGGCCTCGCCGCGAGCCTGACCGCCTTGGTGTTGATTGCGCGGGATGAGATTTCCGCCAAGCGACCGATCGGCATCGGTATAAGTGCCATCACCATCCTGTTCGCCCTTCTCGCAACGGTGTGGACGATTCGCACCGGGCACGAAGGCGCCAACCTCACCTGGGGAGGTGTGGTGGAGACCGAAGCCGAGACAACCACGACCACCACGACGGCGGCTCCAACAACCACCACAACGGCGACCACGACCTCGGCGGCCGACGCAGCCACGACGACAACAACCACATCCACCACGACAGCACCATCCACCACGGCAGCTGCTGTCGGAACGCCGAACGGCATGGCGTTGTACGAAGCCAACTGTGCTCGCTGCCATGGCTCGGACGGTGTCGGAACACGCGGACCGTCACTCGGTGGTATTGCCGCGAAACACCCCGAGGTTCAGAACGAGATCAACCAGATCACGAACGGCGGCGACCGCATGCCTTCGTTCGGAGACAAGCTGACTGAAGCCGAGATTCTGGCCGTCGTTGGCTACTACCGAGAAGCGTTCACCGAGGGGGAACACTCACATGACGACTAACCACATCACCTCATCCCGATGAGACTCGGCACGATCAGAACCGCCACGGGAACCCGTGCCGTCCGTGCCGATGATGGGCACCTGACCACCCTTCCCTGGGACGACGTCGGCCAACTCCTTGCGGCCGACGGAGTCGAGCAGGCAGCCGAGGTCGAAGGCGAGACGCTGTCGCTCGCCGCCGCCGACTGGGCGCCGCTGGTCCCCAACCCGGACAAGATCGTGTGTGTCGGTCTGAACTACCGGGACCACGTCGAGGAGATGGGTCGGGAGCTGCCCAGCCACCCGACGTACTTCTCGAAGTTCCGCGGCGCACTGATCGGCGCCAACGACGACATCCACCTACCCGACCCCTCGATCTCCACGTCGATCGATTGGGAGGCCGAACTGTGTGTCGTCGTAGGCCGGCGCGCTCGCCATGTCGATGCCGCCGACGCCCTCGGCTTCATCGCTGGCTTCACCGTGCTCAACGACGTCTCCGCCCGGGACTGG